>JAUNBF010000051.1 GCA_030527185.1 Planctomycetia bacterium | reverse complement strand
CAAACGGACAAATTTTTCCAGATTTTGGCTATTTTTTATCTCGATTTTGGCTAAATAGAAAGAAAACCCCTCACTACTGCGAGGGGCTGGGAGAAATAAATCCGAAAAACTCCAGTGGACGGAGTATAGAAACGCAAGACGTTTGGGGAAAAGTCCTCCAGACTTGCGGATATTTTAGGGTACTGCAATGGTCTGCACCCGATCGGGACCTACCGAGACAATCTTTACCGGCACTCCCACCAACTCACCAATTTTTCGCACATACGCACGAGCATTTTCAGGAAGCTCCTCCCACGTTCGCATTCCCGTAATATCCTGCTGCCAGCCGGGAAGGGTGATGAAAATCGGCTTGACTTTCCGCAAATCGTCCACATGCGACGGAAAATGCCGCGTCCGCACACCGTCGATTTCATACTCGGTACAAATCTGGATTTCCGGCAGTTTGCTCAACACATCAAGCAACATTACCGCCAACTCCGTCGCTCCGCTCAAACGAGCCGTGTAACGAGCCGCCACCGCATCGAACCAACCGCACCGTCGGGGACGTTTGGTCACGGTACCGTACTCATTCCCTTCGTCGCGGATATGCTGTCCCACCTCGTTGTCCTGTTCGGTGGGAAACGGCCCGCCCCCCACACGTGTGGTGTACGCCTTCACAATCCCCACCAGCCGTTCAATGACTCGTGCGGGAATTCCTGCCCCGGCACAAACACCGACACCGGAACTGTTGCTGCTGGTCACGTAGGGGAACGTTCCGTGGTCGATGTCGAGAAGTGCCCCTTGCGCACCCTCCAACAACAACTTTTTCCCATCCGCCAGCGCATCCAGCAACAAGGCCGTCGTATCCATCACCATCGGCTTCAGACGCTCGGCATAACCGAGATAATCCGCAATGATTTTGTCCGCGTCGAGGCGAGTTTCCCCCCCCTCCGCGTCCATACTGAAAAGAATCCGGTTTTTGGCCTGACAAATCTGACGAACGCGGTCGGGAAACGACTCCCGATACAAATCGCCCAGCCGAATCGCCCAACTTCGCCCTACCTTATCACGATAGCACGGCCCGATTCCACGCATCGTCGTGCCGATGTCCTCTCCCGTTGTCGTCCGGTTCATCAGCCGATCTTCCTCAAAATGCCACGGCATGATGACATGGGCACGATCGCTTAAAATCAAATTTTTACAAGCAATTCCCTGTGCCACCAACCCATCGACTTCGGCCAGAAAGTTCTGCGGATTGAGTACCACGCCCCCTGCCACGATACACTGGACGTTTTCTCGGAAAATACCGCTGGGAATGAGCGACAGTTTGAATTTTTTCCCGTCGAAAACCACCGTATGTCCGGCATTTGCCCCTCCCTGATACCGCACGACCATATCGTTTTGTTCGGTCAAAAGATCGACGATTTTACCCTTTGCCTCATCCCCCCACTGGAGTCCCACAACACACGTCGCTGCCACTGGAAAACCTCTTTTCTTCTTTCCTGAATCTTCCTGGAAACCTGTTCCTCTACACAAAACCGCCCCATTTTACCACTTTCTACGCCTTTTTCAACCTCCCCCTCACTGTTCCCGTAACCCGCTTTTTTCGTTTAGAGGGGGTTGTCATTTTCATGAAATAAAATTATATTGAATCATATTCATTTTCTCTCCTTTTTCATAAAATTTACAAAAAAACATCATGATTCGTGCCTTTCCTTTTATTCCAGCTACTGACATAGACGCATTTCACCTCCACGTCGCTGCCCTCGAATGGAGTGTTGTGGATCCGATTATTATCAATAATAAAAAAGAGAAAGAAGGAACACTGGTGAAAATCCAGAAAACTTAAGTAGAACCGCATAGATTTTGTATAAAATGTTAAAATTTTTCATAAACTTGTCGATAAAAAATTTAACAAGAGATGCCCTCTAAAAGCCGTTGTCAGATGGTTTTTATTGAATTTCCAGAAAACGAAAGGAGATGTTCAAGGGGGATGGTAGAACGACGTTCCATGTAAGTAAATGGCGATAGAGCGTTCTGTTGCCATTCGCCCCCTCCCAAAAGGGAAGGACTTTGTGGAGTGAATCTGAAAACTCCAGTGGATGAAATATAGAAGAGTTCTAAAAAATGAGTTACCGTAAAATCAGTAGTCTAACCTTAAAATTGGAGAAATACGAATGAGTTATATTATAGAGCCAATGTCACTTATTTCATTTTTGGATGAGGGCAAGTTAAGACTTCCTCGCTTTCAAAGAAAAGCAACTTGGAGTAATAAACAAAATTTTGAATTATCTATCAGTATCTTCCAAGATTATCCTATAGGGGTTGTGATTATTAATGAAGAAGAAAAAGTATCTTGGTTGTTAGACGGTAGACAACGTAGAAACGCATTAATTGCGATGCGAGATAATCCCGTTGAATTATATAAATGGGCTCAAAATTATATTAAGTTTAAAAAGACTGCAGATGAATTGGGTATTATGAAATTGTACTGGGATAAAGTTGAGAAATATCTTCAAACAGAAGAACGTGATACAGAAAAGAATAGTTTTGATCCTAATATTTACAGTGAAGAAGCAGAAAATATAGAAGATTATGAAGATATAGAAAAAAATTCTTTTAACAGTACCAGACAAAGGAAAGGATTACAAACATTACTAGATATTATTTTAATGGTACATCAAAATAGTCCCGAGGGGAGTAAATGGGAGCAGATTTTTGATTTTACGAAATATTTTGATCGTTTAAGATATGCTCCTATAAAAAATGATAAAAAAATAGTTCCTATTTTGCTGAGGCGTTTCCTTCTCGATCTTATAAAATCTATAGATGGTGAGTATGGAGGAAATTTAACGTTGCAAAATTTTGTAGATTATTATGTTCAAAATGAAGTTGTGAGAGATCAGAATAACTTTGAAAAGGATGTTGAAAAGAAATGGAATGATATTAATAAAAGTATTGATATTATTGTACGATCAGAGAAAATTTTTACCGATGCGAGAATTGGGGTTATTCGTTTAAAAAATGCTAGTCCTTTAGATGCCCAGAATATTTTTTCTCGAATTAATAAAGGGGGGACACAACTTAAGGCAGAGGAATTACTTTCTGCCAAACCTTATTGGAATCGTATAGTCAATGTCACGGATACTTACATTGTTGATCAAATAAGAGAGATGTATTCCAGATTAGGGTTGGGCATTTCGGCTCCTGATTCATTTGTGAGATGGGATTTGGCAGCTACATTGATTCCAAGAATTGATGAGCATTATTTAATATTTGATTCTTACAGTGAAATCAAAAGAAAAAAAGAGGTATCCATGGAGGAAATTACGTTAGGATTTAAACTCATTAGTGCTATCTATCAAGGGGGTATGTCCAATAAACATGTAATTGATTTGGAAAAAAATGAGTCTATAAAGTGGGGTACCGATATTGATGAATTGGTTAATGATATTAATGTTATATGTAAAATTTTGGAAGAAGATAATTTTTTTAAATATTATCAAAGTTGGAAAAAACCTATCACCAAACTTTTAGGAAATGCTATTGCTTTGGAATTCATCACGATTCTTTGGCATAACTGGAAAGAAAAAGGGAAACCCCGTTATGCTGTATCTGCTGAAATGAAAGCCTTGCAAAGGGATGCTCGTATATTATTTGATCGTCTGATTTTTGAGTATGCAACAAAGACTTGGAGAGGGTCAGGTGACTCCAAAATGTCAAATGATATAAAATATTGGAAGGCTAGAATACATCCAGTTGATAGAAATGATTGGGAAAATTTTATCCAAGGAGCATGTGCTGGAAATTATAATGGACAACCTACCACTGTAAAGTCATTAAGACCACTGCTATATTACTTCTATATTCTCGAAGAGAAAATACCCATCAATCAAGCCAATATATCATTTGATGTGGACCATATTATTCCCCAAGAAATTTTTAGAGGAAATAATATGATTCAACAATCCTTAAAAGATAGTCTCATTAATTTAGCGTTATTGCCAACCAAAGAGAATATTTCAAAAAAATCGAAAAAGTTAAATGAAATAGCAGATAAGTGGCTGAAATTCCAAATAGAAAATTATACTGGAATACTTGAGATTGATTTTAATAAATTTTCTGATATAACTAATATCGAATCGCTTAAAGAACATAGAGAAACATTATTTGTAGCTGCTTTTAGCAATAAAAGAGCTAAATGGCTGATGAACTAAAAATTTTCCTGTCGTTCAATTTAGAATGAAAAAACTTTCCATTCCCCCTTGACGTGAATGGGGATTTTCGTGTATAATTGAGAAAGGTTTTATGGAAATTTCCTGAACAATTTTTATTCGACATGGATTGGAATCAATGAAAAGCGAGCGACGTCATCAACTGGAAACAAACGATTTGGCTGGATGGTTGGAGAGAAACCTGGAAAAAAGCAAGGCGTATCATTCGACGATTTTGATTATATTCGTGGGAGTTATTCTCCTGGCTCTGGCGGTCAATGTTTATAAGAGTGTCTCGGTGGCCTCGAATGGACGAACCTGGAATGAGGTTTATAATCTGGGTGGTGCCGGGTTTGTGCCGCTCGATCGCGTGGAAAATGGGTTTCAGACGCCGTATATGACCAGTGCGGATGGGCGGTTGTTGCCTCCTACCGAAGAGACGGGGGAAGTGGATACGGAAGCGCTGGCTGTGGTCGGCAAAAATAATTCCACGAAATTTGCCGGGCATTACGCTTCGCTGGAGGCGGCCAACAGTTGGTTGGAAAGTGCGGCGGCAGACCTGCGTGCCAACAACGCGGCGGCTTCGCTGGAAACGTTGCAGAAAGCTCAGGAAACGTTCACTCAAGTGGCTGGGCAGACTCAGGTGCCGTCGCTTAAACAGCAGGCTCGTTACGGTTTGGCTAAAACGTACGAATATCTCGCTGCCATTGAAAAAACGAAGGAAAATCTCGAAACAGCGGCGGAACAGTACAAACTCGTCGCGGCGGCGGGGGGACTTTTGGGGGAAGAGGCCACAGAAAGTCTGGCTCTGCTCCAGCGTCCTGAGACCGAAGCGGCTTTCGTGGCTCTGGCACAGCGTCCCGCGGAATCGACGACGGAATCGATTCTTTCGGGGTTGGAGGAACCGGGAGTGGACGCGGTCGTGGAAGATGTGCCGACGATTTTGCCTCCTGTGGAAAATGCTCCGGCTGAAACGGCTCCAGCCGAGACGGCACCGACGGAAACCGTTCCGGTAGAAACGGCTCCCGAAGCGGAAAAACCGGCAGAAAATTCGGCAGAAAATTCGGCTCCGGTGGAAACGCCTGCCGCGGAAAAATAGCGGAAAATAAAGGTCATGAACGGAAAGCGGGAAAAGCAGGGGGAAACCCTTGCTTTCCTTGTGTGTCGCCTCCACCGGGAGGTTTTTTTGTTTTATTCCGATGGAGAGGTTTTTCTTGGACGAGTTGCAGGTTCGCACGGTGGAAATCCACGAAAGTGGGTGGCGGTTGGACAAATTTCTGGCCTTTCATTTTCCAGACTACAGCCGTACACTCCTGCGCGGCGCGATCATGGCAGGTCAGGTTTCCGTCGATAACGGCCCTGTCAAACCGGCGTTTAAGTTGATTCCGGGACAGACTGTGCGGATTCAGCTCCCCGAAATTCCTCGCGAAACTCCTCAGGCGGAAGAGATTCCGTTGGAGATTCTCTACGAAGACGAATGGCTGGTGGCGATCAACAAACCGCCGGGAATGGTGGTGCATCCGGCTCGCGGACATTGGAGCGGGACGTTGGCCAGTGCGCTGCAATTTCGCTATGGCGTCGAGTTGAGTTCCGTGGGAGGTCCCTGCCGACCGGGGATTGTCCACCGTTTGGATCGGGATACGAGTGGTGTGATTCTGGTGGCTCGGAATGACATTGCCCATGCTAAACTGTCGCGGCAATTTGAGGAGCGGAAAATCGAGAAAGAGTATTACGCGATAGCGTACGGTTCGCCGATACGGGATTGCGACTGGATCGACGCGCCGATTGGGGAACATCCCCACAACCGTGAAAAAAAGAGGATTCGTTTCGATTCTTCCGAGGCCCGTGCGGCGCGGACGTTTTATGAGGTGGAGGAGCGTTTCGACGGCTTTGCCAGTTTTCGCGTCTTTCCCAAAACTGGCCGGACGCACCAAATTCGTCTCCATCTGGAGCATATCCGTCACCCGATTGCCGGAGACATGCTTTACAGTTCCCACCCACGGATTTTGCTCGGGGAATTGCGGCGTGACCGGAATATGGCCGGGATTTCTCCTGAAAAAGGGGTTCCCATGCCGGAAACGGAGGATTTTGCCGCCATTCCCTGGGAAACGCTTCCGGGAGCGACGTTGGTTTTGAGTCGTCAGGCACTTCATGCCCACCGAATCCGGTTTGAACATCCCAAAACAGGCGAATCGATGATTTTGGAAGCACCTTTGCCGCGAGATTTGTCGATTTTCCGAGAATTGTTGCGAAAATTCCGTTCCGCTCCCCGATAAACGACTTTCCCCATGTACAGGAGCCAACCATGGCTATTTCCATCCAATCCGCCCACCCCGATCAGTGGCGTGAAGTTGCCCATTTGATTTACGATTCGACCAACGCATGGTACGAGAAAAATCGTGGTTTTTCCATTTTTACGGGGGAAAAAGATTCCGCCCTCCTGTTTTGCCGCACGTATGCCGCTTTGGATGGTGTGGAGAATTTACTCATTGCGTGGGATTCCGACCAAAAACGGATTGCCGGTTCCTGTTTTGTCCACCCACGTCCCACCCATACGGCATTGGGAATCATGAACGTCCATCCCGATTATTTTGGTCAGGGAATTGCCCCGCTCCTTCTTCGGAGGATTATTTCCATGGCAGAGGAGCGGAAACTGCCGTTGTTGCTTGTTTCGAGTGCCATGAATCTGGACTCCTTTTCGCTTTACAACCGTTTGGGCTTTGTTCCCTACGCGATTTATCAGGACATGCTTTTCCCTCATTTCCAGCCGCATCGTCTGGAGAAAAACCTTCCAGAGGAGGTGACTGCGGCCATTTCCACGGTACGTTTGGCAATGCCGGGTGATCTGGACGCTATCGACAGGCTGGAATCGTCGATTACCGGGCTGAACCATTCGCAGGATTACGCCTATTTTCTCCAAAATCGTGATGGAGTGTGGAAAACGTGGGTTGCCGAGGATGCGAACGGAGAACTTTCCGGCGTTCTTTCTTCCGTCTGCGATCCGGGAAGTTGTATGCTGGGGCCGGGGCTGATGCGAACGGAAAGTTCCATGCTGGCTTTGATTTTCACCGCCTACCGTTTTTTTACCGTGGAGCGTGCCACCCCCGCGACACCCGTTTTTCTTGTTCCGTCGCGTTGTTCTGAAGCTCTTCAAACCCTCTATTCCTGGGGAGCAAGGAATACGGAAATTCATTTAGGACAATCCCTTGGTTCTTGTTCCCCTGTACATGGTCTGGTCATGCCGACGTTTATGCCGGAGTCGTGATTATGGAAAGGAGTTTAGCGGCTGAATGCGAAATCCTGCTCCATATTTGTTGTGCCCCTTGCGGTGTGGGATGTGTGGAACGGTTGCTCAATGCCGGGCGAAAAGTGCGGCTCTACTACTCCAATTCCAACATCGCCACGCGGGAAGAATTTGACAAACGGCTGGAATGGGTGCGTTGGTTGGCAGAGAAAAATCGCCTTGTTCTGGAAGTGGACACGTACGACCACGCGGCCTGGCTGCAAGCGGTTCAGGGACTCGAACAGGAGCCGGAACAGGGAAAACGTTGTCAAGCCTGTTTTGGATGGTCGCTGGCTCAAACCGCTCAACGAGCAAGGGAACTGGGTTGCACGTTTACAACCACATTGACCATCAGCCCGCACAAATCTTCGTCGATACTGTTCGCGGTGGGAAAACCATATCCCCATTTTGAGCCAATCGACTTCAAAAAGCAAAACGGTTTCCTGCGAGGACGCCAGCTTGCCAAGGAGTATGGATTCTACCTCCAAAACTTCTGTGGCTGCGAATTTTCGCTGCGGTCATGCAAGCCGCGTCCCGCTCAATAGTATTTAAGTTTCCAACTTGGTCGAAGGGAAACTTGTCAAAAGCCACGGTTTCCCAACTGGCAACCTGGATTAAAACTCCATCGTCAGTGTCATGGAACCGGCATTGACGGAGGTGGGACCGTTGACGAAGAGGTAGTAGTCGCCCGATAGCGTCACCCTGTCCGTCAGGGCAAGTCCCGTACCCAAGGTAAATTCACACCAGTCTCGTCCACCACCGTTACCGCGAATGACGACGGGATTGTCAAAGCCACCCTTGCTCAGGAGGAAGCAACCTTCTGTGTCGGCAAACTCATGATGCCAGGCCAGACCCAGACTGAAATTCACCGAGGCCAGATTGAAGTGGCACATCCGATTCCAACGCATACCGAACACACTACGCAGCGAATCTATTTCCACGTCGCCAAGTGTTGCGTAAGTATACTTGTAGTAGTCGTAATTTTCCGTTATTTCAAAACCGTCGGACTCGAAACCGATGTATTGCAGCGCGACGTAGGGATTGAACCGCCCTCCGCGGCAATTTTTCCACTCCCAGCCTTTTTCAAAGTAGATACTGCCCTGGGAGCCGTCGAGTTTTTGCTGGAAAAGATGTTCCATTCCCATCTCCATATCGATCACCTTTTGAGAAGAACGATATGCCGTATCGTAGTTGCTAAAGGAGTAGTTCGCTCCGAGCAAACTGTATCCGCCACCGAAGTAACTGTCCCATCGTAGGTACGCACCGAACGTATGGTCGTCCGACTCCATGGTCGTTGCCACACCAGCAAAATCGCTCTGGCCGTAAGCGTAATAGAGTCCGAAACGTGTGGTGTCGTTTTGCCAGTCACCGCCGATGATCATTCCCCACTGGTCGTAATCGTGTCGTGCGAAACCTTGGTATTCCCGCGTCACACCTCCCAGACCGTAAGCCGTACTCCAGAGTTGCACACCGTCGTGGTGCCGGTCGTGGGACATTCCTTCGTAGGACGATTCAAAGTCCCGTGTCCAATTATCAGAAGTCAACATCCGGGCAATTTGCTGGTTCATGAAACTCAACCGTTGCACTTGAGCCGTCGCGTTTGAGGCGAATGCTTCCATCGTGTATTCCGCAATGTTCTTTACCGCGTCGGAAACCGTTTTTTCCTGGAAAAATTCATAGGCCAGAGATTCCTTGCCATCGTTATCCGTTGCCGTATTCAGTAGTGCATTTGCATTGCCACCGATTTGGTTGGCTACATCGTAGATGTTGTTGGCACGGGCGGAACCGATAATCAGATCGTCCCCATCGACCTTCTTGTGGATTTCATACAACAGTGTGGAAATGGTTCCTTCCAATCTACTCAAATCCGTTCCGTTTCCGATCAGCAGGACGCGACCATCGGTATCTTCCACCGCCTCGGCATTGTAAAACTTATCCAGAGAAATGACCGCATTGCTGCCGATATGGATTTCTCTCGCATCTCCGGCATCAATCATGCTATTATCATAATACAGAACGACTTCTCCGTTCAAATCAAGAGCGTATTTATCCTGAATGGTCAATTCTCCATTAAGTTGAGATTTCCCGGTAAAATACGTGTTTGCCAAAACCTCCGTATTGTCAGAAACGCCTAACGTTCCACCGGAAATGTTCAGCCGGCCATCTTCGCTATTGGAGAAATCCAACGTGGTGCCAAGATACAAATAACCGTTATCCGAAAGATTTATTTCCGCCTTCCGGGCACCGGTGACTTCCAAAGTATCTCCATCAAAGGCAACGTAAGCCTCGTCGCGGATGTTCATGACAAAATTGCCCGTTTCACTGGTAGGTTTGGCTCCAGAAAGATCAACAGAATTGGAGTCTCCAGAGAAGAACGTGTTGGAGTTGCCGGAAAAATCCATCGTCACATTTCCCGCAACACCCGTTTTATTTCCGCCATACGCTTTAATCTTTAAGTTTCCGTTAAAAGAGAGGCTACCCTCTCCCTGATTGGATAGTAATACGTTGCCGCCATTACCGCCCGTTACGTTATTATCATGGGCATTACCTCCATGGGCACTCAGCGTAACCTCATCTTCAAACAAGGTATATTCCGATCCCAATACGGTCAAATTGACTGTTCCGCCATTACCGCCTTGGGCTACTTCACCATTGGCCTTTCCTCCGTAAGCTCGCAGCCAAACTTGCGTAAAAGTATTACCGTCTCCAGTGATATTCAGATTAACGGTTCCACCATCACCACCCGTTGCGTTGTTTCCTGTACCATGATTCCCTTGGGCGTTCAGATAAAGAAAACTGTCAATCTCATTACCATTTCCAGAAACATTCATGTTGACACTTCCACCGTTACCACCTATCGCCGTTTCTCCTTCCGCTTCATGCCCATAGGCACGCAGATGGATACTTTTTTGGTCGAAGAAATAATTTTCATTACCTGAGAGGTTCAGCGTTACTTCTCCACCGTTACCACCTGTGGCGATGGAGTTGTTGCCTGGAAGCGTGACGGTACCCCCTAAACTCTCCACAGTGAAGTTTTTCTGAAACTCGGCGGAATTTTCGTCCATCGTAATGTGTACTGCTCCGCCGTTACCACCTGTACCTTGAAGGAGGGTGGAGGAAGACTTTATACTAACGTTCCCTCCATTATTTTCTATAGATACCTTCTCCTCATATATACCGGACGTGACCTGGAAATTCCAGTTTTCCGAATCCTCTCCAATAGCTTTTCCATCTTTGGCAACTTCCACCGTCGGTTTGGAAGTTTTGCTTACATGATTGATTGGGTCAAGAGTGATCGTATTCTGACCCAAGACGCCATTCGTTGTGCCGAGTAAACACAATCCACTCAGCAATAGCTCGCCAGCAACTTTGCCTAATTTACCCCCCCCCCGTAAATTGCGGGCGGGTTTTTTCCTGTCACGCTTTTTCATTGTTCCATCCTTACGCTAGAGAAAATGGTTCCATCCTTATTCTGGAAGTTTGTATAGTCTTCCGTAATAGTCACCATCGGTCTGTACAGGTGGAAATTTCAGAAAAAAAAGAAAATGCGCAACATCTTCTATATTTTGTGTAATTTAAAACAAAAGAGTTTAGAGAGGTATCCCGACTCTTTCTGGAACCGAGATACCTCCTCCTTATTTAGATTTCCGAAGATTCTTGCAGATTTTGAGAAACGTGTTTTCCGAAAAATTTCTGAATTACGTTGAAGAAAACAGGGGTGAGAAAAATGCCGAAGAGGGTGACGCCAATCATACCGCTGAAAACGGCAACGCCGAGGGTGTAGCGCATTTCGTAGCCCGCACCTTTGGAAATGAGCAGGGGAACGACGCCGAGGATGAAGGCCATGGAGGTCATGATGATGGGACGCAAGCGGAGTTGGCACGCTTCCAGGGTGGCTGCGTGGCGATCGATTCCCGCGTCCGTTCGAGCTTTGGCAAATTCCACAATCAGAATAGCATTTTTACTGGCCAGCCCGACGAGAACGAGAAATCCAATCTGGGTGAAGATGTTCATGTCCAGCCCCATGAGCCGAACCCCCACCAGCGAACAGAGCAGGCACATCGGTACGACCAGAATCACCGCCAAGGGAAGCGTCCAACTTTCGTACTGCGCCGCCAGCACCAGAAAGACGAAAACGATTGCCATGATGAAAACCAGAATGGCTGTATTTCCCGTGCGTGATTGCAGAAGTGCCATTGAAGTCCATTCAAAACCCATCCCACGCGGCAACGTTTCATCCAGAAGGTCTTCCATGATTTTCATCGCTTCGCCAGAACTGTAACCGGCTGCGGGAGTGCCGTTCATGGAGGCGGAGGGGAACATGTTGTAACGGTTGACGGATAAAGGCCCGGACGAATCTTTAATCGAGAGGACGGAACCCAGAGGAACCATGTCCCCCTTGTTGTTTTTCACATGGATTCGGTTCAAGTCGCCTGGCTGGAGCCGAAAACGTGCGTCGGCCTGGACGTTGACCTGAAAATTCCGCCCGATAAACGTCATGTCGTTGACATACATAGAGCCAAGATAAATCTGCAGCGCATCGAAAATTTCCCCAATCGGCACTCCCATGGTAATGGCCTTCTGGCGGTCGATATTCACATACATCTGTGGCATGGCGGCTCGGTACTGGGTGAAAACGTTGTGCAAACCGGGCGTTTGAGCGGAAATTTGGGAGACTTCATCCGCCATTTGTTGAAGGACGCGAACTCCCAGTGCCGATTTATCCTGCAACTGAAGCGTAAACCCTGCGGCATTGCCCATCCCGTTCACCGGCGGCGGTGCGTAGGCAAAAATTTTGGCATCCTTGATCGTGTCGCCCACCTGAAGAAGCCCTTGAAGGACATCGGTATCTTTCACTCCCGTTTTTTTCCGTTCGTCGAAAGAATCGAGAATAATCCATGCCGAGGCCATGTTGGAGGCTTTGCTGTTGGTCAGGAACGAACGCCCTTCGATACTCATAAATCGGTCGATTCCAGGGATTTGCAACGCTTTTTCCTGAAATTCCGCCATCACTTCCCGCGTCCGTTGCAGCGAAGCGGAGTCGGGAAGTTGCACCATGGCATTGACCGTCCCTCGGTCTTGCGCAGGAATGAATCCGGTCGGGGTCGTTTGGAATGTGTGAACAGTCAGATAGAGCAGCCCGCCGTAAAGAAGGAGTACCACCAGGCTCAGCCGTAGAAAACCGCGAATCAGCAGGACGTATCCCCCCGTCATCTTGTCAAAACCCCAGTTGAAAAGTTTGAAAAACCATCCGATCGTGTTATCCAAAACAAACGTCAACGGGTCACGTTTGGCATGACGCGGTTTCAGCAGAATTCCGCACATGGCTGGCGAAAGGGTGAGGGAATTGAAGCAGGAAATGATTGTCGAGGCGGCAATCGTGAGGGCGAACTGTTTGAAAAATTCTCCCGTCACCCCGGAAAGAAACGCGACGGGAACAAAGACGCAACTCAGCACCAGCGCAATCGCCACCAGTGCCCCGGACACCTCGTCCATCGCTTTTCGAGCCGCTTCTTTGGCATCCAGACCCTCCTCCATGTGACGTTCCACGCACTCCACCACCACAATCGCGTCGTCCACCACAATTCCGATCGCCAGCACCAAACCGAAGAGGGAAAGGTTGTTCAGGCTGAATCCCATCGCGTTCATCACCGCAAACGTTCCCACCAACGAAACCGGAACGGCCAAAAGCGGAATCAGCGCAGCTCGCCAGTTCTGCAAAAAGAGCAGCACCACGCCAGCGACCAGAAAAATCGCGTCCCGCAGCGTTTTCTGCACTTCGTGAATCGATTCGCGAATGAAGGGGGTGGTATCGTACGTGACCTGATACGAAATTCCTTCCGGGAACGACGCACTCAATTCCTCCAACTTCGCTTTGGCCATATCCGCCGTCTGGAGGGCATTGGCGCCGGGAAGCTGATAAATCGCCAGACTGACGCACGGAACGCCATTGTTGAAACTGACCACATCCATCTCTTTCGAGCCAAGTTCAATCCGAGCCACATCTTTCAAGTACGTCACACGTCCCTCTTCGTCCGCTTTGATGATGATTCGCCCAAATTCGTCGGCACTGACCAGACGTCCCTGCGTACGGAGACTGTACTGGAACATGGCCGACTCCTCTTCCAGAGGGGGACGTCCCAGCTGCCCGGCCGCGACCTGGATATTCTGAGCCTCAATCGCGTCGGTGACTTCCGTGGCAGAGAGATTTCTCGCCTTCATTTTATCGGGATCGAGCCAAATTCGCATACTGTACTCTTTTTCGCCCCAAATATTGGCATCCCCCACACCATACGAACGGGCAATCGTGTCTTTCACCTGCAAACGGATGAAATTGCTCAGATATTTCGTGTCGTACTCATACTCCCACTCGGCAGGCGACTTGCTTTTTTGCTCCACCCCAGGTTTGGGACGGGAAACAAAATTGGCGACAAACAACAACGTCGGCGAACGTTTTCGCGTCGTAACCCCCACACTTTTCACCACTTCCGGCAGTTTGGAAGTCGCCAGCGCCACGCGGTTCTGAACCAACACCAGTGCCATATCCAACTGCGTTCCAACCTCAAACGTCACCGTAATACTGGCCGTTCCGTCGTTCGTGCAGACCGATTCCATGTAGAGCATGTTTTCCACGCCGTTGATCTGCTCCTCAATGGGGATGGAGACCGTTTCCGAGACGGTCTGCGCGTCGGCTCCGGGGTAACTGGCGGAAACGTTGATCGTCGGCGGTGCCACTTCAGGATACTGTGCCAGTGGAAGTTGAAAATAGGAAATCCCTCCCAAAATCACAATCACGATGGAAAGAACACTCGCAAAAATCGGTCGGTCGATGAAAAATCGGGCAAACATGGCAGGAATAATGGGTTAGAGGTTGGCTTAATTGATAATTATCAATTATCAATTATTTTTACTGTTAGGCCGGGACGGACGCGAAGGAGGTTGTCGATTACGATGGAGTCGTCGGCACGAATCCCTTCTTGCACAACACGCATATTGTCCTTTTGCAGCGCCCCCAGAACGATTTGCCGAATTTGGACTTTGTTTTCCTTGTCCACCACATAGACATACTTCAGATTCTGGTCCGTTCCGATACACGCTTCGGGAATCAGGAGTGCGGAATATTCCTCCGAAACGGGAAGTTGGACATGAGCCATCATTCCCGGCAAAAGGGAGGTCTGGCCGTACGAATTGGCGGGATTTTCACAAATGGCACGCAACTGCAACGTTCCCGAACTGGAATCCATGTAAGGTGAACTGTAATCCAGTTTGGCGGTGAACTCCGTTTCGCCGTCGCTTAAACGGAACTGGATGGGAATTTCATTGGTGGAACTGAGATTTTGTTGCAAAAGTTTGAGCAGTGTCGATTCGTCAATACTGAAATAAAGGTGAATCGGATCGAGCGAAACCATTCTGGCTAAAAGGGTGTCGTTGGCCGTGACAAGGTTCCCCACCGTGACGAGTTCCCGGCTGACCGCACCGTTGATAGGGGCGATGATTTTGGTATATTTGACATCGATTTCCGCTTTCTGGATTTCCGCTTTGGCCTGTTCGATGGAGGCCAGGCATTCTTTGAAGTCGGCCAGCGATTGTTCGTATTCCACCTCACTCAACGCTCCGGTGGGATAGAGTTCCTGGGCACGGTTCCAGTCGGTTTGCAGTCGTGGCAAACGGGCTTCCAGAATTCCCAACTCTGCTTTTTTGCTTGCCAATACCGCATTGTAGACTTCCGGCTCAATCTCGAAAAGGACGTCCCCTTCACTAACCGTGGCCCCAGAAACGAAGAGTTTTTTGGATAAAATCCCGGAGACTTGAGACTGAATATCGACCGTATCCACCGCTCGCAATTCTCCCGTAAACTCAATCCTATCGGTGACTTTTCGTGTGACGGGAGACATGACGCCGACCTGAAGGATGGTGGCCTGAGGAACAGAAGTGGCGGCCGATTCCGACTGGGAACAACCAGTCATGCAGAGGGACGGCAAACAGAAGAAAAACAACGCGAAAACAGGATAAAACTTTTGCATAACAGGTTCCTTTGTCAGATAAACAAGGATAATCACGGCAGGGGGCTATAAACGATATTTTATAGTATATCGGATGGGGAGCGGGATTGTCAATGGGGTGGGGAAATTTTTTAGAGCCGTTTGCACCCTCTTGCATTGTGAGAAACAAGACGGTACACTGAAAAACAGGGGGAAGCGGATGTTGTGTCGGGAGTGTTGGCGATATTTTTTTTCTGGAAAATTTTTATGGTTCGTTATCAGGTTGCCATTCTTGCAGAGGCTGCCAATGGCTATTCGCGAGGTATTGTCAAGGGAATTTCCCACTATATTTGGAAAAACGGTCCGTGGGATATTTATTACGAAGAGCGTGCGTTGGATTCGCCAGTTCCCCACTGGTTGGCGGATTGGCATGGGGATGGTGTGATTGTCCGATCGCAGACGCAGGACGTGACCGCAGCCGCCATTGCGACAGGTGCGAAAGTGGTCGATTTGAGCGAAAACCGTTTTCCCGGCCTCCCCACCATTTATCACGACTACGCGGCCACCGCACAATTGGCCGCCCAACATCTTCAGGAACGGTTTTACCCGCATTTTGGCTTTGTGGGAATTGAGGGACGAAAATTTTCCGTAGCGCGTCGCGATGCGTTTTGCGAAGCTCTGGACAAAAAAGTCTCCGTTTTGGAGTTGCCGCAGGAAGAATTTGCCAAAAACAGTTTTTCCAGCCACCTGCAATTGACCAACTGGCTGCTTCAGCTTCCCAAACCGTGTGGAATCATGGCCTGTTACGACCTGGTGGGGATTTACGTCATTCAAGCCGCCGTGCGAGCCGGTTTTTTCGTACCTGAGGAAATCGGTGTGGTGGGAGCCAATAACGATGAAATCCAGTGCCAACTTTCCCATGTACCCTTGACCAGCGTGGTCGTCAACACGTTTCAGTCCGGTTTTGAGGCGGCCAGATTACTCCACCATCTCATGCAGGGAGGCGAACCACCCGAATCACCGTTGATTGTGCCTGTCACGGAAATCGTTCCACGAAAGTCGACCGACGCGTGCATGATCGGGGACCCCATTGTGCGCGACGCGCTGATACTGATTCGACAAAAAGCGTGCGAGGGAGTCACCGTGGCGGAAATTGCCGTGGCGATGGGAATTCATCGTCGTCTTTTGGAACGCCGTTTTCGATCGGTGATGAATCGTTCTGTTCATGATGAAATCGTCCGTTTTCAAATGGAACGTGCCAGGGAACTGCTCCGTGACACCTCCATGACACTTGAGCGAATTGCCCGCCGAACCGGTTTCAAAAGTGCGTCGTATTTCGTGACGGTCTATCGAAAGATTTTCCATCAAACACCGCGAGTATCCATCCAAAAGCCTCCCAAACCACGAAAGGTGCAACGTCCCTCCAGGAAGAAGGTGTAAAACGTTCCTTTTCGGGATGGGATTTTGGGAGGGAAATTCCTGCCAGAACTCTCCAGGTGAGACAAAAAAGGCGATTCCCGCGAGGATAGAAAGGAGGATGGACATGAAAATTGATCCTGAAGGAAGGATGTTTTGGGACAGGAAACGTTTTTTCCGTGTGGCTATTCTCATCATAAGCAGCCGGAGAGTTCCGGCAAGTGAATGGCGTTTGATGGTAACATTGGGACGTTCTTTGACAATTGACAGGGGAAAATTGGGCGAAGGAATTGTTGGGGAAACGGAGCTGAAAATCAACCGTATCGCCTCTCAAACCGGATTGTTTAGGGAATAGGAAAACCAGACAGACTTGTCAGAATTCCGGGAATGGTTTATAATGGGAAGGAGGAAATTTTATCGAGAAGGAAAACGTTCATGAAATTGTATTTTCTGGGAAGGGAAGCCCCCTGCGTGATGTTGACGGCACATTGGCTGTTGGAAAAAGGGGGGGATTTGTCGCAAACGCTGGTCGTGGTGGCCTCTGCGCGAGCCAGGCAGGAATTGATGGTGGCATTGTTGCGTCTGGCGGAAGAGCGAGAATGGATTCTGGAAATGCCGGCAATCGTGACGATGGGACAGTTTCCCGAACGGCTCTATCGACAGACGAAACCTCTGGCGGATACGTTGACGCAGAAGCTGGCGTGGAGCAGGGCAGTGCAGGAGAGTGATCCGAAGTGGCGGGAAAGTGTCATTTCGCAGATTCCCGAAAAGGAGAATTGGCGAGGCAATCTGGCCTTGGGGGAAATGTTTGTCAAATTGCACACGGAGTTGGCGGCCGAAGCTCTGAGTTTCACGGACGTGGTGGAAAAACTTCAGGAGATGGAGCACGAAACGGAGTTTGCGGAACGCCAGGCTCTGTTGATAGAACGCCAGCGTTGGGAGTATTTTGCCGAGGTTCAGCAAAAGTATCATCAAATTTTGGACGGCCTGGGAATTTGGGATCAGCAATCGGCACGACTTTTTGCGCTGGAACATCCGCAGCCGGAAAAAGAGGGACTTGCGGGAGATTTCCAACGGGAAGAAAAAATCGTACTCATGGGGCTGGCGGACTTGAATCAGGTGCAGAAACGGATGTTGGACAAGGTTTCCGCGCAGGTGACATCCCTGGTTTTTGCCCCGGAGTCGGAAACGGAAGGGTTTGACGCTTATGGGAGTCTGAAAAGCGAATATTGGGTTTCCGAACTGAATAGTCCTTTGCGGGAAGAAGAAATCACGGCGGTGGAAAATCCGGCAGATCAGGCGGCTGCCGTAATGGATTTTCTGGACTCTCTGCAAGGTGCCTATCCGGCAGAGCGAATTGCGGTGGGAATTCCCGACGCTGCGGTGGAACATTCGCTGGTACAGGCTTGCGAGAAATGTGGTGTGCCGTGGAAAAATCATCTGGGAAAACCGTTGGGAAGCACGTCTCTCTATCTTTTTTTACGTACCCTTTTGGCATTTATGGTTCGAGACGATTTTGAGTCTCTGGCGGCACTGGTGCGACATCCCTACGCGGAACAGGCTCTGTTGCGCAAAGGGATCGTGTCCCCCCAGTTTATGGAATCTCTGGACACCTTCCAGCAGAAGCGACTTCCGTACCAATTGGGAAGAGGTCTTTCGCGGAAATTGGCGGCACAAAATGCGTCGGAGGTGCGAGATATCGAGACGATTCGTGAAATATACCGATTTTTGCGGGAAATTTTGCAGGGATGGGACGCGCAGACCGTTTCCATGACGCAGTGGAAGTCGCTGTTGGAGAAGATTCTCTTTACTTTTCCAGGTGAACCTTCCCCTTTTGAGCGGTGGCTACTGGGGCGGATTCTGGCGGAGTCGCAAAAACTGGAAGCGATTCCCGAAAGTCTGTTGGGTAAACTTTCGCCAGTCGTGATGTTGGAGATATTTTTGCGGGAATTGGAAAAAATCCGTCTGGTGGAAGAGGAGGAACTCTTTGGGGAAGAAAATGCCGAGGAAGGAATCGAATGGGTGGGATGGCTCGATATGATATGGACGCCACATCCCGTTTCGGTGATTGTTTCCTGTAATGAAGGGGTGATTCCTCAGGCTGCCAACGGGCATCTTTTTTTGCCGAACCGTCTGCGGAATTGGTTGGGGGTGATGGATAACGACCGGCGTTTGGCGCGAGATGCCTACCTTCTACGGGCTATTCACGACACTCGTGAAAAACTTCAGGTGGTTTTTTCGCTCCACGGAGAGACGGGGGAGCCATTACTTCCCAGTCGGCTCCTTTTTCGACAGGGAAATCCCCATCTTCCTGCGCAGGCAAAAGCGTATTTTGGTGAGAAAACGTCGCGTCCACGGTATGAATATGCTTGGGAGGGTATTCCACGCCGGTTGGCCGAGAGCCGTCGGGAAGCGCGTGACTGGGCGGAAAAAAATCTGACCGGGGGAGGGACTTTGCGTGGTTATGTGACGGAACTTTCGCCGACAAAGTGGAAAGATTACATTGCCTGTCCGTTTCGATTTTATTTACGGCATATTTTGAAGCTGGAGCCGATCGACGACCATGCTCAGGAGATGAGTCCGTTGGAATTTGGCAATGCGGTTCATACGATTCTGGAGCAGTGGGGACAACGGGAGAAAAGCCGTCCGACACCGACTCGTTCGCGGGAAATTCTGGAGCGGGAACTCGAATCCTTGCTGGAGGAATATTTTACCACTCGATTTCCACGGAGCGTTTTACCGGCGGTGAACGTGCAACAGGAAATTCTTCGTTCTCGCTTGAAAGCCTTTGCCGCGTTTCAGGCATCCTGGGATGGCGGGCAGATTTGGGCACTGGAAAAGTCGCTGGAAATGACATTGGAACTTCCCGGTGGCGGAAAAATGAACGTTACCGGGAGAATCGACCGGATTGACTTTCATCCCGGCTTGGGCTACACGCTGATGGATTATAAGAGTGGGGATACGCTTCTCTCGCCAGACTCCGTTTACAAGAAAAAAACAGGGGAATGGAAAGATTTGCAACTGCCGTTGTATTGGGAAATGATGAGGCGACTTCCCGAACGGGAAAATTTGCCGATTCGGTTGGGATATCTGGTACTGCCGAAAAAAACGGAGGATACCGCGTTCCTGAAAGCGGATTGGGAAACGCCACAGTTGGAAGATGCTCTGTCGCAGGCCGCCGACATTGCGGAAAAAATCCAGAATGGTATCTTCTGGCCGCCGAAAGAACTCCCTGGAAACATTCGCGATGACTACCAGCCGTATGTGGAATGGTTAAAGGATGGGCAGGAAATTTTTAAGTCCAATAAGTAAAAAGTATCATGAAAAATCAAATTATACGCGCGTCTGCCGGGACGGGGAAAACGTATCAGTTAAGCCGACGTTTTTTACAGCTTCTCTTTGCGGGAGAGCGGCTCGACACGATTCTGGCTACGACGTTCACCAAAAAAGCGGCGGGGGAAATCCTTTTTCGTGTCCTTTCGGCACTGGCGGAGGGAGCGGAGAGTGATGAGGGATGCCGGAACCTGGCGAAAATGCTGGAGTTGGATTTGACTTTGCCGCAGGTGCAGAAACTTCTTGGCGAAGTTCTTCAATCGATTCACCGCTTGAATGTCAGTACGCTGGATAGCCATTTTTACCAGTCTGCCCAATGCTTTTCGTTGGAATTGGGGCTGCCGGCGGAATGGACGATCATGGAAGAGGATGAGAACGTTCGATTCCAGCAATGGGCGATCAGTCAGGTACTTCAACGGCATCAGGAAAACGCCTTCAAATGGATGCTTTTGTTGAACAAAGGGGAGAGTAAACGAAGCATTCATGCCGAGATGATGGATATTGTCAGGAATATGTATCCACTTTGGCTGGAATGCCCGCCGGAAGCGTGGGAGGAGTTGGGAAAGTCGCTGAAAAGGACGATTTCAGTGGATGGAAACCAACTTTTGGCCATGCTTCAGACGGATGCGGAAGTGGTTTATCGAGATCAGAAAAGTATCCGTAAGGCCTTGGAAAAATTGAACGATTGTCTGGCGGAAGGAGCGTGGGAGACGTTGCTGGAAAGTACCCTGGCGATGAAGGCGTGGGATGCGTCGCAACGGGGTGAAACAGCTTTTGTTTACGGAAATTGCAAAAAAAATCCGATTGCGGATGGAACGCTGATTCATTTACAGCAGACGGTGGAATATGCCCGCGAACAGCTTTTTTCCAAATGGATTTATCAGCTTGAAAAGACACAGGATTTGCTTGCCGCGTTCCATCTCTTTTATGACGAGGCGAAACGGCGGCAGGGACAGCTTCTCTTCAACGACATTCCCCGTCTTCTTACGCAGACTCCGTTTTTGCAGCGGAAACTGGAGCAGACGTTTCGGATGGACAGGCATTTGCACCATCTTTTGCTGGATGAGTTTCAGGACACTTCTCCCGACCAGTGGCGAGTTTTGCGACCCCTGGCACAAAGGAGTGCGCAACCTTTGCGGCACCGTTCGTTTTTTTGCGTGGGAGATGTCAAACAGGCCATTTATGGCTGGCGAGGAGGGTGTGCGGAGATTTTCGATTTGCTGGAAAACGATCTTTTTGTGGAAGAGGAGAGCGAATTGGAAAAAATCTCTCTGGATGCCTCCTTCCGAAGTGGACAGGCTATCATGGAGGTTACGAACGACGTTTTTTCGCATCTGCTGAACAATCCTGCCTTGAGTGAAAAAGACGCACCTGCCGCACGAGCCTGGTTTCGTCGTTTTCAAAAACATCAAACCAACCGGGATGCGTATGCTTCCTATGCGGAACTGCGTGTGGTTCCCTGGCAAGAGGGGCCGGAAGAAGAGGAGAGTGGACGTGGGCCAGGAAAAAAAGAACTGCGTGAAATGGTCTATCAGTACACGGCACAACGGGTTCAGGAATTGGCCGAGGCAACTGCGGAAGCGAACTTGTCGATAGGAATTCTGGTGCGAACCAACGAGGCCGCGTCCCGAATGGCACACCTTCTGAAAATGGCCGGACTCGATTGTTCCGAGGAAGGGAGTAGTCCATTGCTTGATTCGCCTCAGGTTTCGCAAATCCTGGCTCTTTTCCAGTGGATCGACCATCCCGGAAACCGTTGGGCACGTTACGAAGTCTGTCAGTCGGAACTGCGCCATTTATTCGAGGGAATGAGACAAAACGTGACCGGAAATTGGCTTGTTTCTGAAAAGGAAACAGAGACGCTGGAACGTTTCCGAACGCTTTTGTTACGGGAAGGTTATGGAAAAACGCTGGAATCCTGGGTGCCTTTGCTGAAATCTCATGCGGAGACACGGCATCGGCGACGGTTGGAACTGTTGGTGGAATTGGCATATCGCTATGACGAACGGCGTACCTCCCGAACGGATGACTTTGTTCGTTTCATCGAATCGCAGAAGGTTTCCGATGCCACCGCCAGCCGAATTCGGGTGATGAATTACCACCAGAGCAAAGGTTTGCAGTTTGATATGGTTTTTTTGCCGGAACTGGATAAGGAATTGGCGGATATGGATCGGACGAAGATTCTTTATGACCGCCACGCTCCCGATGAGCCGCCGTATATTGTTTTACGCTATGTTTCTGAAAATCTGCGGAAATATCTGCCGCGTCCCTTGCGGGAGGTTTTCGAGAAATATCGTCAAAAACTGACGGAAGAGAGTCTTTGTTTGTTGTATGTGGCAATGACACGGGCGGTTCATGGACTATACATGTTTCTGGAACCCGTCCCCAAAACGACGGAAAAATTTCCCGCGACGTTTGGAGGAATGTTGCGCGGAAGTCTTTGCCCGCAAACGACTTTGGAAGAACGAGCGGCAAAAGGACAGTTGCTTTATACCACTCCGGTGGGAAACGAAACGTGGTATTTGAATCCGGGACGAAAAGTGTCGCTTCAGGAAGAAATCCCTGTCAAAATCCTTCCTGTGCGAATTCCGTTTGCCAAACCTTCGGAAACTTCGACATCGGTCTCTTCGATCATTGCGACGCAGTGGAAATGCCCGGACAGAAATCGTTTTCCTGTTGAACTGGTTTCCATTCCGTGGGACATGCAATCCATGGAGAAAATGGATGTTCGCCTGCGTGGTTCCTGGATTCACCGTTGGTTGGAAGAAATTTCCTGGCTTGACGAAAATACTTGGCAGGAAGAACGTTTTCGGACATGGGGACTTGCGTTGGGAGTGCCTGCGGATATTGTGGAACGGTCCCTCCCCGCTTTTCATAAACTGTTGCAGTCGCCCATCTTACGAAAAATTCTGACACGTCCTTCCCCGGAATGGGAAGTCTGGCGGGAAAAACCTCTGGCCGCGATTCTTCCTGTGGGAAAAAAGCCATGGCTGCTTCACGGAAGTATCGACCGACTTCACCTACGGCGAGAAAATCAACTTGTGACTGAGGCCGTTATTTTCGATTATAAAACCCTCCTCGAATCTCCCGACCGTTCTTCAGTCCATGTACAGGATACTTACGCGGACCAGATGGATGCCTATGGACGCCTTGTTGCCCATACTTATCGTATCCCCAGAGAGAAAATCCAGATTCAACTGTTGATTATGGGGTAAACGGCGTTTCGTTTTTTGTGAAAAGAATCTTTTGGTAAAATTGCAATTTTTGATAAAATAGACTTTTTTGAAGTATTCTATTGGAAGTGTTTGTGTATTTATTGGAGAAACTATTATGTGGGATAAACTGCCTCTCAAAGATTTTATGTTGGCCATTTCCGCAACATTTTTTCTGCTCGCCACATGGCCGTGTCCATGGTATGTGGTGCTGTGTGGTGGAATCGTCGTGATATTGTACGGGATGTCGTATGGCAGGAAACTTTTTCAGGCAAAATTCTCTCTGAATCGTTGGGAACGAATCTATCTTTACTGTTTGGATTTATCGGCAATTGACTATCTGAAAAACACGTTTGAATTTCTTTATCCGTCTCTGAAGAGCTTTCCGTGTATCTTTTTTCTAGGGGCGCTGTTGGCATTGCCGTTTGTTCATTATTCGTTGGGCTGGATATTATCTTGTCTTTCACCTCCGTTTGTGGCTTTTGTGAAAAGTCTGACTCGTGGAGAAAAATGGGTTTCTGGAATCGTGTTGTTAGTTTTGAGCGGATGGTTATTTTACAGTTCTAGCATATCCAGTCTCTTTATTGCTCCAATAGATAAATCCCCTGAAAATATAGAACGTCAGAAAAGTTTGGAAATGGGTTGGAATCTCGAATTGGTTTCTCAAGATGTCATTTTTAATACGGATTGTCGAACCTACACATCCTTTCAGATGGGGCTTTGGTGGAATATTTTCCGTCACCCTTTCTATTCGGTCGTGCTATTTCCTTTTTATCCGATTCTTCATGGGCTAACCTTTTTATTATGGCTATGCGGTTTTGGTATCTGGGCATATTCTTTTGCTGGAGCAATGGCAATTTGGCAGATTTTTCTATGGATTGGATGTGGAATTTTTCTCCGACGATTTCTCGTGGAACTGACAGATATTCCATTTTCCTATGCCGTTATGCTTTTTTATCTTTTTTCTTTCCCCGTTTTTTTTGTCTGGGTACCTGAGAAACTCCTATTGAGTCTTTTTACTCTTTTGGGTTTTCTTTATTTCAGAAGATTCCACCGTTCCAGAGTTTCGTCCCAATCATTTTCTTCGGTTGATTTTATTTTAGGAATGGCATCGGTGGGAGCCACTTTGGCTTCTGCTATTCCCGTAACTGTGGAATATTTGCGAAATCTCCGGCAAAAAACTTTCTTACAAAATGGGAAAAGGGTGGCTCATTGTTTTATGATTTTTCTTTTGCTATCCCCTTCTTTATGGGAGTTGAGGCATGGAGTTCAACAGTGTTTCCATTGGACGCCCATCGCATCCGAGGAACCATCGAAAAATTTTCAAGGGACGCAATTTCTTCATTTTTTGGAAGCGAATCTGTTTCACCCTGCCTCGCATTGGACTTCTCGGAAAATAGCCACCATCCCACCTGCGGATTTGCCGTGGGGTTACTCTCTGACAGGAATGTTGGTGGGAGTTTTATGCGGAATCTCTTTATGGCTCTACCGAAAATCCTGGTTCGTGCAAACAGCGGGAGGATGGTTTTTGCTCGCTGTTTTTTTGCTGGGAGCTTTGGGCTTTGGAGCCAGGTATAATGAAATGACGTTGTACGTGACATATTTTTCCTGGGCCATTTTACCACTGGCGGTCTTGCCGTTGTATTGGTTATTTCGGCGGAAACCAGCCGTAGCTTCTGTAGTCGTGTTGGGGCTGGCAGTCTTTGCGTTTTCGCAAAATGTCTATTTTTCCTGGGAAATTTTGAATCTGGCAAAGGATGTTTACACAATTCCGTAAAAAGGTCAGTACTCCTGTTTGCGGAAACGAAAACCAGGCATATCGGCACGTGGGTTGGCAAGCATATCGGCCTGGGCACGTTGGATGGCGCGGAGCATTTTCTGGTAATCCGGGTCGTTGGTGGTGGTAAACATTCCCTCCGCGGGGAGGCCACGTCCGTGAGGCGTTGGCAAATGGGCGGTCAGGGCAGGGGAGTTTTCCGGTCGCGAAAGGTTGATCCAGGCAAAACGCCCCGTCCAGTTCGTCGTCGGTTGCGACATCCCCCGCGTATCCTGATTGGTCTCGATTGCCTGATGGCAGGGTTGGCATCGACGGGCATAGACTTCCTGAAAATCGTTGTACCACTCACCATTCCACAAATCGCGTTTTCCCGGAGTTTGTGGACGGCTGTTGGCGTAAGTGGCGTAATAAGGCACATTTGCGTCCACCCAGGTGTAAATCCGCTCTTTGGCTTCTTGCGGAATCTCTTTCTGGCAATGTTCGGCGGTGAGATATTCACTCAAACGACTGGCAAGAATCCCGGTTTCCAGTGGCTGATTGACTCCGCTGGGCGTCCATAAAAGCCAGTAAAAGTGTACCAGAGGTTTCTCTTTGGAGCTTTCTTCGGGGAGCATCCGGCCGGTGGTCATGTTATGCTGGCGATAGGAACGGCTTTTTCCCAGGAGATTGTCGTAAGCCATGTTGAAATAACGGGTTTTGTCGCCAGTCAGGTCGTAGCCGCCCGCAGGATTCTTCCCCTGATGGCACTCCACGCAATAACGATCCAGAACAGGCTGAACCATCGTCACGAAATCAATGATTCGCACATCGGCATCGGGGTGAAGCGGCTCGATTTTCTCCCACCAGGCGGGAAGTTGCGGTGTGGAGGGATTACGCATGGCGGCTAACGGCAAGGTATGTTCCGACAGGGAGGGGGGACTCCAACGACGATTTTCGTGACAGCCGATACAACTCTGTTTTTGTCCCGGCATAACCTGGAGTGCGGAAGTCATTCGCTGCAATTCGCGTCCCTCATTGTCGAGAACCTGCAAATAAATTTCCCGCAGCGTCGGCACTTTAAAATAGGCCGAACCGTCCGATTCCACGGGAACTTCTCCCCAACAACGTTTGGCGTAGTAGGTACCGTAACTCATGACGGGAGACTGGTCGTAAGCCCGGCCATGGAGGTCTTCGGACTTGCGAACCTGTTCCAGGATGCGGATTTTTGCCACCTCCCCACGTTGCACAAACGGCTCCAGCCCTTCGTAAACATCGACCAGCAAAAGCGTTCCGAAAGGTTCCGTCGAAGTTTCCTGCTGAGAGGCCACCTGCATGGGAGGTTGGACGGACTGTAGCGGAAGTGGATAAAAAACGCCCATGTTTGGGTTGGGGTCTTCGTACAAAAGTCGCTTTTCCCCGTCACGATTCAGGAGATAAATTCCGAAACGGGGCCCCTGTTCCGGGAGCGTTTTCCCGAAAGAGCATAAAAATTGCGTTTCCGAAAGAGGATACGGGTCGCGGTAGGCACCATCGTAAGAACGGTCTCCCACGGAAGGAATTTCCCGCGTGATATATTCGTAACCGACACCCCGCTCTGCTTCCGGGCCATGCTGACGATGAATCAGGCCGATGGCTCCATGCGGATAACCGTGGTGAGGGGCGAAAACGGAGACCACACAGTCGCTCCGTCCAGGAAGTGGCCGGGATTGCAGAAACGAACCGGAATCGCGGACGGTATTGCCGAAATAGAGTTGGTAATTCGTTCCGTCGGGATTCTGCGTCCAGAGAGATTGTCGGTACGTCAAATCCCGGTCGATATATTCCCAACGTGTGAAAAGAAGCCGTCCGTCCGGGAGCATTTGCGGATGGAAGTCGGAAAGTGTATTCATGCTGATACATCGGATGTTGGAACCGTCGGCATTCATTTTGAAAAGGTTGGAACTGGGGCCTGGCTGACAGACGGTATGTCCGAAATGGCGGGACGAAACGAACGCAATTTCCCCCGTTGGAAGCGGGCACGGACTGACATCGAAAAAAGGACCGTCGGTCAACTGTTTCAGACCGCTCCCGTCGGTTTGAATCTGGTAAATATGCCAGTGTTGGCTCTTTTCAGGACGATACGAAAAGTAGATGGTTTGGCCGTCGTAAGAAAGATTGGCATCGTAAATGCAGCCCGCAGGATCAGAGAAAATCGTCTGGACTTTCTTCTGAGGATGGGCAGGATCGATGATTTTCAGAGCACCGCCGGGATGAAAAGGTTGCGACTGCCAGAAATCCAGCCCTACCGCATACGGTCGACTCAACCGACTCCGGCAGACCACCAGAATCGGCGGGAGATGTTCTGTCTGAAGGCTTTCCGGGTAAGGTTGTTCTCCTAAAACCGGTTTTTTCAAGGCGATAGCTCTCCCTTCCAGCGACAGATTCCGATATTGCACCTCACGCTGCCAGGGGCGGAAACCGACTTTTCCAGCAGCCAATGGTTGGGAATCCAAAACCTGTGCCACTTTTTTTCCTTCCAGCCACAATTCCAGACGGTTCCCTTCCGCAACACGCTGGCAGCGAACTTCCACCGACAGCCACCTGTTTTCGGGAATCACGCAGGGAACTTTTGCCAACATCTGAAAATTCTGCTCATGTCGCCCCAACATGACGGTCTGTTCGTCGGCATACAACGCAAATTCATAACCGTCGAAAGCGTCCGCACCTTCCCCACACCGTTGCACGTGGGTAATCAGGGCAGCATTGCCGAAAACGCCTGATTTCAGGTACATTTCTGCCCGCATTCGGAACGTTTCAGGATGTTGTATCGGCTGATAGACCAGTTTGAAACCACTCCCACCAGGTGCGAGTAAAACATCCTTTTCCAACTTCCACTCCCCGCCATAGGGAAGGAAATCGACGACCGGCGTGGAACAGGAGGGACGGTAAGGTTCGGCCAGAAACCGTTCGAGTGTCTCGGCTCCTTCCGCAAACTGCCCCCCAATCATCCCAAAAAACGTAAAAATCAGGAATCGTACCATTCTTTCCCCGAATGCCTTTCTAAAAAACATTTTCATAATTGAAAACACCTCCACTGCTATTTATGGGAAAATTCTCACGTGTCATCCCCGTTTGAAATATCCGCTGAGAAAAATGTGGGAATGGAAATATCTACGTCTTCTGCGTAATCTGCGGATAATTCTTAACGTTGGAAGTGGTTGAAATTGTTGGATTTATCCAAAAATCTCTCTAAAAAAATTCGTTTTCCCGCACTTCTCTTTTTTTGTCCGCAGATTACGCAGAAGACGCAGATGATTTTACTTCCATCTCCATCCTCTGGGGAAAGTCTCCTACACTGTCAACGGCTCAACCGATTTATTTATACTCCATCCACTTGAGTTTTTCGGATTCACTCCCCAAAGCCACTCCCTTTGGGAGGGGTGGTAGCCGTCAGGCTACCGGGGTGGGCAGGGTGGAATA
>JAUNBF010000050.1 GCA_030527185.1 Planctomycetia bacterium | reverse complement strand
CGCCCGATAGGGCGGGGGGTGGGTTGGTGAAATGGCAGAACGACGTTCTATTGGGTAAATTACGATAGAACGCCCATTCCCATTTCACCCCGTTCCACCCCGTCGTCAAGGAAAAACGGTGTCTTCCTCCCGCCTAACGGCTGCCACCCCTCCCCAAGGGAGGGGCTTTCGTGCGGAAAACCGGAAATTTCAAGGAACACTGGTATAGTTGATAGTTATTTTTTACGGGTATCATGCTGCGGGAAAGCGATTATCGGCTTGCGGCAAACTGCGAGACTATTTCAAATAGCGAGCAAACCTGCCAACATATAAAGTTTGGAAGGGAATTTCAATCCGTTTTTTATCTGTGTTACGGAACATCAGAAAGATAATATGAAGCAAGATTCGGAAGTCACGGAACGTGCGGAACGTCGGAAGCCACCTCTTCCGGTTCAGTCGATTTTAAAGGTCAAAACCCGTCGTTCCAAAACCCGTCGTTCATTTCCGTGGGGGAAGTTGTTTTTCTTCCTGACGGTCGGACTCCTGGTTGGGATTTTAGCGTGGGAAGGGCGATATTTTTATCGAAAATACTACCATCAAATGACACCGAATCGGGTAGAGGAATCGTTGACCAACATGACGCGGATACTCTATGCCCTGAACGAATATCGACAGGTTCATGGGCACTATCCACCAGCGTATTTCACGAACGATCGTGGGGAACCGACGGTGAGTTGGCGGGTGCTGATTTTGCCTTTTATCAAGGATCGTTACGGCCATGCTTCCTATGAAGACCTTTACCGAAAGTTCCATCTTCAGGAGTCGTGGGAACATCCCGAAAATCAGGCGTTGATTCCGTTGATGCCGCCCGTTTACCTTTCTCCGATCAGTACAATGAATATCGGGGACGGACGCACCAATTACGTCACGATTCGCCATCCCGATTCGGTATTTCCAGGAGAACAGGCCATCTCTTTGGGAGAGATTTCGGATCCTCTGGAAAAGACCGTGGCGGTTTTGGAGGTGGCGGACGAACAGTGCGTCTGGTGGACGCAGCCGACCGATTTTGTGTATGATCCCCTGGAACAGCTTTCCGCATCCCCTGTTTTAACGCATCATCGTGAAGGGATTGTTTGCGGGATGTGTGACGGAACGTCGTTTTTTGGAAAGGTAAAGGCAGACCCACGTGTCGTTCTGTTTCGGGCATCGTCGTCGGGCGAGAACCTTTTCGATGATGCGCAGTTGATTCGGCTGAATCCGTGGTGGCCTTATTTTTTGCGGAACAACGGAACGCAGCCGCCGAAGTCTGCGGAGGAAAAAGAGGCGTTTGATCCGTCGCTTTACGAATTGGAAGGTTTGCCGCCGGATTGATTTTTCAGAGTGGCCGAAAGAGAGAATTTTTGTCGAAAAACGGATTCAGGGAGGAACGTCATGAATATACGCCAGTTTTTGCAGCATTACGGGATTATGGAAAATCCGTTTGCGGATGAAGAGGCTTCCACCGACCCGGTTTTCAAGGGGTTTGGGATTGACCATGCGTATCATCCGGCGTGGGATAAGATTTTTGGCACCCCCGCGGAACCAGCCACCTCTGTTGTTTTTGGTGAAAAGGGGTCGGGAAAAACGGCCATGCGGCTGCAAATGGTTCGGAAGTTGTCGCAGTACAATTCGGAACATCCCGACAGACGGATTTTCATCATTCCGTACGACGATTTCAATCCCTTCATCGACCGATTTCGGGAAAAGCAGCCGTTCTGGCGAAAAAAGATTGAAAAAGCGCTCCACGAGTGGAAGGTCTGGGACCATATCGACGCGATTTTGTCGCTGGGAGTGACGCAGTTGGTCGATCGGATTCTTCAGGTGGAACATGTTTCGTATCCCGCTGTTCCTGGACGGGAAGAATTGCCAGTGGAGAAGCTCGAAGCGTCGCAGAAACGGGATTTGCTCTTATTAGCCATGCTGTACGATCAGTCGAACGTGGAAAACCGATTCGATCGCTGGAAAAAACTGGCGAAGAAGCTGAAATTTCGCTGCTGGCCGAGTTGGCTTCCTCTGGTGGGCGGCGGAATCTGGTCGGTGGCGACGGCCTATTTGTGGTTCCGCTACTTTTCGCACGTCGGTTGGTGGGGCGGACTGGCGGTGTTGGCGGGATGGTTGCCGTGGGTCTGGAATTTCAGTCGAGCATGGTGGCGGATGTGGAAATTGCGGAAAGGAATGCGGACGCTGGAACATTCGCCACGTCCCTTACGGCAAATTTTACAGACCGTTCCAGGACGGGAACTGGCCGACCAACCGATGCCGTGGGTGGAGAACAGCGACGCGCGGTACGAATGGCTCTCGAAGTTCCAGGCCGTGCTGAAAACGCTCGGTTTTTCGGGGATTTTCGTGCTGGTGGACCGTGTGGATGAACCGTACCAGATCAACGGCGTGCCGCAGCGAATGCGTGATTTTGCGTGGTCGCTGCTGGATAACAAGTTGCTGAAACATCCGGGAATTGGCTTCAAACTGTTGCTTCCAGGCGAGTTGTACGCCTTTGTTTTGCGGGAGACGGACGAATTTCGTCAGCGTGCCCGATTGGACAAGCAAAATACCATTTCGTCGTTCCAGTGGACAGGGCAGTCGCTCTACGATTTAGCAAATACCCGCATTGCCGGTTGTGTTCCCTCGAATGAGGAGGGGAAAATCCCGGAACTGGAAGATTTCTTCGAGCCGGGTGTTTCGCGGGAATTTCTGGTCAATTCGCTGCAATCGATTGCGGTTCCACGTCGGTTGTTCAAGTTCCTCTATCAGGTGATTGTCAACCACACCAACATGCACACGGAAAACGCTCCCGTCTGGCAAATTTCCCAGGCGACGTTCCTCAGCACGTTGGCCGATTTCCAGAAAAACCAATAATCATTTCCGATAAGCCTGCCATTCCTCGTCACTTTGGATGATCTGGATGGCCGTTTTTTTCATTTGATAAAAGAGAATGATCAGGAGAATCCCTCCGATGGAATTCAGTTGAGGAATGATGGATAAAATGCAGGTGACCAGCGCAAATTCTGGACTCAACATCGGGGGAAGTCCTTTCTGCGTCGAGACCGCGTTCAATTGTTTGCTCAGCACATAATAGGCAATGAAAATCCAGTACAAATTGAAAAGAGGGATGAAAAGGAATCCAACCGCTTTGCCCGGCGTGGTTCTGGCGATGGAGGGGGGGATGATTTTCCAGAGATTGTAAAGGAGCATGCAGTGACAAACCACACTGAGAACAATCAGCCCCAAACACAAAAGGCCAGACAACAACATCGGAAGAAGAACACCGGGAGGAATTGTTGAAAAATCGACCGTTTCTTCCGGAAAAGTGGATGGCAGGAAGTAGAATGAGAAATACCCCATCCAAAAGAGAACCGACAAAATGGCCAATCCCAATGACAAAATGTACCGCCCCCACAACGTCTGAAGTCGTTTCGCGGAGGGGTGATGGGATGATTCAGCCGGAGGTGCGAAAGATTCCTGAGTAAAATTCAGATGGGTCAATTCAGGAATCCGCGTAATGACAACCCAGTCCGCCATCCCCTGCTTCCAGACCAGCGTGTCGGCAGGGATGGCACGGGAATGGTACAGACGACGTAACTCATTTTCCGGCACAGGGCCATATTGTTGATACTCAACCGCGTAAAACCACATAATATTTCTCACCATGGAGGGAAACAAGGGGGAACAGGAAATAGGAAAAAATCATTCCTCACGAGAAGGGCGTTTTTTACGGGAGGTGTTTTTTTTCGCGACGGCAGGCTTTTCTTCCCCACTCGTCCATTCATCGTCGGATTCTGACTTTGCGCCCGTTCCGATTTTCCGAACGACTTTTTCCGCTTTTTTCGCTTCTGCCAGCAGTTTTTCATCAACGCCATCTTTTTCCTGGAACTTTTTCAGGTTGGAGCGGAGTTGTTTTTTTCGTTTTTCGCAAGTGGGAAAATCCATTTCGTACACAAACGTGTCGCAGAGGGTGATGTTCATCAAAATCGCGGCCAGCGCTTTGACATTCCCATCTTTTCCAAGTTCTTTCACCACGGCCTGAACCTCTTTTCCCTGGGGCGTTCCTTTGGCCGATTTTTCCAGGAGCGTTAAACCGGCATACGCTTCAGCAGGCTTTTCTTCCGCAAGCGTTTCCAATTTCTGAAGATTTTCCAGAATGTAGGCATCAACGGTTTCCAGGATTTTACGCAAGGCTGGGTTGTCATCTTTCTTTTTCAGTTCCGAGGCAATTTTTTTATAGGCCATTGCCCACGGTTTCCCCGGTTCAAAGTAATCGAACATCGCGACCGCTTCTTCGGACTGCAATCCCTGAAGTGGGTTTTCCAGAATCGCGTAAGGGCTTGCGCCACCGAAGCCAAGGGGGGGATTTCGGGTGATCAGGGCAGGAACCTGGGGAAAGAGGTTTCGGGGATGGCCTTTTCCCACAATGGTACCGCTCTTGTCTATCAGGTACGCGTACGGAAGCATGATCATTCCGCTTTCCAATGCCAAATAGGGCAGTTTGGGATAGACTGTGAAGGTGATTTTCCGGGAATTCAGGAAATTTTGAAGTGATTCGCAAGGTGGTTGGAAATGAGATGTCAAAAGGCAAAATTTTCCCGTTTGGGCATAGGGCAAATATCTCTTCTGAACATCCGCCATGTCTCGGCATGTGATTCCACAACTACTGTTCCAGTAAATGACCATGACGACCTTGCCACGCAACTGGGAGGGCTGAAACGGCATACCGTAGAGAGGATTTTGCCCCTCCAGACAACGAAAATCCACCTGCCCAAAGAGCATTTGGACATTCCAAAGGCAGATTGTCAGAAAAATCCAAAATTGTTTCATGGGAAGGCTCCTTTTCGGAAAATTTTCAGAAAAAACGGGAGAGTAACAGTCTCTTTCAGTTTAGACCGTTTCTCTTCCGATGTCAAGGCCTGGGGAAAATTCACTCCACTTTCAACTTCGGAGTTGCCCGACAAATTTCTTTTCGGAGAGCAGATTTTTTGAGAGGAATCTTCCCAACCCCCTCCTAGGACAAAAAAATCCTGTCGGTATACTTAAAATAGGGAGTGATGAAAAGATTCAGGAAATTGATTTTGAAAATGAGGTAAAAAATGTCGGAGACAAAAGAAGCCCGCTACGATATGGCAATAGAATTACGGCAAAATGGGAATTTGAACGCTGCCATGGAAGCATTGGAACAACTTTGCGTTGATTTTCCCGATTACGCCCTTCCGCACGCGACGTTGAGCATGATGTATTGCCGGGATGGAAATTTTGAGAAATCGCTCCATCATGCCGCCATCGTTTGTGAGCTGGAGCCGGAAGACCCGTTCAGCTTTGTGGCCATGTCTTCGCTGGCTATCCGTTCCGGGGATCGGGAAATGGCGGAAGAGGCGTTGGGAAAAGCGAGAATGGCTCAATTGCAGTATATGCAGAAACAGCGGCAAGAGGAAGAAAATCAGGCGTAGTTCCCATAGCGGGGAAAGGAATGACGATGGAAGCTCTGCGGGTTCGATGTTTTTCGTGCCATGTCGGGATGAGAATTAAAGGGGAGCATGCGGGCAAATTGAAAAAATGTCCGGCTTGTGGAACCGTTTTCCTGGTTCCCAGGCATGGGGGAGAAGCTCTGCCTCCACCGGAAACGACTTTGAAATCTTCGCGTCGGAAAGAAGAAAAAACGGAAAACAAGGCCGAAAAAATATCCGAACCCCCTGCCGCTTCAGAGGTTGCAACGTTACCACCCTCGATTCAGCCCGATATGCCGGAATCGATAATGCCTGTGGAGCAGCCCAAACGACTGGAGCCGCGAAATCGGTATCTGGTGCTGGATTCGCAGAAAGTCGTCGCGTTTTGGCAGTTGGAAAAAGGGTGGCAGGTCTTCCATGAGGGAAAATGGGTTCCTGTCAAACGCCAGCCGCAGTTGTTGCCCAAACAGGGGGATTTTCGATTGGTGGAGTTGGACTTCACGCCGGAAGGGGAGAATATCTATCTAACCCGCTTGCGAATTTATCAACTTGCTCAGCAATATTCCATTTCCAAGCTGGCGGGGGACGACACGGCCATTCTGTCCACCATTACCCGCTCCGCCGGACTTCTCGGACCGCAAAAACGAGCGATTATGGACTTCCTCAAAACGCAATTCATGCGGGAAACGTGGACGCACACCACCAGCATTTACGATTTCCTGCTCGGTTTTGATGCCCACAGCTGGAACATCGGGGAATAATATTTTGATGATGAATTCGGCAGCGTAGAAGATTTTCCGCAGAGGACACAGATATTTCCGTTCCCACTTTTTCCTCAGCGGATATTTCAAACGGGATTGTCACCGAGATAAATAAATTGATTAAGCCGTTGGCAGTGTAGGAGACTTTCCGCAGAGGATAGAGATGGAAGTAAAATCATCCGCGTCTTCTGCGTCATCTGCGGACAAAAAAAGGAAGTGGGGAAAACGAATTTTTTGGAAAGATTTTTGGATAAATCCAGTAATTTCAACCACTTCCAACGTTAATATTTATCCGCAGATGACGCAGAAGACGCAGATATTTCCATTCCCACTTTTCCCTCAGCGGATATATGGAAACAGGGATTATCGATAAGATGAATTTAGGGAAAAGTAGAGAATATTTATAGAATTTGTTTGGCATTTTGAAAACATCGGTGGATATTTCAAACGGGAATTATTATCGAGATAAAAAAGGAGAGCAAGGGAAATGGATTACGAACCGTATTTGCCAGTACGTCCGCGACGTTTACGTCAGAATCCTGCCGTCCGAAAATTGGTGACGGAGTATCGCGTGACGCCGGAACGGCTGATTTTGCCGTTATTTGTGCGGGAGGGTTCCGGGGTGCGTCAGGAAATCCCATCCATGCCGGGAGTGTTTCAGCTTTCACCGGATCAACTGGCGGAGGAGGTTCGGGAGGTTCAGGATTTGGGTATCGGCGGCGTGATTCTGTTCGGGATCCCTGAAAAGAAGGATGAAGTGGGTTCCGACGCCATGTCTCCCGATGGGATTATCGCGCAAGCGGTGCGTGTGTGCAAGAAAAACGCGCCGGAATTGCTCTGTGTGACGGATGTTTGCTGTTGTGAGTACACGTCGCATGGGCACTGCGGTTGTCTGAAGGAAATCGGTGGGCGAACGGACGTGGACAACGACACGACCCTGGAATTGCTCAAACGGCAGACGCTCGTTCAGGCGGAGGCGGGAGTCGATATGGTCGCTCCCAGCGGCATGATGGATGGAATGGTCGGGGCGATTCGGGAGGGACTGGACGAGCATGGTTTTGAGCATTTGCCGATCATGAGTTACGCGGTGAAATATGCCAGTGCGTTTTACGGACCTTTCCGGGACGCGGCGGAGAGCGCTCCCCAATTCGGCGACCGGCGGAGTTATCAGATGGCTCCCGACGCGGTGGCGGAGACGGCGTTGCGGGAAGTGGAGTTGGACTTGTCGGAAGGGGCAGACATCATCATGGTCAAACCGGCATTGGCGTATCTCGACATCGTTCGGCTGGTACACGATTCGTTTCCCGAAGTCCCTCTGGCGACGTACAACGTTTCGGGCGAGTACAGCATGATCAAAGCGGCAGCCGCCCAGGGGTGGATTGACGAAAAGAGCGTGGTGCTGGAAACGCTTCTGGCCATGACGCGAGCCGGAGCGGGAATCATTTTGACGTACTGGGCGAAAGATGTGGCCTATTCGATCGGAAGTTAGTGAAAAATAAATGTTATTAAAAATCACGCCGCGGCAAACAAAAGCCCTGGAACCCGATACGGCCGGAAGAGGCTGGGGGGACCCACCGTTGGAGGAGGATAACTCTTTCTACGTCCAGGAAAACGCAGTGTTTTCCACAAGAAAGAGTTATTCTCCCAGCCTCCGTCTCGCAAAGATTTTTATCCGCTCCTTACGCCGTTTTATTTATTCTTTTATGGGGTTTCGCAGCAGATCGATTTTCTGTCGCGTTTTTTGAGCATTTTGGAAAATCGTTTCCCAATCTTTTTGCTGAATCAGATTCCGGGGAGCAATCCAGGAACCACCCAACGCCAGGGTGAGTGAGGATTGCACATAAACGTCGATATTTTCCAAAGAAAGACCGCCCAACGGAAGGTATCGCAGCTCCAGATGGTTGTAGGGAGCGGCAATGCTCTTGAGGTATTTCATCCCGCCCAGTGGCTCTGCGGGGAACAGTTTGAGTTCACGACAGCCGAGTTGGACCGCTTTTTCAATTTCGCTGGGAGTCATGATTCCAGGAGCAAAGGGGAGTTTTTCTTCCTGAGCCGCCAGAACGACCGACTCGTTGATACCGGGCGCCACGCCAAAATCCGCGTTCGCTTCCGCCACGGCACGAACCTGTTGCGGGGTGAGGATGGTGCCAACGCCTGCCATCATTTCCGGCACCTCTTTTCGTACCCGCGTCAATGCCTCCAGCGCCACGGGCGTGCGCAGCGTCAGTTCCATCGCTCCAATTCCCCCTTCCAGCAACGTCTTTGCCAGGGGGACAGCATTTTCCACATCGTCGATGACCAGAACCGCAACGGCTCCACACTCCTTCATCCGCGAGAGCGTTTCTTCAGAAAATTGCGATAACATTTTTTTCTCCCAAAAAGAATTTTTGACAAAACCACCTTCAGTATATCAGGAAGCAATTTTTCGTCAAGGATTGACAAGGGGAAAAATGTATGGTACAATAGCGAATATAGTTAAAATATTAAATGCTGTTTGGTGGTGGTTTGAGAAAGTGAGAAAGCTCCATGAAGAAAATTGTAACGTTTGGCGAAATCATGCTGCGGGTGGCACCGGAAGGTTTTTTACGGTTTGCCCAGTCTTTTCCGGGAAAAGTCAACGTCATTTATGCGGGTGCCGAGGCGAATGTGGCTCTTTCGATTGCGCAACTGGGAGGACGGGCGGAATTTGTGACGGCTCTTCCCCAACATGCCATTGCGGATCAATGTGTGGCCACGCTGCGAGGGATGAATGTGGAAACCTCCGACATCGTTCGGACGGAAAAAGGGCGTTTGGGAATCTTTTTTCTGGAAACCGGAGCGAATCAGCGTCCGAGCAATGTGGTTTACGATCGTGAAAATTCGAGCGTTTCCATGACTTCCGCGTCGGAATACGACTGGGAGACGATTTTTACCGACGCGCAGTGGTTCCACGTGACCGGGATTACGCCAGCACTCTCCCGTCAGGCCGCGGAAACGACGCTTCATGCGGTTCAGGAGGCTCAAAAACGGGGGATTACGGTCTCTTCCGACCTGAATTTCCGCAAAAAACTCTGGAAATGGGAACCGTCGCTTTCGGCACGGGATTTAGCAAAGAGGACGATGAGTGAGATTTTGCCGTATGTGGATGTTTTGATTGCCAACGAGAGCGACTGCGCGGATGTTTTGGGAATCCACGCGGATAACACCAACGCGGAGTTGGGAAAACTGGACACGCAGAGGTATCCCGACGTGGCACGGAAGGTTGCCGCAATCTTCCCGAATATTCGGAAAGTGGCGATTACGCTGCGGGAAAGTTTCTCCGCCACGCACAATAATTGGGGAGGCGTTTTGTGGGACGCAGCCAGCGACCAGGCCTTTTTCGCGCCGACAAACGAGGCGGGGGAATACACGCCGTATGAAATCCGAGCCATTGTCGATCGGGTAGGCGGCGGGGATTCGTTTGCCGCGGGATTGATTTACGCACTGTCGAGCGAGGCGTATTCTGCCCCAGAGCGAGCAATTCGTTTTGCGGTGGCGAGCAGTTGTCTGGCACATTCGATTGTGGGAGACATCAATTATTCGTCGCAGTCGGAAGTGGAAACGTTGATGAACGGCAATGCCAGTGGACGTGTTCAGCGTTGAGGTGAGAAACCGCGATTGCGGAAATCGGTTCGCAAAAATTCTGAAAAAAGGTGTGCCAGAAGCCTTATTTTGTCACACCTACTATATCTTGTGTAGATTCTTGCGTATTCTACCAACAGGTGGGGTTTATAAAAATTTCTGTTTTTTGACTTTGTATCGATTGGGAAAAATAATCCAAAAAATTTTTCTTTTTTTAAAAATTTTTTCCATTTTTGAGGGAGTTCTCGTGAAGAGAAAGATTTTTCTGTAAGTGACTATTCTACAAAGATTTTTGGAAAGACATCGAGAGGATTTGACGAGGTGTCCAAAAGTCTCCTCAGGTCGGGAAGTCCTGGAATTAGCGGGTTTGGAGCAATCTGGAAGGGTATCCTTGACGAGGTGGGCAGAAGATGCTAAACTTATCCCCGTCGATAACACGATATTGTGTTGAAGAGAACGAAAAGCACAATATCTTGTTGTCGTGAAAATTCCACATCCCAAAAGTCCTGAGAAAAAGGACGGCCGGGGGAATCTGGCCAAGGTGGATGTGGAATGGATGGAACCGTAGGGCTTCCCTCAGGATTTTGTTCGATGAGGCTTTCGGAAACGGCCTCTGTTGTACTGGTAAATTCCGGTAGAATAGGGAAACGCCGCGGCCAGGAGAGCGGAACGGGAAATGGGGAGGTGAATTATCCAGGGAAGGAGCTTCTGGCATAGAGATTGCCGTGCCTTTGTTTCTTGAGAAGGATCGTTCCTTTCGGTTTCGGAGATGTTTTTTGTTTTATCCCCTTGAAATTTGAAATTTTCCGCTTTGGGTTGTGGGAAATTTTAAGTGAAAAAGAGTCATCATCCACAGGAGTGTCGAATGTCATCTGTTCAAGTTCCGATTCAGGATTCGCTGACGGCAGGAATCCGAGTTGCCCCGATATTTTGTTCCGAAGAAGTCTCCGATCCTTTTGATACCGTGACCTGGGATTTGCGTGTGGCGCAGATCAAGGGGGACAAAGGGGAACTGATCTTTGAGCAAAAAGATTGCGAAGTCCCCTCCTCCTGGAGCCAATTGGCAACGAATGTGGTGGTGAGCAAGTATTTCTTTGGAGAAGCGAACACTCCGCAGCGGGAAACGAGCGTTCGGCAGTTGATTTATCGCGTGACGCGGACGATTGCGGACTGGGGGCAGGAGGATGGTTATTTTGCGTCGAAAACGGACGCGGAGAATTTCTACCGGGAGCTGACCTGGCTCTGTCTTCATCAGCGGGCGGCATTCAACTCGCCGGTTTGGTTCAACGTGGGGTTGTATCCGCAGTACCATATTCATGGGGCGAAGTGCAATTGGGGCTGGAACAGAAAGACGCGGAAAATTGAGCAGCCGGAAAATTCTTACGAATATCCGCAGGGGTCGGCCTGTTTTATCCAGAGTGTGGAAGACAACATGGAAGACATCATGGAGTTGGCACGCAGTGAGGCGATGTTGTTCAAATTTGGCTCTGGGACGGGAACCGATTTATCGACGCTGCGTAGCTGCCGGGAAAAGTTGTCGGGGGGAGGGCGACCGTCCGGACCGCTTTCGTTCATGCGGGTTTACGACCAGATTGCGGCGGTGGTGAAGAGTGGCGGCAAGACACGTCGGGCGGCCAAAATGCAGTCTTTGAAGGTCTGGCATCCCGACATCATGGAGTTTGTGGAGTGCAAAATCAAGGAAGAGCGAAAAGCGAAGATTTTGATGGAGCGTGGCTATTCGTATGATGAAGCGTACAGTTCGACGATGTTCCAGAACGCGAATTTGTCGGTTCGGCTGACGGATGATTTCATGCAGGCGGTGGTGGAGAATCGGGATTGGACGACACGTTGGGTGACCGACCCGGAAAAAGCGGGACCGACGTATCCGGCACGGGATTTGTTGGACAAGATTGCTCAGGCGACGTGGGAATGCGGCGATCCGGGGGTGCAGTACGACACGACGATCAACCGATGGCACACCTGTCCGAAGAGTGGGCGAATCAACGCGTCGAATCCCTGTTCGGAGTACATGTTCGTGGACAACTCGGCGTGCAACCTGGCGAGTGTGAATCTGATGGGCTTTTTCGATGAGGAGACGGGGATTTTCGACGTGGAAGGTTTCACGCACGCCTGCCGAATCCTGCTCATTGCGCAGGAAATCATCGTCGATCGGGGAAGTTACCCGACGCAGCGTATTGCCGAGAACAGCCATCGTTTCCGACCGTTGGGGCTGGGCTATTCCAATCTGGGAAGTCTTCTCATGGCCTTGGGGCTGCCGTATGATTCGGATGAGGGACGCGGCATTTGCGGAGCGATTACCGCCATCATGCACGGAGCGGCGAATCGGACAAGTGTGGAACTGGCACGGGCGGTCGGTCCTTTTGAGGAGTACGCGAAAAACAAGGAGTCGATGCTTCAGGTAATGCAAATGCACTGGGACGAGGTGGAAAAAATCAAGAATGCCCCACGTTATTTGCGTCAGGCCGCACGGGACATTTGGGACGAGGTACTCTCCAATGGCCGTCGGTACGGTTTCCGCAACGCTCAGGCCACCGTATTGGCTCCGACGGGGACGATCAGTTTCATGATGGATTGCGACACGACCGGGATTGAGCCGGACATTGCGTTGGTGAAGTACAAGCAGATGGCAGGGGGCGGCCTGATGAAACTGGTCAACCGTACCGTGCCGTTGGCGTTGAAACGGTTGGGTTACGGCCAGGAAGACATCGATTCGATTTTGGCGTATATCGATTCGGAAGATACGATTGAGGGGGCGGCCAATCTTCGCCCGGAACATTTGCCGGTCTTTGACTGTGCCTTCCAGCCGCGTAATGGCACGCGCAGCATTCCGTGGAAAGCCCACGTTCGGATGATGGCCGCCGCGCAGCCGTTCCTGTCGGGAGCGATTTCCAAAACGGTGAATTTGCCGAAAGATGCGACGCAGAAGGAGATTGCGGACGCGTATGTGGAGAGTTGGAAACTGGGACTCAAAGCGGTGGCGGTTTATCGGGATGGTTCCAAGGGTGCCCAACCGCTGACGACCGCCAAAGTGGGTGAGGGAGAAGCTCCGGCAGAAGAAAAAGTGCTGGTGAAAGAGAAGATCGTTTACAAACCGCGTCGCGAACGCCTGCCGGACACGCGAACATCGATCACGCACAAATTCAGCATTGCGGGACATGAAGGGTATGTCACCGTCGGACAATATCCCGATGGTCGTCCTGGCGAAGTCTTCATCACGATGGCAAAAGAAGGGAGTACGGTCGGCGGTTTGATGGACTGTTTCGGCACGGCCATTTCGATGAGTTTGCAGTATGGCGTACCGTTGGAAGTTTACGTGAACAAGTTTTCGCACACCCGATTCGAGCCGCAGGGACATACGAAAAATCCCGACATTCGGATTGCGAAGAGCGTGGTGGACTATATTTTCCGTTGGCTGGGAATCACGTTCATGAATCGAAAAGGGGATGCCATTTCGGAAGCTCCGTTGGACGTTCCGCATGAGGAATCCCGCACGTCTCTGGGAAAGCCGGCACCGGAATTGCCCAAACCGGAAGAGAATATCTCGGAAGCTCCGAAAACCACGTCGGGAACGTCGTATGTGGAGAGTGAAAACCGAGACGATTTCGAGGGACTTTACGAAGCGTTGGAGGAGAAAGAGATTTTCGGCGACGAGGCAAAAGAGGAGAATTTCGCGGGTCTGAGTCCTTTTTCCCAACAGGTGAAGGCCTTTTATGCCCGCCAAAGTGGGAATCCCGCCGCAGGAGCAAACGGAAAATCGAACGGCAATGGCGTGGTTTCCAAACGCACATTGATTTCCCAGGGACGGACTTTATTGGAAGAGGGAGGGGATGTTTCGCTGATGACATCCCGGATGTTCGAGACGTTTCAGGATGACGCTCCGACGTGCAGTAATTGCGGAGCGGTGATGGTTCGCAACGGCAGTTGTTATCTCTGCCACGTCTGCGGTTCCACGAGTGGTTGTTCCTGAAAGAGGGATGCCCGTCACTGTCGGTCATACTGGTTGGGGAGGAGACCTTTCTGGAAAGAGTTCTTCTCCCCGGTCTCTTTTTCCAAAGTAACCGTTAGGATTGTCCGGTGAGGGAATGAAAGGGACGATGGAGAAAACGAATTGCTTGCCGTCAGGCAGTGTCCGTAACGAATTCTCAGAAGGCGAATTTCTCCCCCTTAACAATCTGCGGATGCGTGGTATAATAAAGTGGATTGCGTCCTGGCAGATAAAGGAGTCGGTTATGTACACCCCCCATCTGGAAGAAGCTCGTCGGTTGGCAGCGGAATATCCGGTGATTCCGGTCTGTCGTGAAATCTATTCCGACGTGAAAACCCCAATCGAAGTTTTGCGTATTTTGCAGACGGTCAGCAAACATTGTTTCATGCTGGAAAGTCTCGAAAGTTCACGAAGTTGGGGACGTTACACCTTTCTGGGATTCGATCCGAAACTGGAGTTGACGTGCAAAAATGGGGAGATGACGATTCGTTCGGGGATGAAATTGACGCTGCGGACGACCCATCCACGGGAGGTGATTCAGCAGATTCTGGAGGAAAACCGCAGTCCCCGCCTGCCGGAGTTGCCGCCGTTTGCGGGTGGCCTGGTTGGCTATTTTTCCTACGATTACATCCAGTACAGCGAACCGAGCCTGAAGCTGGATGCGGTGGATGAGGAGGGTTTTCAGGATGTCGATCTGATGTTGTTCGACAAGGTGATTGCGATTGACAATCTGCGGCAGAAAATCATTTTGATCATCAATATCAAGACCGATTCGCTGGAAACGAATTATTCGCACGCGGTGATGGAACTGGAGAATCTGGTAAAACTGATCAAGACGGCCACGCCAAAACCGACGGAGCCAGCCCGAATATTGTCCGATTTTCGTCCCCTTTTTGACCAGGAGGCATATTGCGAGATCGTCCGCAAAGCCAAGCATTATATTCACGAAGGGGATATTTTTCAAGTCGTTTTGTCGAATCGTCTGGAAGCGGATTTTGAGGGGAGTTTGCTCAATGCGTACCGGATTTTCCGAACGACGAATCCGTCGCCGTACATGTTTTACTTCAGCAGCGACAACGTGGAAATGGCCGGGGCATCTCCCGAAACGCTGGTGAAATTGCAGGATGGCGTTTTGTACACCTATCCTTTGGCAGGAACCCGTCCGCGAGGGGCAACGCCGGGGGAGGATGCCCGTTTGGAGCGAGAATTGCTGGCCGACCCGAAGGAACTGGCGGAACACAACATGCTGGTCGATCTGGGGCGGAACGACTTGGGCAAAATCAGCGAATTTGGCTCGGTGGAGGTGGAAAAGTATCTGGAAATCCTCCGTTTTTCGCACGTCATGCACATCGGCTCGACCGTTCGCGGTAAAATTCGCCCGGACAGGAATGCTCTGGATGCGGTGGACGCGGTGTTGCCTGCCGGGACGCTTTCGGGAGCCCCGAAAATCCGGGCGTGCGAGATTATCAACGAACTGGAAAACAACAAACGTGGCATTTACGGCGGAGCCATTGGCTATATGGATTTTACGGGGAATCTGGACACCTGCATTGCGATTCGGCTGGCGTTCAAGAAAAATGGGAAGATTTTCATCCGCTCTGGGGCGGGGATTGTGGCGGACAGCGTTCCCGAGACGGAGTTTCAGGAGACCATCAACAAAGCTCAGGCAGTTCTCAACGCCATTCGGCAATCGACGAGGGAGATTGACTGATGATTCTGCTCATCGACAATTACGATAGTTTTTCCTACAATTTGTACCAGTTGATTGGTTCGATGGAGCCGGAAATCCGTGTGATTCGCAACGACGAGTGGACGATTGCGGAGATCGAAGCGGCAGAGCCAGAGGCAATCATTCTCTCACCTGGCCCAGGACGACCAGCCGACGCGGGGGTTTGTATCGATGTGGTGAAGCATTTTGCCGGAAAAGTGCCGATCTTAGGGGTTTGTCTCGGCCATCAGGCCATTTGCGAAGCGTTTGGAGCGACCGTTTCGTATGCGAAAGAATTGATGCACGGAAAGCCGTCGTGGATGGAAATCGACACGCAAACACCTCTTTTTGCAGGGATGGAAAATCCGTTTCAGGGGGCACGGTACCATTCGCTCGCCGCGTTGGAGGAGACAGTCCAACCGCCGCTCATCGTGACGGCTCGGACGGAGGATGGCGAAATCATGGCGGTGCAACACGAGAAATTTCCGGTTTTTGGCGTGCAGTTCCATCCCGAATCGATTTTGACGCCGGACGGAAAGTCGATTTTGCGGAATTTTCTGAATCTGCGCCGTCGCAAGCCGACTCCCCTCGACCCGGTCAAACAGGCTATCAGGGAAGTCATCGGTGGGAAAGACCTCGATTTTGAGACCGCCCGAAAAATCATGCACGAAATGATGGCCGGGCAGGTCAGTGACGCTCAGGCCGCGTCGTTGTTGACGGCATTGCAACTGAAAGGGGAGAGTGTGGAGGAAATCACCGCCTGCGCGACGGTCATGCGGGAAAATGCCCGTTGTTTCACACCCGATTTTGATGTCATGGATATTGTCGGCACAGGGGGAGATGGTGTCGGAACGTTCAACATCTCCACCACCACGATGTTTGTCGTTTCCGCAGGTGGTGTTCCGGTGGCCAAACATGGGAATCGAGCTGTTTCGAGCCACAGTGGCGCGGCGGACGTGCTGGAAAAGTTGGGGGTGAAAATCGACGTTTCGCCGGAAGTGAGTCTGGCATTACTACGGGAATTGGGGGTCTGTTTCCTCTTTGCGCAGAAGTACCACACCGCCAGTCGGAGTGTGGCCTCGGTGCGGAGTGAACTGGGCGTCCGCACGCTTTTCAATATTTTAGGCCCCCTGGCGAATCCTGCCGGAGCGAATCGGCAATTGATGGGCGTTTTTCATGAGAATCTCGTCGAACCAATGGCGCAGGTGTTGGCAAATCTCGGCGTCCGGCGGGGGATGGTCGTGTATGGCTGTGACGGACTGGATGAGGCAACGGTGACAGACGCGACACAGGTCTGCGAAGTGGTTGACGGAACGCTGAAAACGTATCGAATCGAGCCGGAAGATTTTGGTCTGGTACGTTCGCCGCAAACCGCGCTTCTGGGCGGGGATGCGGAGGAAAATGCCCGGATTACGCGAGCGATTCTGGCCGGGGAACTGCACGGAGCCAAACGGGATATTGTCGTTCTCAATGCGGGGTTGTGTTTTTCCATTGCGGAAAAAGTGGCGACGATTGCGGAAGGGGTTGCGATGGCGCAGAACATCCTGGACACGCGGGCAGGCTTGCGGAAGTTGGAGGCACTGGTGGAGCGGAGTCAGGAGGAGGCGAGAAAATGATTCTCGAAACGATTGCGGCCAAACGTCGGGAACGAATCGAACTGCGGAAGGCGGAAAGGCCGTTGGAGGAAGTCCGCGCAGCCGCCCTGCGGATGGCCGGGATGGGGAAACGACCGTTGGAAAAAGCGTTGCGGCAGGAGAAAATGGCGTTTATTTGCGAGGTGAAAAAAGCGTCGCCGTCGAAAGGGGTGCTGGTGGAGGATTTTCCCTACCTTGCCATTGCCCGTGAGTATGAGGAAGCCGCGGCGGCAGCGATTTCCGTTCTCACCGAGCCGGATTGGTTTCAGGGAGAGGACGCGTATTTGGAGGAAATTGCCCGGACGGTCCAAATTCCCGTTTTGCGGAAGGATTTTACCATCGATCCGTACCAGATTTACGAGGCGAAATGCCTGGGAGCGTCGGCAATTTTGCTGATCGTGGCACTTTTGGAACTTCCTCGACTGCGGGATTTTCTGCAAATAGCGACGGAGTTGGGACTTTCGGCCATTGTCGAAACGCACACGGAGGTGGAAGTGGCGACCGCCCTGGAAGCTGGTGCAACCATCGTCGGCGTGAACAATCGGAATTTGAAAACGTTTGAAGTCGATTTGGAGACCAGTTTCCGACTGCGAAAACAGGTGCCGCAAGATCGAATTTTCGTTTCGGAAAGTGGAATTCGGACGGCGGAGGATGTTGCCCGGCTGCGGGCAATTGGGACGGACGCGGTGTTGATTGGGGAAACGCTCATGCGAAGTGCGGATAAAAAGCGGATGTTGACGGAATTGGCGGCAAGCCCATAAAATCGCGAAGCGACAAAATAACGGCGTAGGGTAAGAAAAATCGTGTTTTCACAAGCAAGGTTTTCTCTCCACGACGTTTCCAAACCTTGGAGGAAAACGAATATGACCACGATTCAGGAGCAGAGAGGATTTCCATTTCAGGAAAACGAGATGCGCGATTTGTGTCGTTGTGGAGGTTCGCCCGCGACGGCGGTGGCGGCGAGGCGTTCGACGGCGGCGTATGCGAAGATGTTGGAGCGGACGCCTGAATTTCAGCAGTGGCGGGATAACGCTCACGAAATCAAGCGTTACGCCATCACGCACTGGGATCAATGGCTGGTGCTGTTTGAAAAGAACCTCCAGGCGAAGGGAATCGAGGTTTTGTGGGCGGAGGATGCCACGGAAGCGAATCGGCTGATTGTGGAAATTGCGAAAAAACACGATGTTCGGAAGGTGGTGAAGTCGAAGTCGCTGGTGACGGAGGAACTGCAACTGAATCGGGCGTTGAAGAAAAATGGGATCGAGCCGATCGAAACCGATTTGGGCGAATATTTGCTGCAACTGGCGGAACAACGCCCGACGCACACGGTGGTTCCCGCGCTGCACTTGACGGCGGAAGATTGCGGACGGCTTTTTGAGAAAAAACTGGGAGAACCGTTCACCGCCGTGCCGGAGGAACTGACCGCCATCGCCCGGAAGCATTTGCGGGAGCATTTTCTCACAGCGGACATGGGCGTTTCGGGGGTGAATTTCGGGATTGCGGATACGGGATCGTTTGCGGTGATTGAAAATGAGGGGAATGCTGGTCTGAGTACCTCCACCCCACCCGTACACGTCGCGGTGATGGGAATCGAGAAAGTGATTCCTTCGGTAGACTACCTGCCGCAATTCCTGCACGTCCTGCCACGCAGCGCAACCGACCAGAAATTAACGACTTACACACACCTCTTCCACGGCCCGACGCCGGGGCGGAAGATGTATGTGGTGCTGGTGGACAATGGGCGGACGCGGGTTTTGCAACAGCCGGAAACGGTTTCGACGCTTTTTTGTATCCGTTGCGGAGCGTGCATGAACGCCTGTCCGGTCTATCATCGTGTCGGCGGGTGGGCGTATGGCTGGATTTATCCGGGGCCGATTGGGGAAGTGCTGAACCCGCATCTGGTGGGGATGGAGAAGGCGGGAAAATTGCCGTTCGCGTCGTCGTTGTGCGAAAAGTGTGCCCAGGTCTGCCCGGTCAAGGTGGCCATTCCCGAACAGTTGGTCTATTTGCGGAATCAGGCGACGCAGACCGCCTCCCCCATGCGAAGTTGGTACCAGGCCATGTTGTGGAAAACGTGGCGGTTTTTCAACGTCCGAGCAGCCCGTTACCGCTTTTTGATGGGGTGTGTCCGTTGCGGGACGCGGGTGGTGCCGTGGATACCGAAAGCGTTGCATCTTTTGGAGTTACGGGCATGGACGCAGGGACGAGCCATTCCGCAGCCTTCCGGGGAACCGTTCCGGCAGTGGTGGCGTCGGCACCAGAAAGACTTGAGCAAGCAGAATCGTGAAGAGAGGGGGAGCAAATGAACGCACGAGACAAGATTTTACAGCGGATTCGCTCTTCGTTGTCGCAGCCGGGAAGAATTTCGGCAGAGGCACCGGAAATCCCGGAAATTTATCCGAAAACGGAGCCGAAAATCGAGGTTTTGCAGCAACGTTTTGCGGAAGCGCTGACAGGATTGTCGGGGGAGTGTTTTTTCTGCCCGTCGGTGGAGGCGGCCGCGGAACGTTTGACGGCACTGGCACAAGAGCAGGGCTGGAACACTTTTAGTTCGACGGAACATCCTCTTTTGTGGGACGTTGCGCAATTTCCACGAGAGGCATTTTATCTGGGCGAAGCGGATGGCGAGACGGATAAAAATCGACTGTCGCAAATCCCGGTGAGCCTTCTTTTTCCACAGTTTTTGCTGGCGGACACGGGCAGTGCGGTGATGTTGAACCGGACGGCGCATGAGCGACTCAGCACGTACCTGACACCTGCTTGTGTGATCGTGGCGAAAACGTCGCGGTTGCGGGAACATCTTCCGGCAGCCTGGTCGGAAATCGCACGGCAGACGCGGGACGGTTCGGTGCGTGGTGAGTACGTTTTGGTGACGGGGCCGAGCCGGACGGCGGACATTGAGAAAATTACGGTTTTGGGTGTGCATGGACCGAAAAAAGTCGTGGCATTGTTAATTGAGGAAAAGCAGGAGTAGGCAGATGAAAAACCTTTTCGCAGCGAGTTTTCTGGGCATTTTCTTTTGTTTTTTTTCAGGAATGCCCCTGTCGGCACAGTGGGATTTTGGACTGGATTCGGACGATTCTGAAGAAACGACGGAAACGACGGAAACGACAGAAACGGAAGAAGATTCCGGGTTTTCGTTTGGCGTCGAGGAGGATTCGGCGGACGACGAGGTGGATTCGGAAAGGGGGAGCGGAGGAGCGAGGTGGACGCAACTGGATTTTCCCCAAAGTGGCAGCACGGCAGGTGAATCGGCAGTTTTGCAGGTAGCGGGGTTGGAATTTCCATTTCGCTGGTGCCCGGCAGGGAAATTTTGGATGGGCAGTCCTGCCGAGGAAGTGGGTCGGGAAGTGTGGGAAATGCCGCGCGAAGTGGAGTTTTCGGCAGGTTTTTGGGTGTTGGAAACGGAAGTGACGCTGAAGATGTTCGCCGCGTTTGTCCGGGAAACGGGGTACCAAACCGAGGCGGAAAAAGATGGCCGGGGCGGATTTCGCGTGGAGATTGCGACGGGCAAAATCCTGGGGCCAGACGCGGGAAGTCACTGGCGACAGGTCGGTTTTCAGCAGAGCGGGCAATTTCCAGTGGTGAATGTGACGTGGAATGACGCGGTCGCGTTTGTGCAATGGCTTCAGGGCAAAATTGTGGAAAAGGGGGGCGACGAAGGGAATCAGGTCGTGGTTGGCCTTCCGACGGAAAGTCAGTGGGAATATGCCTGTCGGGCAGGAACACAAACGGCTTATGTTTCCGGCAATTCGCCCCATTCCCTGGCACGTTACGCCAATGTTCGGGATCGTGCCCTGGCGAAAAAGATGAATTTGCTGGCAGGGATGGAGCTTCTGCCCTGGTCGATTGATGGGGAAAACGTCTTCTGTTTCACGGCACCAGTGGGGCAGTTCCTTCCGAATGCCTGGGGAATTTACGACATGCACGGAAATGTGTGGGAATGGTGTCGGGAGACGTGGGAGGGAACATCCCTGCGGCTGGCTCGTGGCGGAGCGTGGAACACGGACTACCGTTTTGTCCGTTCGGCGACGCGCGGAAGATACTCCGCCAAATACCGTTATGTCAATCTTGGTTTTCGGATTGTTTTGGAGAAAACGGAAGAAAAATAGGATGTCACTTTTTTTACGTGGCACCGGTACTTTATTTATTTTGCGGAATACCGGCATGAAGGCCATGAACGATTCGACCATCCAACAGCGACATACCTTCCGACGGCAGATGTTTCGGGCAACGTTGATTTGGGCGGTGGGGAATGCGTTGGTGACGAGTTATCTGGTACTCTATCTCCTGGCCGCACAAGGGATTCCGTCAGGATGGTTTACCGGACTGGTCTTCGCGGGTCCGACGTTGGGAATCCTCCTTCGCGGGTTGACACCGTTGGGAACGCGGTTTTTTCGCGGCAAAAAAAGATTTGTGACGGCTGTGTATCTGGCACAGGTCGTTTTTCTTGCGGGAATGCTTCTGGCCGCCTGTCCGGGAATGGCCTCGGAAAAAGGGGCGTCGTTTCTGATTATACTTTTCTGGTATCTGGCGTGTTGGTGTGAGCAGGCAGGATTTGTCGGGTATCTGGCCTGGCAGAAAGAACTCTTTCCACCAGAAACGCGAGGTCGTTTTTATGGAAATCTGGAACGTTGGAAACTGGTGGGGGAGATGAGCGGTTATCTCCTGTCCATCGGGCTGATTCAGATTTGGAAAGTGTATCATACGGTTGGAAATGAAATGACCATTGCGTACGGAATCACGCTGTTGGGAATCCTGTTTCTTTTGGGCTGGCTCTATTTTCTCAAAGATATTCCCGAAAGGGGCATTTCCTGGGAGGAAAATCTTTCCCGGCAGAGTCTTTGGCAACAACTGGCCGCTCCTTTTACGAATCGGACGTTTGGCTGGCTGTTGCTTTATGGCGGATGTTTCTCCTGCGTGACGCATTTGTGCCGGATTCCCCAGGTGCAGTTTCCCCGTGAGGCATTTCCCGGAATCATCGGTCTGGCAATCCTCCTCTCGTTCCAGATGATTACCAAAATGGGGCAGGGAATCGTGGCGCCGCGATGTGGTGCGTGGCTGGATCGTTACGGAGTGGTTCGGCTCATGGTACTCTCCCAGGCGATTACCGCTTTAGGGCCGTTATTTTACTTGCGAGCCGACCAGACGTATTGGTGGTGGTTTTACGGGCCGTCGTTTTGCTGGATTGCGTATGTGGGGCTGAATGTCGGATTGCCGAAAGTCCAGTTGCAGATGGCAGGACGGGAAGATGCCAGTTCCTGGCTGGCGGCGTATGGACTTGTTTCAGGAATGGGCGCTTTAACAGGATTGTTGGCGGGAGGCCATTTTTTTGACCTTTTGCGAAGTCACTTTTCCGAAGCGGTTTACCCGATCGTCTTCAGCTTCTCTTCGTTGGCACGCCTGGTTATGTGCGTTCCGTTATTTTACGCTTTGCGGACGGTGTTCCCCTCCCCAAGAGCGTCGTAATTCCGGCGTAATTGTTCTACGGAAAACTGTTCTCGCACCCAGGTTTGTGCCTGAAGTGCCCGTTCCAGCATGGCCTCTCGGTGCGTCAGAATTCGGTGCGAAGCGGCAGCAATTGCCAGCGTTTCCCCTTCTACCGGGACGAATTCTGCCAGATTTTCCGGCACCAGTTCGTGAATTCCCTCTGTCCGCGTCGTCACCACCGGCACCCCTGCCGCCATTGCCTCCAAAATAGCCATTCCTCCTCCCGGCACCGATTGTGGCGACCAGAAAAGGGAGCACTGCGGAAGAATTTCGCGGAGATTTTCCACCACACCCCCAAATTGCACGATATTTTCCCGCTCGTACTGTCGGGCAAACGTCTGCAATCGAAGAAACGAAGAATCGAGGATGTTTTCCGTATGCCGGTCGCCCCAAAACCACAACCGGGCATTGGGGTAAAGCCGAACGATGGAGTCAATTGACCAAATTGCCCATTTCCACCGTTTCCACACTGCTTCCGGCCCAACACACGCCACCCAAAGTGGTTTTTCAGGATGTGTGACTGGATTTTGCACTCTGAAAAGAGGATTTTCCTTAATCGAAACGCCCCAATCTTCCACGCCGTCGGGGATGATGTGCCAGTTACCGTGACATCCTGCCGATTCGTAGTGTTGCTGGATGGCGGACAAATGCGTCACCAGAAAGTCCATCTTCGGGAAAAACTTTCGTGGTGGTTTTTGCCAGGGATCGATATGCCGCAACGTGGCGATCGTTTTCGCTCCACAAACGGCAGCGCAGCGAATCCCCATTTCCATCGTCCGCACGTCCCAGACATGAATCACCTCCGGCTTCCACTCCCGGCAGAATCGCAGCAATCGTCCGCAGACGAAGGGGTCTTGGGGAAATCGCCGAATCATTTCCACGGCCGCGGGAAACCTTTTCCGCATTTCTTCCGAAACAGGCGAAAACGAGACGACGCAAGCCTCCTCGTTCCACAAAAACCCCATCCGCCCAGCATTTCCGCCCGGCTCGAGCCTTTCCATCAGATGAAGCGTTCGCCTACCCATCACCCATCACCAATTCTCACTTATCAATTATCAATTATTTAAACCAACCGGTGCCAGAGTCCGACGTCCATCCAGCATCCGAATTTGTATCCGACTTCGTTGAGGTGAGCTTTTTTGATGAATCCGAAACTTTCGTGGAGGCGGACGGAGCGTTCGTTGGGGAGTGTGATACTGGCAATCAGGGTATGTATCTCTTCGTTTTCTTCCAGCATTTTGAAGAGTTTGGAGTACATTCGCGTTCCGATTTGTCCGCAGACGTGTTGCGGATGGACGTACACGGAAACCTCTGCCGTCCGGTGCCAGGCCACGCGCGTTCGGAAGATGTCCGCGTAACAGTAGCCGACCAGTTTTCCCTCTTCCTCAAAGCCGAGCCAGGGAAATTTCTGCGTTACGCGACGAACTCGCTCCGCCATTTCTTCCACGGTGGGGAGGACTTCTTCCGTCGTCCAGGTGGTGTTGAGAACATAATGCCCGTAAATGTCCAGCAGTGCGGAAGCATCCTCCGGTGTCACCAAACGTATCATCTCTTTTCCTTCTTCAACGATTGTATCTTTTGATAGCGGGCTTTCACTTTTGACCATTCGTAAACCCCGTTCGATTTCTTCCAGATTTCCAGTTGAGAGAGCATCTCCTCAATTTCCGGTTCGTACTGAAACTGGCTGTACACATCTTTCGTTTCGGTGGGGTCTTTTCGCAGATCGTACAGTTGCCACTCTTTTGCCCCACGCGGTCGGTGGAGTTTCCATTTTCCGAATCGCACCGCCTGATTCCCCTCAAACTCCCAGAAAAAGTATCGCTCGGTACGCTCTTCCGCCATCGTGATTTCCAGCCGGGAGTCGAGTTCAAATAAATTGCGGATACTTTCCCCGACGGGTCGCAACGTTCTTTTGCCGTTGAGTGTCCGTGGAAAAGCTGTTTCGGAAACGTCCACCAACGTCGCGAACAAATCGATCACATGAACCGGCTCGGAAACTTTGCCCACCGCAATCTCCGACGGCCAGCGAAGAATGCAGGGCGTCCGCAACCCTCCTTCATAAAGCGTCTTGGCATAACCCCGAAAAGGTGTGTTGCTGACATTGGCCCACGGAACGCCGTAGCTCTGAAACGTGTTCATCGAACCAGGCATGGTCTGGGGATCATTCCCGACACGAATCGGTTGGCCACTTTCCTGACGTGCCGACACAAACACCGACTGTGCGGCCGCGTTGCGACTCAATTCCTCCGCATTCCCCCCCGCGTCGGAGAGAAAAATCACCAACGTATTCTCTTTCGCTCCCATTTTTACCAACTGATCCAGAATTTGTCCAATTGCCCGATCCATCGCAGAAACCTGAGCCGCGTAAACTTCCATCCGACGTGCCTGCCAGGTGGTGAATTGCCCCAGATTCCTCCAGTCCACCACCCGTTCATCCTTGGGAGAAAGGAGCATTCGGGAAGAAACAAGGCGTTTCTGCTTCAGTTGTTGAAAACGATTCATCCGCGTCACTTCCCACCCGGTTCGGTATTTTCCCGCGTATCGTCGAATCTCCTCTTCCGGGGCATGGAGCGGCCAGGAAGGAGCAGTAAACGCAGCGTATAAAAAGAACGGTTTGCCACGTTCGTCTGCCTCTTCGAGAAAACGAATCGCTTCCTGTCCGATTGCCCGGGTGTAATAAAAATCCTTTTCCACCTGAAAAGCACGGGAATCGAGTTGCAGTCCTTTCGGCTCAAAGTACGAAGTCTGTGCCAGATTGGAGCCGTAAAAACGGTCAAAACCGCGGCTTCGTGCCGAGTTTATCGTCGATTTATTGGCCTCAAAATGTTCCGTAAAACTCCACTTGCCCACCGCCATCGTCCGATACCCCGCATGTTGGAAAAATTCTCCCAGCGTGGCGGTCGCGTCGGTCAATTCTCCGCGATAGCTCTCCCACTTCAAATCCCGTCGCGGCAATCCCAGCCCCACCCGATGTGGAGCCTGCCCGGTCATCAGGGAGGTTTGTGTGTGCGTGCTTTCCCCGCAGGAGTAGAACTGCGTCAACTGCATTCCCTCCGCAGCCAGCGCATCGAGTACGGGCGTCTGGATTTCCCCTCCGTAACAACCCAGATCGGAATAACCCAGATTCGACGCGGTAATCACCACCACATTCGGACGGCTGGCTCCCAACAACAGGAGAACCATCAGCCAAACGTATCCAACGGCCATGATTTTTCGATTCATTCCATCCACTCCTGCCAAAAAGACTTCTAACCCTCTCAATTATAACACATTCCACCGTCGATTTCAATGGCTTCTTTTCTCTATGAAAGTTCCTGTCGAGTTGGTCTCTTCCCCTCTTTCCGAGGAGAGGAAGGAATCGTCCCATATCCACAAGAATCAGTTTGACAGAGGGCTAGATGAACGGTGCCTCTTTCCAGAAATCCTCCCAGCCTCGCCCCCACTTCCGAAATTCGCTCACCGGCATCGTGACCGTGCCCCAACGCGGAGAAAGTTGTTTACAAAACTGTCGATAAATCTTCGTCCGAATAACGACAAACGCAAACGTATTGCCCTGATAGGAAAATAGCTGTTTCGGTTCTAACGGTGATTTATCCCCGATGATTTCATACGCGAATACGAGAAGAGATGTGAAATTCCCGCCCGGCCAGTTTTCCCACTGCAACGCATGTTCCAGAACCTCTTCCTTGATCCAATTTCGCCAATATTGCGGCGATTTCTGACCGGAAGGGAATTTGCGACCTACAATTTTAATCAACCAGGCTCCTTTTTCTCTCGGAATCCAAACGTCGGGAAGGAGAGAACCTGGTTTTGCCGACCCGATTTCCGTAACCTTTTCCGAAACGATTCCTTTGGCAAGGAGGTACGTCGCAAATGCTTTATGACTGAGCGGACACGCTGGCATGGCAAGCCTCACACAGTCGCAACATCTGTTCCAAATCCAACTCTTCCGCACGCATTTGTGCCGACAAACCCTGCGACTCCAGAATCGTATCGACCTGCGGCTTCGTCAATTGACCCTTGAATGCGGAGAGCAACTCACTGCGCAGAAACTTCCTGCGGTGGAAAAACATCGCTCGAATGAATGTGTGAAACTGCTCCAAATCCTTCACTCGGTTCCGTTTTTCCAGATTGCGCTCCAGGTGAACGATCGCGGAAAAGACTTTCGGACGCGGCAAAAACACCGATGGCGGCAAAACGCGGACAATCTCCACATCGGCCTGGCACTGTACCCACAGACTCAGCGAGCCGTAATCTTTCGTGCCGGGAGAAGCGACCATCCGATCGCCAACCTCCTTCTGAATCGTGACCGTCATCGACTTCGGCGGTTTCTCCAAGGCCAGCAAATTCGTCATGATCGGCGTCGCCACATTGTACGGCAAATTCGCCACCAGTTTCCACTCCGATTCGGGATGTTTTTCCAAAAGACGCTGAATTTCCTCCAAAACCTTCGGATTGAGCCGATTTTTGTTCTTCAGAATGTCCTCATGCAACATCGTCACGTTTTCGCACCCAAACAACTCCTCGCTCGCCAGTTGATACAACTGTGGGTCGAGTTCCACCGTCACCACGTGCAGAGCCGACTTTACCAACGAAACCGTCACCCCGCCCGTTCCTGTCCCCACTTCCAGAACAATGTCGGTAGGTTGAAGTTCCGCACGACGAATCAACAGTCGTTGCAGGTTCAAATCCATCAGGAAATTCTGCCCCAACTGGTGTCGTGGTGTGATTCCCGCTTCCTGAAAACGTTGAAGCAGGAATTTTAACGTTTGATCTTGCATATTGTCCTTTTGTGTTATCTCAACAGGTTGGAACGTGAAAACGCTCTTGAAAAAGTCTTTCGGCCAGGCGTAGCACCGCTTGCGCCAAGGCGATAGCGGCTTGCCCGTCAAATCACGACGGTCGTGGGGGGGAAACCTTTCTAGAAGAAAGTGTTCTCCTCCCAGACCCTCCCCTTCCAAAGACTTTTGTCCGCCGCTACGCGGCTATTATTTTTTATTTTACTCTTATTGCTTTTACCAATCCCGTGATTCCACCAACCGTTGAACATACTTCGCCAAAATATCGGTTTCCAGATTCACCCGGTCTCCCACCGCCATTTTTCCCAACGTCGTCACGTCCAGCGTAAACGGAATGAGGGCTACGGTAAAATAGTCCTTCTCACTCTCCACTACCGTCAGACTTACGCCGTCAATCGCAATCGACCCTTTTTCCACCATCTGGCGAGCAATGGCGTGCGAAATGCCGAATTTGTAAAATGACCAGTCCTTCTCCTCCTTTTTTTCCAGAAGAACGCCTGTTCCGTCGATATGCCCGGAGACGATATGCCCACCGAGACGGTCGCCGATAGCCAGCGCACGCTCCATATTGACAGGACTTCCCACCTGCAAATCGCCCAGATTCGTCCGTTGCAAACTCTCCGGTCCCACGTCAAATCCCAGCGTATCCTCCCCCTTTTCCACCACCGTCAGACAACAGCCGTTGATAGCCACACTATCCGCAATCTTCGTTTCCGACGCGATCTTCGGCTCACGAATCGTCAATCGACAACCCGGCCCGTTCACCTCCATGGCAATTGCCGCCACACTCCCCATCGCTTCCACAATTCCCGAAAACATCCGCTATCTCCTTCTAACGTTCGTTGAACTGGATTGGCTCACCCTTTTTGTTCCGGCACGCAATCTCCAGAAAATCTGGCGACACATTCGCGCGACCTCGCACCAAAATCCGCATGTTCCCCGCTTTTTCCAATTCCAGAATTTTGTCCCGTTTTTCGTTGTTCATAATGTCCGCCACTTCCTGATGGACGAACATCTCCACGCCCGTGATGTCGCTTCGCTGGCTCGTCAGCAGTAGAATCCGAATGACGTCCAGCACCATGCTCTCCACCGATTTCAAAACGCCTGTCCCCTTACAGTACGGACATTCCTGGAATACGCTCCGTTTGATACTCGGACGGATACGTTGCCGGGTCATTTCAATCAGGCCAAATGGGCTGGTTCGCAAAATCTTCGTCCGCGCACGGTCACGAGCCACCGCATCCCGCAACGCCCGCTCCACACCGCGACGATGTTTTTCTTTCCGCATATCGATAAAATCGTTGACAATCACCCCGCCCAAATCCCGCAGCCGCAGTTGACGCGCAATCTCCCTGGCCGCCTGCAAATTCATCTGATACGCCGTCTCTTCTGCCGATTCATCCGTGCGGAAATTCCCGCTGTTGACATCAATCGCCACCAACGCTTCCGCCTGGTCAATCACAATCGACCCGCCCAATGGCAATGGCACGACACGTTGGTGTACCTTTTTCAACTCGCTGTCCAGCCGAAAACGATGGAAAAGCGGTTCCGCTCCCTGATATAATTTCAGGGACTTCACGTAATTCGGCATCACCTGCTCCAGAAAATCCCGCACCCGTTTGTACGCT
>JAUNBF010000141.1 GCA_030527185.1 Planctomycetia bacterium | reverse complement strand
CGACGCGACCGTTCCTCCCGCCGCGTCCTTCACGACCACATTCTGCGCCCACGCATGATCCATCGCGCCCAGAAGACACAGCGCACCCAGCAACAAACGGCCAATGAAATTACCTAAATCACCCCCCCCCCCGTCTTTTATGGAGAGACCCTTTTTTATCGCACTTTTTCATGACGAACATCCTTGCTATCTGAAGATGATGACAACCCTGTCCACGGGAAATTTGTTCATTTTTCCACATTTTCACCGTATCGGTCCGTACAGGTGAAAATTTCAGAAAAAACGTAAAAGGCGGTAAACTTTTCTTATTTTGTGCAGTTTGCACAAACGAAAAGTGGTACGGGTGGGACTTGTTATTCCCCCTGGTTTTTGATACAGTGGAAGGGGAGGTTGTCGGAAAGAAACGTAAATCTTGAGGAAAACTTGATGAAACTTGAACTGCGTCATGTCGATAAATCGTTTTTCGGAGAAGGGGAGGGAAGGGAAACGGTTCGGCTTTTCCGTGACTTTTCGCTGGATGTCGCTTCCGGGGACGCAGTACTCTTTCTCGGTCCGTCCGGGTGCGGGAAAACGACGTTGTTGAGAATGATTGCCGGGCTGGAAATGCCGGATGGAGGGGAGATACTTTTCGACGGAGCCTCCCTCTTTGAGAAAAACGAGTCGCGGCGACGTGCGTTTCGACGCGAAAATATCGGCATTTCCGACCAGTACGCCACCCTCCTTCCGCAATTGACCGCGTTGGAAAATGTCCTGATTCCCGCTCTGGGGCGAAAAGGGGATTTTCGGGAAGTGGGACGGACGCTGCTGGCAGAATTCGGCCTCGAAAAACGGATGGATTTCTTCCCGCACCAACTTTCCGGTGGAGAACGGCAACGTGTTTCGCTCGCTCGAGCGTTGCTTTTGAGTCCAAAATTTCTCCTGCTGGATGAGCCAACCTCCGCACTGGACACGCAACGTGGCGACGCTCTGTTCACGCTGATTCAAACGCTGAATCGGGAAAAAAGCCTGACCGTTTTGATGGCGACGCACAATCGGCGGGCAAGGGACTTCTTTCCCCATGCCGTTTCGCTCACCGAGGAGGTTCAGGAATGAATTTCCAGCAACTCTTTCTCCGCGACGTTGTTTTTTACAGAAAATCGTTCCTGGCATTGGCCGCGTCGGCGGCTTTGGTGGGAGCCATTTTGACCAGTGCATTGCTGATCGGCGACAGCGTTCGAGGGACGCAATACGATCTTTGGAACGCCAACACCGCTTTTGTGAGCGAACGCCTACGATTTCCCACGCCTGTGCGGACGGAGCTTCCCGGTGGCGTTCTGCATACCGTGGGGCTGGTCGATTCGGAAATTTCGGCACATGTGTATGCCTTTCCCGACTCGTCCATTCAGGGACGCGACGCTTATTGTAGTTCCGCTCTGGCCGAAAAACTGCAACTCCGAAACGGCGACCTTTTGACCGTTCGGCTCCAGACCATTTCCGCTATCGAAAGCGAATCGCTGGTGGGGCTTCCACCGGAATTGCGACAAATCCAGTTCGTCTATCGCGGAATCTGGCCGGGAAAAGAGGCCGATGGGAATTTTGAAAATACGCAACTGCGGGCGAAGAACCTTTTTGTCGGGCACGAATTTCTCGCCCAGACGCTGGGACTGGAAAACAACGTCGTCAACGAAGTTTGGCTGCCGGAGGGGGCGGAAAACGCGGCTCTGTCGAAAGAGACGGTTTGGGAACTTTCCTCGCTCTATTTCGACGTGTGGGAAGGGCGGCCTGTCCTGAAAAGTCGGCAATATTTCCTCCCACCGCAGATTCCAACACTCTTCCCCGACGCGGAAAAAGGACTGACCACCTTTGCCGAGTCGTTTTCCACCTCGACGGGCGACCTGCGATACTTCTTCGTCGGTGCGTTTGAAAAATCGCTCCCCGTGGCTGAAAATCATGCCGTGCTGTCGGGAAATCTCCCGGAAAAACCGGATTTTGCCGCACCCGCAACGTTGACTTTTTTCCAGACCGACGCGTATCGGAAAATCGTCCGTGCCGAGTACGTTTTCTCCCACGTCGCCCAAACAACAGACGATGCCCTCCATTCCGCCGTGTTGAACCCGGAAATTCCCGGTTTGACCGACGCGGCCGATTGTTCCCACTGGAAAGCTGGCCTGCCGATCGATTTCGACCGGATTACGCGGGAGGACAAAACGTGGTGGGAGACGTACCGGAGCAAGCCGAAACTCTACCTCAACTTTCAACAGGCACAGGAGCTTTTTTGCCCTGGAAAATGCACTGTTCTGATTTTTGACCCCGATACCAATCAAGCGGAAATCGAGGCCAAAATAGTCGCTTTTTTACGAGAGCAGCCGAACCTCTACCAGAGGGAAAACGTCGCCGAAATTTTACGGCAAAATATCGACCGGGGAATCCACTTCGCCAGCCTCTTTCTCGGCTTGAGTTTTTTCATCATTGTCTCCGCGCTCCTCGTGTTGGGAATGCTCTTGCGGCTCCACCTTTTCGACCGCCGCGAAGCATTGAACCTTCTGGCGGAATACGTTCCCAACCGGCGAAAATGGCTCCTTTTTCAACTTCTGGAGCTTGTGGCGATTCTTCTGCCAGGAACGCTTGCCGGCCTGGTTTTGGGGGTCTTCCTCTGCCAGTTCCAACTGCGTTTGCTGGAAAATGTCTGGAATGGCATCGTTCTGATGAACCGTCTGCACTTCCACGCCAGGACAGAATCTTTTCTGCTGGCGTTTGGGCTGACGTTCCTCTTTTCTTTCGCGCTGGCAGTTCTTTCGCTCGTGTCCCCTACGCGAAAAAAACGGTACTTTTTCCCTCATTTCCACAACTTTCATACCCCTCTGGCACTGGGTACGCTCACATTTTTCCGCCTTTGGGGAGAGTACCGACGTGCCGTGCTTCTGCTCATTCTGGGATTTCTGGGAACGCTTGGCGTCGGAGCTTTCGGAATCAAAAATCGTGGGGAAGACGCTTTTTCCCATGCTTTTGTCGCCGAGACGATCCTTCCCGTGGTTCCTGCCCACGACGCGCCTTTTCCACCCGGTGGGCTGGCGGTTCGGGTGAAGGATGCCGACAGTGCCGACTGCTCCAACCTCCTGCGAGCCGAAACGCCAACCGTTTATGGCTGCGACCTGGCTGAACTGACCGGAGACGCACATTTCCTCAACCCTGGGGAAGCGGCGGCGGACGCGGGGTCGTTGCTTTGGATGATGAAGAAGAAAATCGGCGACGTGATTCGTTACCCTCATGGAAATGTCACGTTACGACGCTCCCTGAAAGCCTCCGTCTTTCAACGGGGAATCCTGGTCGATCGCGAGACGTTTGAAACGCTCTTTCCCGAAGTTCAGGGGGCACGTTTTTTCCTGATTCGAGACGAAAAAAGTGCCGAAGCCTACCGAAAATACCTCGCCGCGTACGGTCTGACGCTCACCCCGACAGACGCTTTCATGGCACGCGCCGAGAGCTTCCAGAATCGGTACCTCGCCATTTTTCTGCAACTCGGCGGATTGGGGTTTTTGCTGGGAATCGGCTCGCTCCTGTTGCTGATGGTTCGGAACCGGCACGCCCGACAAGAGGAAATCCACTTCCTGAGCGACCTGGGTTTTTCCCGTCGGACGTTGTTTGCCATCTACCTGACGGAGAATCTCTGGCTCTATCTTTTGGCGTCCGGGATTTCGCTGGTACTGTTGTGCCTGCTGACCCTGGTGGCAGGTTTGGCCTGGCACGTTTTGCTGACAGGATGGTTCCTGCTGACAGTCACGGGAACCCTCCTGATTACCTTCATTTCGTCCCTGTTTTTTCGTACCACGCAGATTAATCCAGAGATTGAATTCCAATATTCTGAAAATAAACATCGGTTGTGGGATCGTGCGCCTGGAGCATGATGGTGCCAGCCTCCAGCCGTAAACCGCGACGTGGGTTAGGGTTGGCCTTTCGTGTGTCCGTCCAGTCCGTGACCTGCAACCCATTGACCCAAACAGCAAAATGCGGGCCATTGGCAACGATGGTTTTATAAAAAAGTTCCTCATCGTTCGCGGGAACGTATCGTGCCGTGGTGCGTCGAAAAATGGCTCCTGTCCCGGCATCCAACGGTTGAGTACGGTCACCATCCTTACAACCATTGTGAATTTGACTTTCGTAGCCATTCATCTTTTCACCCGGAATACAACGGAAAAAAATCCCGGAATTGAGATTTTTCGCGGCGGTAAAAATACTCGCCTGAAGGACAAAATCTCCGTAAGAATCCTTGGTTTCCAGCATTCCCGGACCATCTTGAATCAAAAGTCGACGTTTTTCACAATCAACAGAAAAACGTCCGGGCATTTCCGGGTACTGGTTCCACGAATCGAGATTTTCTCCGTTAAAAAGTGGTTCCATCCGTTCGGGACGAAGAAACACCTTCCGAAACGTCGTCACTTTCCCTTCCGCCGCAACAAGAACCGGCGGCGTGTTCTCCAATGCACGAGTAACCGTCTTCCAGTTGCCATCCCCTTCGTGGTATTCATACCGCAATGTGGCTTTTCCGAAAGCGCAACGATGGACACACTCCCCGCCACGCAAGATCAATGTGCCATTCTGGATTTCCCCCAAAGTATCCAACGGAGGTTGCCAGCCATAAAACGTTTCGCCGTCAAATAACGCGATCCAACCATCCGCCACTTCTACCGGCGTGGGAAGTGTCCAGGAAAACAGCGTACATAACAGAAGGGTTGGGAGTGTACTCATAAAAAATCCTTTTCAAAACCGAGGGACAGAACGCTTCCGGTCTTCACCTTAAAAACCGCTTTTTTTCACTGTAGCATATCCCAAGAAATACGTCAAGGAGTTGGGAACTTTTTTCTCCCAACTCCCTCTTTACGTAAAAAACACAATTCCACTCTTATTCCAAGAAGTCCTTTGAAAAAGGGAGGGATTTTACTCTTCGTCAAGCAAAAGTTCCTCTTCCTCATCTTCGTCAGCCGCAGCTTCATCGGCCTCTTCGTCAAGCAGTTCTTCGTCGTCAGCAACTTCTTCTGCCTCTTC
>JAUNBF010000049.1 GCA_030527185.1 Planctomycetia bacterium | reverse complement strand
TTGTTGTTGTAATCGCCCCAGTACCAATAGGATACGGTGCAGTCGTGGTAAACCAGTTCCCACAACGGCAGACGGTACGCCTCACCGACCTGGTATTTTTCCACCCGTTCCGGCGGATCGTCCCAGATTTCAATCATCTTTCGCCCCGAATCCGGGACGCGGAAGGGACCCAGACTCATCATTCCCTCGTAAAAATCGCAGTACGGAACCGAGGCTTCGTGCCCTGTCTCACTCCCGCAGACCATGTTGAACCGCTTGCCGATCAGTTCCAGCAGCTTCATCTTCCAGAATTTGCTATCCGATCGCGTCATGGGGTGGTCGGGATGGTAACATTCTCGCCAGGCAGAGGCGACGGTGGTGTCGAGAAAACGTGCTTTGTACGGCTTTTCCTTCAACTCGTTGGAAATGTACTCCTCCGCATACGGCAATGCTCGGCTGTCGCACAAAACACCGCACGGAATGCGTGGTTTCGTCTTGTCTTTATGGCTCACTTCCCAACCTCGTCGCCAGTCACCCGTCTCCGTCATGTTCAAATCGTTCGGCCAGGCTTTTCCCATGTGCGGCCAGTGCCGGAAGCCAATTTCGTCGTACATTTCCGGGTTCATGATGTCCTGATAAATGTCGTAACGGCAGGTCAACATTGTCGGATTCTCGTTCCACTTCCGAATCTCCTCCGGCGAACCACCGGAACTGGCCAGGAGCCGAGTCATCCCCAACGACTGCATTTCCGCATAAATCGCGTCCCTGTCCTTTTCCCAACACCAAATGTTGGCCGCCCCAATCAACCGGTCGATTCCGTCTTTCAGGGCTGGATTTCGCCGGATTTTTTCCGTAAAGGGGACGTAAAGTCCGATTTTTTTCGCATATTCCCGATACCGTTTGGCAATGGCGACGTGGCCCCCCTTCTCCAGAAAAACGTACCGAAGCGTTCGAGCATAACCCCATTTCTGGCACTGCGAACACCACCAGGGACGAACCGCCAGACGGCCGTTTTCGGGGTGTGGCTCAACCGTCAGGCCGGAATCGTCGGGTGTCTCGAAAATCGCCAGGAGGGCACCCTCTCCCAGCACTTCCCCTTCCGGCGAAACGCTCTCTTCCGCAATTCCCCAGAAACCCATGCACAGACCGTGCCCGCCGTAGGTGTAGGTACTGTGCGGCCCAATCCGCTCGCCCGTCACGGGATACGAAAAACCTTCGTTCAGCGGCAGAATCACGCGGTCTCGTTCCTCTCCCAGAAAACTTTCCGGGAAACGGATGTTCCCCCTCATTTTTTCCTCTTTCGCAGCGTCGATCGTCACCACCAGTTCCGGTAAATCCGCTTCCAGAACAACCGTGGCTTCAAACGTAAACATTCGCTCGGTAAGGCACTTCCAACGGATTCCTTTTTCCAACGGTTCCACTTCCGTGACCCAGAAACCGATCGATTTCGACGGCTGTTTCCAGACTCGCCCAGTGCGTTTGTCCAAAACATCCATCGTGGCGGTGTGGGCATGGAACGTCACTTTCAAAAACGCGTTTTCCCGGACAATTTCCTTCGCTTCCGTCACAAAAGGAATTTTTTCCACTTGTTTTACGGTGTAGTCCCGGAAGAAAACCGTCTTGCTGCCACCCCCCATCACACGCGGAACAATGGCGTCGGCTCCGGGTGGAATAATCATCCGCGAAACAATCCTCTTCTCCTTCTCGTCCAACAATTCCGAACTGCCATAAGACCACGAAAGAGCCTGGGAACCTTTGTAGAGAATGACGCTGAGATGCGCATTCCCTTTTCCTTCTGCCCTGGCAAGACACGCAATTTCCACAATGTCTCCCGCCTCGACAGGAATCCGCTGCGAAGCGTTCGTGCAAAAATCCTGGTCGCCGGAATATTCCAGAACCTGAAAACCATTTTCCGCCTGGCTCAGCGTGACATCGCCGCTACGTGCCCACGCCGAGCGAAACGAAACCTCTTCCGCCGCACTGGAACCGACCATCAGCACCAGACAACCCATCCACAATAAAACATGTCTCATAAAATCCTCTCTTTTCTATTTTTCTCCAAAACTCATCCTAACAATAATCCCCGTTTCCAGTCTCCGCCGAGAAAAAAGTAGGAACGGAAATATCTGCGTCTTCTGCGTCATCTGCGGATAAATATTAACGTTGGAAGTGGTTGAAATTGTTGGGTTTATCCAAAAACCTTTCCAAAAAATTCGTTTTCCCACACTTCCTTTTTTTGTCCGCAGATTACGCAGAAGACGCAGATGAAATTTTACTTCCATCTCCATCCTCTGTGGAAAATCTTCTACGCTGCCAACTTCTGAAAATGTTCTAACGGGACGATTTCAGGTGGGGAAACAGTGCCGAGCCAATCCGAAGGATGGTGGCACCTTCTTCGATCGCGATGGGAAAATCGTCACTCATTCCCATCGACAGATGTTTTCCGGGAAGCAATTCATCCCGCAGTTTTCGCAATTTCGCAAATTGTTCGTGAGCTTCTTTTTCCGTGGCATCGAGCGATGTCATTCCCATCAAACCTTCCAGACGAATCTGCCGCAGAGCCAGAATCTCCTCCCACGACTGCCGAAGCGTTTCCGGCGAAAAGCCATGTTTTTGGCTCTCTCCGCCGAGATTGACTTCTATCAGGACGTTTGGCAACACCCTCTCTTCTGCGGCAATTCGGTCGATTGTCCGCAACAATTCGAGACTTTCCCCCGAATGAATCCACGTTGCCCAGGCCAGAGCCTTGCGAACTTTGTTGCGTTGCAGCGGACCGATAAAATGCCAACGCAAATCCTCCTTGCCAGCTTCCTGAAAAGAGCGTCCCTTTCTTTCCAGTACCGAAACGCGATTCTCCCCGAAATCCCGACATCCCGCTTCATACAGGTGGGAAATTTCCCCCTCGGAAACATATTTCGTGACCGCCAAAAGCAAAATTTCCTGCGGCTTGCGACCAACACGATGAGCCGCTTCCGCAATCTTTTCCAGAAGTTTTCCATATTGCCAATTTTTCATCGGAGGCCTATTTTCTGTCATACCGAAAATCCTGAAATAAACTCGTTCCACACCTTTCATTAAACCTCAATCTTTCCGTCACGTCAAGTTGGGGGGAGCGGAATCCCTCACGTAAACTTTTTCCCCTGTCTATTGACAAAAAAGATTCCCGTGTTAAAATAATCAAAGAGTCAAGTGTTTGTATTGAAAATATTTGATTTTTTTGTTTGTGTTCACAGAAAACAAAGGTTGTTTTTTGCGAAAGATAAGAATGACAACAGGTTGCGAATGAGTAAAAGGGGGACGGCAGGAAATTCTCCGCCGGGAGCTTAAAAAAGGTGGGTTGGGGGTTCTTCGTCAAAGAATAGGGCAAATTCCCCCCATAAATACCTGACGGAAAAATCCGTTTTGGGGAAATCTACCCCTGCCGCATGTCGCAAAAATAGAAAGGCAAAAATAATCTCCAATACCTGATCGAAAATATATCCTGGACTGCCACAGGGAGGACGGAAAAACCTCCGGTTCTGAAAACGCTCTTTTCCACCACGAAGAACGTCGATGGACAGTGTTTGCTGGAAACAGTATACCTTCCTCTCTGCTGGCGTTATCTACTCCTTCAAGCAACCGTCATGGCACTCACATCGTTTTCCGCGTCGGTGATGGGACGCAGATGGAATTTTTCCACCAGAATCCGCAACACATTCGGCGACAGGAAGGCAGGCAACGTCGGCCCAAGGTGAATTTCCCGAATGCCAGCCGCCAACAACGCCAGCAACACCGCCACCGCTTTCTGTTCGTACCACGCAATGTCAAACGCGAGCGGCAAATCGTTGACATCGTTCTGTTGCAGGACTTCTTTCAACCGCAACGCCACGACGAGCCAGGAGAAACTGTCGTTGCACTGACCCGCGTCGAGGACACGCGGAATGCCGTCGATTTCGCCCAGATCGAGCCTGTTGTAGCGGAATTTGGCACAGCCGGCGGTTAAAATGACTGTATCGGGAGGGAGTTTTTGAGCCACGTCGGTAAAATATTGTCGCGAAAGGTGCCGCCCGTCGCAGCCTGCCATGACGACGAATTTGCGAATTTTGCCGTGCTGAACCGCTTCGAGGATTTTGTCCTGGAGCTGAAGCACCTGATCGTGAGCCATTCCGATGGTCAAGGTCTCTTTCTCCCCTTCCGCAGGAGGAATCGGCAATGGCGGCGGGCATTTTTGCGCCAACGCAATGATTTCCGAAAAATCTTTCGGCTTTCCCGCTTCCCGGTCGGGGATGTGGCGGACACCGGGAAAACCAGCACTTCCGGTCGTGAAAATCCGGTCTCGGTAGGCATCCTGCACAGGCGTGATACAGTTCGTCGTCATCAGAATCGGCCCCTGGAACGAGGCAAATTCCTTGTTCTGGTGCCACCACGAGCTGCCGTAATGACTGCGCAGGTGCGGAAATTTCCGCAATTCGGGATAGGCATGAGCGGGAAGCATTTCGCCGTGTGTATAAATATCAATTCCCGTGTCCCGCGTCTGTTCCAGCAGTTCGTAAAGGTCGAGCAGATCATGGCCGGAAATGAGGATTCCGGGACGGTCGCCAACGTTGGTCAAAACGGTCGTCATTCGGGGATGGCCGAAACGGCGGGTGTTGGCCTGATCGAGCGTTTCCATCGTCAACAACGCGATATTGCCGCACTCCAGCACCAGTGCCAACCGCTCTTCCATCGGCAAATCTTTCAACGTGGAGGCCAGCCCTTTCACCAGAAACGCTCCGATTTTCGGCTCCTCCATCCCCAAAACGCTGGCATGTTCCGCATACGCCGCGATTCCTTTCATACCGTAGAGGAGGAGTTCCTGGAGACTTCGCCGGTCTTCATCTTCCGTCGCCAGAATTCCCACCTGTTCGCCACGTGCCAGAAAATCTTCCCGCGTGGTACCGTTCCAGGTGAGCGTATCTTCCGCAACCTCCTGAAAAATATCCGGGTGCGCATTGCCGATTTGCTGCCGTTTTTCCAATCCTTCGCGAATGAGAGCCTCCAAACGCGCTTCGTCGAAATCGGTATTCGTCAACGTGGCAAAAAGGGCACGAAACAGGAACCGTTCGATCGGCGCAAGGACTTCCCGGGAAGTCTCGCCACTTTTCTCGACCGCCAACGCCAACCCTTTGAGTGTATCCATCAATGTGTCCATCAGTCGGGAGCAATGCTCCTTCTTCCCGCACATTCCCGCGACCGTACACCCTTCATTTCGCAATGCTTCCTGGCATTGATAACAAAACATAACTCACACTCTCCATTCTCCATTTTCTATCATGGACAATCACTGCCACATTCATCATGAATCATTAACATGGGAATCCTTCTTCCCTGCCACTTGTTTTTCTCTCCAACCTTTCTATAATACAGAGAGTGGGAAGTTTTGTCAATCGTTATCAATAGCAAAGGAAGAAAGAATGCAGAATTTTGAGTATTGCAATCCCGTTCGGATCGTCTTTGGAAAAGGGCAGATTGCCCGATTGGCGGAATTGATTCCTCAAAACGCCAAAATTCTCATGACCAGCGGCGGAAGTTCCATCCACCACAACGGCGTGTATGAGCAGGTCATGGAAGCTCTGCGGGGACGCCATCTGCTGGAATTTCGGGGGATTGAGCCGAATCCGCGTTACGAGACGATCATGAAAGCGTTGAAACTGGTGCAGGCGGAAAAAATCGACTTTCTCCTTTCTGTCGGAGGTGGGTCGGTACTCGACGGAACGAAGTTTCTGGCGGCCGCGGCCAGGTTTGAGGGGGAAGACCCGTGGGATATTCTGGCGAAAAACGCGGAAGTGAAAACGGCACTGCCGATTGGGTGTGTCATGACGCTCCCCGCAACCGGCTCGGAAATGAATGGTTTTTCGGTCGTTTCCCGTGAATCCACCGAGGAAAAACTCGCGTTCTGGTCGCAGCAGGTCTTTCCGGTCTTTTCCATTCTCGACCCGGAAGTGACGAAAACGCTCCCCAATCGCCAGGTTTCCAACGGCATCGTCGATACGTTTGTACACGTCTGCGAACAGTACGTCACCTATCCCGTCGATACGCCGATTCAGGATCGCCAGGCGGAAGGGGTTTTGCTGACGCTGGTGGAGGAAGGTCCGAAAGTCTTTGCCGACCCGGATAATTACGACGTTCGGGCGAATCTTTTCTGGGCGGCGACGGTGGGGTTGAATGGTTGGTTGGGGCAGGGATGTGTGCAGGATTGGGCCACCCACGCCATCGGCCATGAAATCACCGCCTTCACCGGAACGGATCACGCTCAGACGCTGGCGTTGGTTCTTCCCGCACTCTGGAAACATCAGCGACGTGAAAAAGAGGACAAACTGGTGCAATATGCCAAGCGGGTCTGGAATATCGAAGGGGAGAATCGCGACGCGGTGATAGACGCGGCAATCGAAAAAACGGTCGAATTTTTCAAGTCGGTCGGAATCGACGCTTCCCGAAGAGCTTACGGCGTGACGGACGAAGTCTGCCGGAAAATAGCCGATGTTTTCCTTGCCCGAGGTACCGTTTTGGGCGAACGGGGCAACATCACCGGAAACGAAGTTTACGAAATTTTGCAACTTGCGGCGGCGTGACTTCTCCAACAAAGGGGATGCGTGGGTCGGATCAAAAATTTTTCCAGAAAGATGAGAGAACAGATGAAACAACGAATCTTTAATTTCCGGTGGCTTTGGGTATGGGTGATTTTGGTCGGAGGGATGCCGATTCAGGCGGCAGAAGTGTCGCAGCCATTTTTCAAGATGGCTCTGAAGAGTTACAACCAGTTTTTCGGCGACATGCGGCAAATCGGCCAAATTGCGTCGGACTCGGCCTTTGCCACCACGGTGGAACTGCCGTTGCAGATTTATTTCGGAGCGGACTTGTTGGAAAGTCTCGACAAAGATGCTCCACTGGGATTTTCTCTTCAGAAAGTTGACGAAGAATACCAGCCGCTTTTTGCATTTCCGTTGGACGACGCGACGATTTTGAGCGACTTCATTGCCGCGAAGAATCCCGAAGCGGACGTTGCCGAGCAGGAAAACGGTGTTATCGTCGTTACGTGGGGGCTGGGAGACCTTTTTCTGAAAACGGTGGGGGACTGGACGTACGTGGCTCTGAACGAAGCGGTTTTTCAGAATATTCCTGAGAAAAACGAGGATTTTTTTGTTGGACTGGAAGGGACGATTTCGTGGCAATTCGATATGCGTCTTTTGCCGCAGGAGGTGAAGGAGACGATCCTTCAAGCATTTTCCCAAGGTGCCGATCTGGCAGAAAATACGGAACTTCCCGAATCGCTTTGGGAAGCTCAGAAAAAACAGATCGAAGTAGCGAAAAAGTCATTTCAGATGATATTCGATTCGTACACTCTTTGCACACTGGATATGGGAATGAACGAGGCGACCAAGTCACTGGAGTTGGAGTGTGAGGTTCAGGTGGCACCCGGTTGCTCCTTCGACAAAATTGTCCAGAAAGGGAGGACGATCCCGGCTCGATTCACAGGTTTCGCCAATACGGAATGGGTGTTGAGTGGCTATGGTGTCACGATTCTGGATGAGGAAATGCGAGAATTGCAAAAAGAGAATATGGAAAGTACGTTCAGCGTTATACGGGAAGCGTTCCGGTTGGCACCAGACACTGGCGTGGCGGAGTTTTTTACCCAAAATGAGGCGTTGTTTTCGCAAATTTTGGAAATTTTGAAGCCTCTGGAAAGTCTGTGTGATCAGGAGGAAATTCAGACCGGCTTCGGGATTCGGTTTGAGCCGAAAAATACCAACGCGGTCCTGGCATTCTCGGCAAAAGACCCTGCTCTTGTGGAAACGGTTTTCCAGAAGTTGGTTGCTCTGGCCAAAGAAAAAGCGGGGGACAAATTCAAAGAGGAGTGGGTGAAATACGACGTCCAGACGCTTCAGGAAATCCGTTTTCATCAACTGAAACTGACACTGGACGACATTCTTGCCTGGATTCCTGAGGAAGATGCTCCGACGGAGGAAGAGTTGGCCGCGTTCCAGGAGGTTGCCGGTGATTCCTGGGAATTCGTTCTCGGAATGGGCAAAGACTCCGTTTATTTGGCAATCGGAAATCAGCCGATTCCGTTGATTGAGCAAACTCTGACACCTGCGGAAAAGGCGTATCCCGCTTACATTTCCGTTTCACTTTACCAGATTTTCGACTATTATGCCCATACGCTGCCCAAAGATGGAGCCAACTCCAAAACGACGAGTCTGCTGCAAATCATGAAGGAAATTCTCGCCGGATGTGAGGCGAATCAGTGCGTCATCTCCACGGAATATACCGAAAATGGCGTTCGCTCCCAGGTTATTTTGCAGGAAGGTGTAACGCGGCTGATCGGTTCGCTGCGAAGCATTGCCACCATCATGGCAATGTAGGGGACATCGTGATACGCCATTGCCGGGGTGTCTCTGGCGTATCGACTTTGGGTGCCGTGTTAAATTAATCATTATCAATTTAACAAAGCACTGGAGCCTTTCTAAAAAACAGCCTTCCCAGGGACTGAATCAGCAATCGGGTTTTTGTCCAGCGAGAAAGATGCGGGCGGTGCGTCCAGACATCGTATTTTTGGCGACGAATCGCTCGCAGAATTTCCAGACCGCCGGCGTTGAAAAGAGCTATATCGAGTTGGAATGAGCGGGGAACGCGGGAAATCAGGGGAGAACCTGCCTGAAAAAACGTCTCCGCCCAATCCGTCTCTTCTTGCAACAGTTGTCGAAAAGCGGGGGAACAGGCTTCTTGACGAAAAAATGCGTCGGAAACGCCAAAGGTTTCCCGATCCTGGCGGGGGAGGTAAATCCGGCTCTTTTCATCCCAGTCCCGACGAACGTCTTGCCAGAAATTGGCTAATTGCAAACCGGTACAAATCGCGTCGGAGAGTTGCCCGGACGTTTCGTCTGTCGTTCCCGCCAGGTGTAGGATCAGCCGTCCCACAGGATTCGCGGAATAACGGCAATACTCCAGAAGAGATGCTCGCGTTTCGTACTCCTGAACAATCTGATCCTGGCGAAAAGCAAGGAGTAAGTCCCCTAAAAGTTTTTGAGGAATGGCATACTGAAGGATGGTTTCGCGCAACGCAACGAATACCGGATGGGGTGGAAGATCGTCTTCATACGTCTGTTTCAGCATTCCCTCCCACCAATCCAGCCACGTCGCGGAATTTTCCGTCTCGTCTGCCAAATCATCTGCCCAACGGCAATAGGCGTAAAGATTGTAGAAATCCTGACGGACTTCACGGGGCAACAGAAACGTCACTACAGAAAAATTCTCGTAATGTCTCCGAGCAAGCGACGCACAATATCGCCGCGACTCTGCCAGGGTCGGAACTGTTTTTCCCATCTCGCCACACTGCCAGTCACGCAGAGGATTTCCTGTCGATTCGTTCACCCTTTCCTCTCTCCCGCTCCCCAACGATACCGAATGACGAGGAGTATCGCGGCAGTCACCATTCCCAGATTGACCACATAAAGCCACATTACCCAGTCCAGATTGTTCCACACTTTGTGAATAATTCCACAGAGGTATCCTACCGCCACCAGTGTGAGAAATCGCAGACTCATCCCCCCCGTCTGCTTCGTTCGCCAGAGTTTCCACAGCGACATCGGCCAACTCGCTCCGAAACAAATCATCATCCCCGCCTCAAAAAGACTCATGGCTCTTCTCCCAATCAATGTCGATTCGTTATGGAGCCAATGTGACGATAGGTCTGGCTCCTCGCAATAACGCAGGAGTTCGCGGGAAGTGGGCATGTAAATGCTTCAGCCAGGGATAATGTTCTTGCCAGGCAATCACCAGACTGTCCACCCCCATTTCCACAAACGGATAAAACGTGGCGATCGCTCCCGGCATATCGAAATAAAAGAACCAGCCCGGCATGGAATTCTGGTAGAGTGCGGCAATGGTCTCATTCTCCCAGAGCGACACGGGTGATTCCGTATTCATTTTCTGGATTCGCCGCAGGACGGATTTCATCTGCCCACGGGAAGTTGTCAGAATCAGGTGGTTTTCCGCTACCGTAATATACGGCGTAACTCCCACGCAATACGGCTCCCACGCGGGAGACATCAACTTGTAGCCAGAAATCTCCTTGTGAACCTTCACCTTTTCCAGCCCACACCCTTCCAGCCATTTTGCCAGCCACGTTTCCCACGGCTCGGAAAGTGTTACGGTCAGCGTCATGTATTCCAGAGAAACCCGATTCAAGCACCAGAAACAGACCATCGGTCCATCGTTGCTCAAAACATCCTCCACCGTTTTCAGCCCCGTCGCGGTTTTCAGCGTTTTTTTCGCCTCCGAGAGATTCGCACTGTAGGGAACCCAGGTTTTCACCTTGCTTTTTGCCGTGCAGTACGCGGTCAGTGGAGTGACTTTCACCGCCACCACGCAAAGTGGGTCGGGAGGAATAATTTGCAATTCCTCTTTGGAAATCCCTGCCGACTCCCCTCCCCCTGCCGGAGAAATCAGTGCCAGCCACATTATCCCAACCAGTAATTTTCGCATGGAATTCCCTCCCCAGTATTTTTACAAAAACATTCTCTCTTTTTTATTCTTCTTTATCTCGTCGTCAATCCTTCTTCTGTGGAAACTTTTCTATATTGACAACGACTCAACCGATGTTTTCAAAATGCCAAACGTATTCTATACTTCATCCCCTTGAGTTTTTCGGATTCACTCCACAAAGCCCCTCCCGGAGGGGAGGGGTGGTAGCCGTTAAGCTACCGGGGTGGGTGAGCGAATGGCAACAGGACGTTCTATTACAATTTACTTAATAAAACGTCATTCTGCCATTTTACCAACCCACCCCCCCTGCTTTCGGCAGGTACCCCTCCCAAAGGGAGGGGCTTCCTTTCGTTTTCTGGAAATTCCAAGTGGAAGAAGTATAAAAATGCTCTCAAGGAGGGGGGACAAACAACTATTAATCATTAATCATTATTTTATTGTTTTTCCCGATTGGAGGTTGTCACGAGAAGGTGGTTGGTGAAATACTTTTTCGCCACGGCCACGACTTCTTCCATCGTCACGTTTTCATATCGGGCATCGAACGTCTTGTCATAATCGTAGCCGAAACCGTACAATTCGTCCAAACCCTGAACGGTTGCCTGCTCACCCACGGTGGTATTTCCCTGAGCGTGCATGGCCAGAATCATCTCTTTCGCCACACGGAATTCGTCCGCGGTAATATTTCCCGCTTTCGCTTTTTCCACATTCTGGAAAAGTCGCCGCGTCACCTCCTCCACCTTGTCCGGCGAAGTTTGGGCAAAGAAAACCATATACCCCGGTGCCGGCCCGGAAAGCGTCACGCCATGTACCGCGTAAACCAACCCCTCCCCGCGCAGTTCCTCGTGCAGCCACCCACCCGGATAACCGCACCCCGCCATGACCGCCTCCAGCACCTTCATCGCGGCATAATCCTCTTTGTCTCGAATAGACGGAGCGGCGTAAGCCAACAGCACCAGCCCGGTATTTTTCCCCGTCTGCTTGTGACGCACCAGGTTGGCGGGGAGCGTGTTCACAAAATCGAACGAAAGTGGCTCGAAATCTTTCGCGGCAGGAATCGTGCCGAAGTGCTTTTTCACCAATTCCAGCGTCTGCGTTTCGTCAATATCGCCGTAAACAGTCAGAATCATGTTTTGTGGCACGAAAATTTCCTGATAATACGCCTGCAAATCGGCAGTGCTCATCGGCTCGATCGTCGCCAGCTTCCCGCCGGAAACGAGATGATACGGCGTCGTTTTCGGAAGCGTATCGGCAAACAACTCCATAATTTCTGCCTGCGGATTGTCGTTTCGACGGGCAATCGCCCCCAACATCAACGTTTTCACCTGCTGGAATTTCTCCTCCGGGAACGTCGCGTTTTTCAGACAGTCCGCCAGAATTTCCGTCGCGCTTGCCAAATCCTCCTTCAGGACGAAAACATTCCCGCTGATCGTATTTCTCCCCGCGGAAAACGCAATCATTCCGCCGATCGAGTCGAAATAATGGACAATCTCCTCCGCCGTCCGCGTTTTCGTCCCTTTGTCCAGCATGGCGGCCAGAAAAGCACTGCGTCCGGCCTGTTTTTCGGAATCCCGCAAATTGCCACCCAACGCGTAGACCTTCACATCCACCAACGGCAGGTGTTCCACCCGTTTGACCAACACCCGCAGGCCATTTTCCAGCGTCAGGAAATGCGTCGCTCCCTTTTCCGCCCATTCCCTGGCATCTTCCTGCCGGGCAGCCGCCACTTCCGCTTCCTGTCGCGGCACAATTTTCACCACGTTCAGAACTTCCGGTCGGAAATACTTCTTCGCCACGGCCTGAATCTCTTCTGCCGTCACACGCTGCAAACTCTCCACGTAAATCTCGTCGAAAACAGGCGTCCCGGTGGACATGTAACTCTGTGCCAGCCCTTCCGCCATCTGCTGCACGGTCTGGCGTCCGAAAACCAGCTCCGCCGCCTTCTGTTTTTTCGCCTTGGCCAACTCCGCGTCGGTCACCAGCGTTTCTTTCGCGTCGTAAAGATGTTCCAAAGCCCGTTTCACCGCCTCTTTCTCCTTTTCCGGCGAAACGACCATCTTGACCGCAAAATAACCGTTCGCGTACGTCGGCGTATAGCTGCTCGTCCCGACCGACAAAACCAGACTCTGATCGTACTGCATATCCCGCACCATTCGCGAACTCTGCCCTTCGCTCAAAATGTAGGAGAGCAAATCGAGTGCGTACAAATCGGGATGCTGCAATGTCACCGTCGGAAAAGCGAGCAGAATATCGGTCGTCGAACCGTCCATCTCCACCGTCGCTTCCCGGGGCGCAATCTGGGGCGGCTCCTGCGGCAAAACGGGGGTGTTTTCAAAGCCACGCGGTGTCCCCTGCCACAACTCCGTCACCTGTCGCAACACCTTTTCCGTATCGACATCCCCGACAACCACGAAAATCTGATTGTTCGGCACATACCGCGTTTTGTAAAAATCGATAATCTGGTCGTGCTGCACCTGCCGCAAAACGTTCAAATAACCGATAATCGGGATTCTGGCCGGGCTTTCCTGATACATCGTCTCCTGCGCCAGCTTCCACAAAACTCGCTGCCGATTCTCCTGACCGTCTGCCAGCTCCTGCTGCACCACCTCCATTTCGCGATGGAATTCCGACTCCTCAAACGCGCAATGCTGCATGGCATCCGCAATCAACTCAATACACGTCTCCACATTTTTGGCCGGGCAGTCGATGTAATAACTCGTCACGTCGAGCGATGTGTAAGCGTTCGTCATGCCACCAAACGTGTCGATGAGCGTTCGGATTTCGTCCTCCGACCGTTTCGTCGTCGAGCCGCCGGAAACGACATGTTCCAGAACATGGCTGATCCCTGAACCGAGGTATTTACCCTCGTTGATACTCCCCGTATTTTTCACCGCGCACCGAACCGTGGCAACCGGGGCGGTATGGTTTTCCTGCACAATGACGGTCAAACCGTTCGTCAATTTTGCCAAAGTAATCTCCCCCGGATACGTTTCCCGTGAGGCCACTTTCACTTCATCCTTACCCATATCCAAATCCGATTCCCCGAAACTTGTAGAGACCATTCCCACCGACAAAAGAACCAGCAAAATATATCTTGACATAAAAAGTCCCTTTCTTATCACAAGATAGATAAAATACACAACATATTCCTTATTGTACCCCAGAAACACGGCCTTGTCAATGGTTTTCCCACCCATTCCGCGATAAAAAAGAATCTTTTTCCATGGAAAGGGATTCCAATCCAACCATCACCATTATCCCTTATTCACTCCTCTTCCTCAAAAAAGACTCGCTTGGCTTTACCGGCCTGTCGGGGGAGTTCGCCAGGTTTGAAGAGGTCGCCTTTTGGGGAAAAGCCGAGGACTTCTTTGAGTTTCTTCTCGATGGTGTAGCTGGTGACCCCCTCTTCCGCTTCGACGTTCACGCGGACATCCTTGATCCCATGATGGTTTTCGATGATGATCTGGTAGTAAGGATAGACGCCGGGAATTTCGAGCAGTGCCTGTTCGACTTGGGAGGGGAAAAAGTTGACCCCTTTGACAATCAGCATATCGTCAATCCGTCCGGTAATCGGTTCGATGCGGATGTGGGTGCGGCCGCAGGGACACTTTTCACGGCTCAATACGCGGCTTAAATCCCCGGTGCGAAAACGGATGACGGGGAGAGCTTCACGCGTGAGCGACGTGACGACCACCTCCCCACGCTCTCCGTCCGGTAAAACCTGATTTGTGCCCGGTTCGAGAATTTCGACGATGTAGTGGTCTTCCCAAACATGCAGGCCGCAATGGTACGGGCAGTCCTGTCCCAGCGTCCCGACACCTCCCGTTTCGGTCATGCCGTAGATGTCGAAAGCGTCGATTTCGAGACTTTCGGAAATGCTTTTTTTCATGCTCTCAGAAAACATCTCCGCCCCGAAAATGCCGATTTTCAACTCCGGCAACGTCTCGCCCATTTCCCGCATCACCTCAATCACTCGCGGAGCGTAGGAAACCACGGCCGTAAAAATCCGCGTTCCAAACGTTTTCGCCATCCGAATTTGCTGTTCCGTATTGCCCGCACCGGCAGGGACGATGAACAATTCGGCGGCGCGGGCACCGTGGTACATTCCAAAACCGCCATTGAAAAGCCCGAACGAGGGGGTAATCTGCGTCACGTCCCCCGGCACCGCTCCGGCCATGTGGTAACAGCGAGCCATGCAATCCGCCCACTGCCGTAAATCCCCTGCCGTATAAGGCATGACGACCGGCGTTCCCGACGTGCCCGACGAACGATGGATTTCCCGAATTTCGTTTTTCGGCACACAGCACATCCCCAACGGAAAATAATCCCGAAATTCCTTTTTACTCATCGTCGGCAACCGCGACAAATCCTCCAACCCACGGAACGTGTCGGGGTACACTTCCGCTTCGTCCAGACGTTTCCGAAAAACGTCGTTATGCTCATAAATATGACGAACCACCTTTTTCAAACGTTCTTCCTGAAGCGCGGTAATGGCAGATCGGGAAAGGGTCTCTTCTTCCAATTGATAAAACATCGTAACTTCCATTAATAATCCAATATTGACAACCTCTCTTCCCCAAAATTATATACCTGAAACGGATCTCTGACAACCCCCCGGAATTAATTGATAATTCAACTAGGGGGGTTGTCAAGAATGGAAAATAAGGTATAATTTCGGGTCTGTTGTTTTGCCTTCTTTTTAAGAATGAACGATTAACCATTATTTACAGGTCGCCATGTTTGAATCATTACGGGATGGATTGGGTTCCGCGCTGCGAACGCTTCGTGGACGAGGAAAACTGACCGAATCGAATATGCGCGAAGGTCTGCAAATGGTTCGGCAGGCTCTGCTGGAAGCGGATGTAAGCTACTCTGCGGCCAAGGCGTTCATGGACAGGATTTCCGAGGAGGCACTTGGGGAGAGCGTCATGAAAAAGCTCGACCCGACGCAACAGTTGGTGAAACTGGTTCATGATGAGTTGATCAACATCATGGGGCCGGTCGATCACTCGCTCCACCTGAAAGGTTCCGGCGTCACGACGCTGATGATGTGTGGTTTGCAAGGTTCCGGCAAAACGACGACGACCGGGAAACTGGGGCGGATGATCAAGGTGCGGGGACGCAAGCCGATGTTCGTCGCGGCCGACTTGCAACGTCCGGCGGCAATCCAGCAGTTGCAGGTGTTGGGCGAACAGTTGGGGATTCCGGTTTATACCGAGCCTGGCGCTGCCGATCCGGTGAAAGTCTGCACGAATGCCGTGGCGCATGCCCAAAAAACGGGGTGCGATGTCCTGATTCTGGACACGGCGGGGCGGTTGCATATCGACGAAGAGTTGATGCAACAATTGGTGCGCATTGAGCAAAAATGCTCTCCCGATCAGGTCTATCTCGTCGTCGATGCCATGACGGGGCAGGACGCGGTCAACAGTGCCAAGGCGTTTAACGAAGCGTTGGAACTCGACGGCGTGATTATGACGAAGCTCGACGGCGACGCTCGTGGTGGGGCGGCCATTTCGCTCAAACACGTTTCGGGCGTGCCGATCAAGTTCATCGGAACAGGGGAGCAACTCAACGCGCTGGAGGAATTTCACCCCGACCGGATGGCCAGCCGGATTCTGGGAATGGGCGATATGATGACGCTCATCGAACGTGCCCAGCAGGAATTCGACAAGGAGGAAATGCAGCGTCAGCAGGAACGGCTCGAAAAAGGCGAATTCACGCTCGACGACTTCCAACGGATGATGGCTCAGACCAAACGCCTTGGCTCGATTGGCAAAATCATGAGTTTCATTCCCGGCATGGACCGTCTTTCCGGGATGATGGGGGATATGGATGCCGACAAGGAAATGGCGAAAATCGGCGGCATTATCAACTCCATGACCCCTGCCGAGCGGAAAAATCCGAAGCTGATCGACCTTCCCCGTCGTCGTCGCATTGCGGCAGGTGCGGGGGTTCAGCCGAATCAGGTCAACGATTTGGTGAAGCAGTTTCAGGGGATGGCGGATATTATGAAACAGATGTCCGGCATGGGCGTTGCCGGGCGGATGAGTGCCATGCAGAATTTAATGCGTCAGATGCAGGCGAATCCTGCTGCACAGATTGCGCCGAGTAAGGGGAATACCGGGAAGCGGTTGAACAGTGCGGATAAGGCCAAGTTGAGGAAGTTGCGGGAAAAAGCGAAGAAAAAGAAGAAAAAATAGAAAAATAAAGAAAAAACCGCGCAGCGGCGCACATAAAAATCTTTGGAAAGAGAGGTCTGGAGAGAATAACACTTTCTATAGAAAGGTTTTCTCTCCACGACGGCTGAAGTCTTGACGGGAAAGCCGCTCTCGCTTTGGCGCAAGCGGCGCAACACCTGGCCGATAGACTTATCCATCCTCAGAAAAGAGGAATAATCGTACAACACCCTTTTAGGGTTTTGGTCGCCGATATGTTGTTTGCCATGTCGGATAGTTCAGTGTAAGTAAAGAAGGAGTAACATCAGTGGCAGTCCGAATCCGAATGAAGAAATTGGGCCGTCTCCATCGTCCGTTTTATCGAATTTGTGCGATGGATTCGAAAGCCCCCCGAAATGGTCGTGTTTTGCAGGAGTTGGGAACGTACGATCCGATGATTCCCGATACCGATGCTCGCGTAGTACTGGATGTGGAAGGTGTCGAGAAGTGGCTGAAAGTGGGCGCGTTGCCGACGCCGAAAGTCGCGGTTCTGATCAAGAAATATGGCAAGAACGGAACGCATCTGGAGCAGCAGAAAGCGGCGCTTGAGAAACTGGCGTTTGCGCGTCGTCCGCGTCCGAACGTTCCCCGTGTGAGTCGTCCGGCACCGGTTGTGGAAGCGGTGGCGGTGGAAGAAGTGGTCGTGGAAGAAACGGTCGTTCCCACGGAAGAGTAAAACATTGGTAGTTGGAAAGGTTTCTGCCAATACCGGAAGAAAACGGTTGACCTGATGCGATTCGATGTGCTGACATTGTTTCCTGAGATGTTTCCAGCCTATTTGGGAGAGAGTCTGTTCCATCAGGCGATTGCCAAAGGCCTGGTGCAGGTCGGCTTGCACAACATGCGTGACTGGACGCATGACCGGCACAACACGATGGACGATCGCCCTTTTGGCGGCGGTCCGGGGATGGTGTTGAAGGTGGAGCCGGTGGTGGAGTGCGTGGAAGCGGTTCAGGCAGGTTGTTTCGGAGAGCATTCGGTGGAATTTTCTTCGGAAAACGTGGAAAAGACCGATTTTTCGCCAGGTCACCTGATTCTCCTCACACCGCAGGGAAACGTTTTGAAGCAGCCACTGGTAGAAAAACTGGCGGAGCGGGAACGGTTGATTTTTCTTTGCGGGCGGTATGAGGGATTCGACGACCGAGTGCGGCAAATCCTCGAGCCGGAAGAAATTTCGCTGGGCGATTACGTTCTCAACGGCGGGGAAGTCGCGGCGATGGTCCTGATGGAAGCGATCATGCGTTTAATTCCCGGCGTCCTGGGCGACGCGATGAGCAACGTGACCGATTCGTTTTCCCGTGGCAATCGATTTTTGGAAGGCCCTCAATACACACGTCCGCGAGTTTTTCGGGGACTGGAGGTACCGGAGATTTTGCTCAGCGGCAATCACGCGGAAATCGAGCGTTGGCGGCAGGCGGAAAGCCACCGTTTGACGCAATGGCGGCGTCCCGATTTGCTGGAAAAGGCCGAATCGACCGAAAAGTCGCCAAAAATGAAACCTTTCGACATTCAGAACACGAAATAAACCATTAGAATAAGGAAAGGATAGACTCATGAGTCAGAAGATTATGAACCTGGTGGAAAAAGCCAGTATGAAAACAGAAGTGCCCGTCTTTGCCATTGGTGATACGGTGAATGTGCATTGTCGGATTATCGAAGGGGATCGGGAACGTGTTCAGGTTTTCACCGGTGTGGTGATTGCCCGCAGTGGTTCCGGCACCCGGGAAATGTTTACCGTCCGCCGGATCGTGCAGGGAGAAGGGGTGGAACGGAAATTCCCGCTCCATTCGCCGCGAATTGCCAAAATTGAGGTCGTCCGCAGTGCCAAAGTGCGTCGCGCCAAGCTCTACTTCCTCCGTGACCGCGTTGGAAAAGCGACGCGATTGGTGGAACGCCGTGTGGAAACGACGAAAGTGGCAGCCGAGAACAAGGCACCCAAAAAACTTCGCGGACGCGCCAAGTCCAAGGCGAAAGCCGCGGCGGCTCAGGCGGAAAAAGGTTAAATTGGAAACGACGCGGTGGCAAGAATAAAAGCTGCCGCGTTTTTTTATGGAAGTGTAAGAAAAGCCACGGCAATGGAGACGGCATTCAGCAAAACGTGTACCGTTACCGAGGGGAGCAGGCGTTTGGTACGCCAGTACAAAATTCCAAAAACAATCGAAATCGGCAGGAGAGTGACGGCATCGGGAGAACAAATTCCAGCCAAAAGCCAGGAGAGAAATGCTTGCAGACAGTACGTTGGCAGTGCCACCAGCGAGAAGGCAAGAATTCCCAGTTGCAAATCAGACTTCCAACGCGTCCGGTCGAATCCCATCATTTTCCAGCTACTTCCTGTGGAACGTAAAAGAAGGATTCCCAGCAGAACGGTTGTCATCTCTGCCAGTGCGCTCATGGAAAATTGAAATCCCATCGCTTTTTCAGATGGATACAGTGGCGTTCCCAGACGCAGATGAAGGAGGGAAAAGAGGACAGCCACGATGAAAACCGCTCTCCAACCTGCTTTTTGTGCGGGAAAACGCTCTCGCTCGCGAGCCTCCACCCACCCTTGCAACACGAGCCGAAACACAAACTCTTCCGTCAACGGCACAATCCCCGCAGCAAAGAAAAACGCGAACACAAATTTCCAGCACGACGGATTTTTCTGGAGAAATTCCTGAAGTGGGTGGTGAGTCTGGAATGTTTCTGTTTCGGAAGTCACGGTGGGAAAACGCAATTCCCGAAGCGTCGTTTCCGACTGCGTAAACGCGAAAATTTCCATGAACAGCGTTGGGAAAAAAAGAAACATCGCCAAAATCAGAGCGACATCCTGAAACTTCCACGAGACACGCCGGAGCCGATTTTGAGATGGCAAAAGAGGACGTCGCTCACGCAGGCGGTGGAACCAGAGCCATCCCCACGAAAGGCAAAACAGCAACATCACGCTCCATGCCAGGAGCAACAAAAAAAACTGACTCATAAAAGGAGCCGGAATTCCCAATGGAAGGAGTTTTCATCCATGCGACCTGCCACCATTCATAAAAGCGGCCTCTCCACCAATAATTGTCCATTAACACGGCAATACGGGGTGGTCGCCGAAAAAGTCTTGCGGATACGTTTCGATTTTTCCCGCGTCACACGCTTCCGCCAGTTGGGGATCGACGGGGATTTTGGCCAACACACGCAATCCCAGTTGTTGAGCCAGCGACTCGACGTGACTTTCCCCGAAAAGGGTGATTTTTTTGCCACAGTCGGGACAGGCGACATAACTCATGTTCTCAACCAGTCCCAGAATCGGTACGTTCATCATTTCCGCCATTTTAATCGCTTTGGCCACAATCATTTCGACAAGTTCCTGCGGTGTTGCGACGACGACAATTCCATCGACGGGGAGACTCTGATACACCGTCAACGGCACATCCCCTGTTCCGGGCGGCATATCGACCAACATGCAGTCGATGTTGTGCCAGATGACGTTCGACCAGAACTGCTTCACCACGCCCGCAATCATCGGCCCTCGCCACAAAACCGGGTCGGCCGCGTTTTCCAGCAGTAGATTGATCGACATCAAATCGATTCCCAACGCACTCTTTTCCGGGAAAATTCCCTGTTCGGTCCCTTGGGCACGAGCCGTAATGCCAAACATTTTGGGAATGGACGGGCCAGTAATATCCGCGTCCAGAATGGCGGTCTGGTACCCTTCCCGCCGCAATTTGACTGCCAAAAGTGCCGTCACCAGCGACTTTCCAACGCCACCTTTGCCACTGACAACCGCAATCACCTTTTTCACCGAGCTGAGCGGATTCAGCTCCTCTCGCAAACTGGCCGTTTTCCGACTGGGGCAATCCGCTCCACACGAGCCACAATCATGGCCGCAATTTTCCGACATTTTCTTTTCCTACCAATCCTGATTGATACTGATTCCACTTTCCATTTTGGAGAAACGATGTTCCTCTAACCCACTGGCAAACAAACGTTACCGGGCCAATAATTCGGCGTGAGCCACATCCACCGGTTCCCACAAACCGTGGATTCCGATGGTATTCCAAAGGTTTTTCGCGTCCTCGCTCTTCAAATAACAACGCACATAACTAGCCAACGGTTCCCCCACCACCAATCCCACGGTTCCCTGATGATGACGCTTGAGAATCCACTCTATCGTCGTCTCAATCCGTTTCGTCACCTCATGAAACGCCTCACCGCCGGGAGGAAAAATGGATTCGGGGCAACTGGCCCAAATTTTGAACACACGTGGCTGGCAACGCTGCAAATCTTCCACCCGCATTCCCTGCCACAAACCCTGATTCTGATTTTTCAGTCCGGGGAGGACTTTTTTCGGCACACCGAGAAATTGCGCCAACCTTTCTGCCGTTTCTGGAGCAGGTTCGCAAGGAGAGGCGTAAATAAATTGTAATTGTTCTTCCAAAAGTTCTTCCCCCAACGCATCGACCTCTTCCTGTCCCTTTTCGGTCAACTCCAGATTCAACGTCCCCTGAATACGGGATTGAGAATCGTATGTCGTCTCGCCGGGACGAATGATGAGGATTCGCAGGGAATGCCCCTGATAATCGTTCGGATGCGTAAAAGAAAAATTCCAAAATTTTAGCATAAAGGATTCCATTCGTAAGGTTTTTCCAGGTTCACGGTTGTTCCGCGAGAAAATTCTTTCCCCAGGACACAACAATTTTTTCAGAAATTTCGTACTTGTTTCTGAAACTCCAGAAATCGGGCGGCACAATCCTGGCCGTCAAAAATCGCCGTTCCCATGACCCATCCGGTAGCTCCCGCGCGGACACACTCGCCGAGCGTCCCCGCATTCACCCCGCCATCCACGCTCCGAAGCATTTTCGCCGGGGCATGTTCGCGTAACCAGTTCAATTTGCCCAATGCCGAGGTGTCGAAGGATTGCCCTCCGAAGCCTGGCATCACACTCATGATCAATACATTATCGCACTGCGGCAAATACGGCTCCAGCAACTCCACCTCCGTCGGTGGAATGATCGACAAACCATTGGCCGCCCCCAGCGCATGAACCTTCTCCAGAAGTGCGGCCGTTTTCGTCTCCACTTCCCGAAAAGTTTCCAGCGTCTCACGACGACAACCATGACGGTCGAAATGATGCCCAGCCTCCACCTGGTCCGCGATTGCCTCCAGATGGAACGTCAGTGCGTCCGCCCCCGCTTTGCGAAACGCTTCCACATAATCCTGCGGCTCGGAAAGCATCAGATGGACATCCAGAACCATCTCCGTCAAACGTCGAACCGCTTCCACAATGGGAATACCGAAACTCAGATTGGGAACGAAGTGGCCGTCCATAATATCCAAATGCAGCGCTGTTGCGCCCGCTTCCTCCACCTGTCGGATTTCCTTTTCGAGACGCGTGAAATCACAAGCCAAAATCGACGGCAGAATCGTGCCGGGAAACGTGGAAAGTCGGCAAAATTTTTCCCTGGAAGCAAACATCGGATTTTCAGACAAACCTTTCTTCATTGCAAAACAACCAAAAACTATTGTATCAAAAACTTTTCCGGTGAAAAGCCCCCGTTTCTATTCCCTTTCATCGTACTTTGTGCATTTTAACATGAGTGAACAAATTTAGATAATTTAGATAATTTGAAAAAACTTTTTCCTCTAACTATTTTTTTCCTCACAACAAAAAAGATTGGATTAAGAGGTTTTTCCCTTTTTCCTGGCACAATAGGTACACTCGATACGACCTGCCCCTGGTGGTTCGTTCAGGAGATTTCCGGCAGAGCTATGCCTGGAGCAATTCTAAAGAACATTTTCTCCTTTTTATTTTTCCCATCCATTCATTCTAGCGATAAAAACGAGAAAAATTTACCATCATCCATCTTATTCATCTCGTCGGCAATCCCATTTCAAGCATCCGTCGAGAAAAAAGTGGGAACGGAAATATCCGCGTCTTCTGCGGAAACTTTTCTAGGTTGCCAACTTCTCACCGATATTTTCAAAATGCCAAACGTGGCAAACAAATTCTGGAAGTGTTCTAGAGAGAGGTAATGGTCAGATTGTCACGGTGAATAACCTCTTCATAAACATATTGTCCGGGAAATGCGGAGGAAATCTCTTCGGAACGCATTCCCTTGATACGATTCAGGTCGAGCGACGAATAATTCGTCAGGCCACGGGCAATTTCCAAGCCGTGGAGTGATTGAATCGCCACCACTTCACCACGGTCGAACTCCCCCGCCACACTCCGAATCCCAATCGGCAAAAGGCTTTTCCCCATCTTTTCGATAGCGGCAACAGCACCGTCATCCACCACGACGCTTCCACGTGGAATGACCGCGTAGCCGATCCACTGTTTCCGTGCGCCTTTACGCACACACTGCGGCAAGAAGAGCGTCCCACGTGGCTGGTACCGCAGAATTTCCCCCAGAATCTCCGGTTCCCGCCCATTCGCAATCAGAACGCTCCCTCCTGCCGAAGTAATTTGGTGGGCAATTCGCAACTTACTTGCCATCCCGCCTTTACTCAGACTGTTCCGGTGGTCGAAAACGAGCGACTGGATGGAGGCATCGAGCTGATAGACCGTCGGAATGACCGTGGAATTCGGGTCGGCAGGGTCGCCGTTGTAGAGACCGTCCACATCCGACAGGAGAATCAGCAGCGGCGAATGAATCATGCTGGCTACCAACGCTGCCAGACGGTCGTTGTCGCCAAACGTTGTCCGCAATTCCGCCACACTGAGCGTGTCGTTCTCATTGATAATCGGAATCGCTCCGAAGTCGATCAGAGCATTGAGCGTGTTCCGTAAATTCAGGTATCGCGTCCGGTGATCCAGGTCGTCGGCGGTGAGGAGAATTTGAGCCGCGTAAAGGCCATGCTTTTCCAGATAGTGGTTGTACGCCTCAATCAACGCACTCTGACCAATCGCCGCAACCGCCTGCAACTGAGCCAAATCGGAGGGACGGGCATGGAGTCCCAATCGGCCAATACCGGAACCGACCGCCCCGGAACTGACCAGGACGATGTTATTCCCCCGTTTCCGCGCAGCCGCCAACTGCGACGCCAACGACTCAATCTGACGTTCGTTGAGGTGCCCTGTGGCGTCGGTGAGAATGCGTGTGCCAACTTTGACGACAATGGTGTTCGCTTCGGTGATGATTTCCTGACGTAAAAGATCGATCATGGCTGAGGAATAGCTCTCCTGGATGAAATTCCAACAAGATACTTTGGTAAAAGGAAAACGGGGAACCACACCGTTCCCCGACATACGATATACTATTTATCGGCAAGGGGCGTCAAAACCTGTACCCCCTTTTTCCATACACGGCTCAAACCCTCTTGAAAATGACCGTTGCCAGAGGGGGAAGGGTGATTCGGATGTTCGCGGGCTGATTTTGACACGGTTCCGTTTCGGCCAGAAGTGCTCCGTTATGCACGTCACTCCCGCCGTAGTATCGGGAATCGCTGTTGAAAATCTCCTGATACTCTCCCGTCTGCGGAACGCCGACCCAAAAGTCTTTCCGCACTTCCGGCGTAAAGTTACAAACCACGACCAGAAAATCGTCGGGATTTTTCCCTTTTCGCAAATAGGAAAGCGTACTCATTTCCCGATTGGAGCAGTCGATCCACTGAAAACCGGAACCATCAAAGTCGAGTTCGTACAAGGCCTTTTCCCGACGGTAAATTTCGCACAAATCGCTGACGCACCGTTGGACACCCTGGTGAGATTCGTACTGCAACAAATCCCACTGGAGCTGGCTGTTGAAATCCCACTCGTTCCACTGGCCAAATTCGCCCCCCATAAAGAGGAGTTTTTTGCCGGGATGCGTCCACTGGTAACTGTACAGAAGTCGCAAGTTCGCGAATTTCCGCCACATATCGCCCGGCATCCGTCCCAGCATGGAGCCTTTGCAGTGAACCACTTCGTCGTGCGAGAAGGGGAGGATGAAATTCTCATGAAACGCATAGAGCAGACTGAACGTCAACTGATCCTGATGGTACTTCCGAAAAATCGGATCGTTTTCCATGTAAGAGAGCGTATCGTGCATCCAACCCATGTTCCATTTCAGGCAAAAACCCAGCCCGCCGCCATAACTGGGCTTCGTCACATTCGGCCAGGCGGTCGATTCCTCCGCCATCGTCACGACACCGGGAAACTGCGTCTGCACCTGCGTATTCATCTCCCGGAGAAAATCGATCGCTTCGAGATTTTCGCGTCCGCCATACTTATTCGGCACCCAGGCATTATCTTTCCGACTGTAGTCGAGATACAACATCGATGCCACCGCATCGACACGCAGACCATCAATATGAAACTTATCGACCCAGTAAAGCGCGTTGGAAACGAGAAAATTCCGAACTTCATTACGGCCATAATTGAAAATGTACGTTCCCCAGTCTTCATGTTCGCCCTGACGCGGATCGGCATGTTCGTACAGTGGCGTTCCGTCAAACCTTCCCAGTCCACGACTGTCTTTGGGGAAGTGTGCCGGAACCCAGTCCAGAAAAACACCAATCCCATGCTGGTGAAAGAGATCAACCATGTACATGAAGTCTTCAGGACTTCCATAACGGGCTGTCGGAGCGTAATAACCGGTAATCTGGTACCCCCAACTGGCGGAAAGCGGGTGCTCACAAACCGGCAGAAGTTCGACGTGGGTGAAGTTCATCTTCTTCACATAATCGACGAGCCGATTCGCGATTTCCCGATAATTCATCCAGTCGTCCGAGTGGGAACTGTTGCGTTGCCAACTTCCCAGATGGACTTCGTAAATGGAGATGGGACGGTGCTGCCAGTCGTACTCCTTCCGCCGCTCCATCCACGCCAGGTCTTTCCAGACGTAACGTTTCAGATCGACAATTTTACAAGCCGTTTTCGGCGGACATTCGCAGGCAAACGCGTACGGGTCCCCTTTCTCCACGACCTCGCCATTCACCCCTTTGACAAGAAATTTATACAGCATTCCTTCGCGAGCTTCGGGGACAAAGGTTTCCCAAATTCCATTTCCGCGATGGTTCCACAGATAATTCGCTCTGGGATTCCAGCCGTTGAAATCACCGATAACGCTCACTTCCTGAGCGTTGGGTGCCCAAGTGGCAAAGTTTACTCCGGCAATCCCCTGAATCGTGCAGGGATGCGCCCCTAATTTATTGTAAGAACGCCAGTGATGCCCTTCTCCTAAAAGAAAAAGATCGTAATCGGTAATAAGCCCCATGGGCTTGGTTGGTTCTGAAAAGTGGGACATATTTGGCTCCATCCTGTAAAGTTCCCATTAACTTCCTATTTCTTATTTTTCGTACATCTTTTTCAGATGATGCGGGGTCGGGCGTACCTTCCCCATCGTGCGAAAGGGTGACGCCGAGAATATCCCCAAAGGCACTCTTTACGAATAACCCTACATCTCTATTTTACTACGAAAAAGAAGTTTCCGCAAATGGGCATACCGGAAAAAACCTCAAAAAAGGGAAAATTTTTCAATTTTTCCTGTTTGGAACCCTTTACCAAATCGATTCCGTTTGTGGTTTCCCCCGCTTTTCTTCAGAATGGTCTTCCGTTAAAACTTTTAAAGAAAACGGAGCATAATTCAAACGTTCTATCGAAATCGGTTTTCCTGAAAAAATACGATACCGAATCCCCCGCCACTGGATGGTTCGAGCGAAATAGGCCTGAAAAATTCCGAGGGAAAAGGAAAAAATCGTCAGTGGAACCGCCCAAAGCAACCGAAACAGAGAGAGAAAACCGTACCAGGAATTCACTTTCTGGTGAATCTGGACATTTTTCCGGGCGGTTTTTTCCAGAACCAGCAACATCACCAGCGACATTCCCCAGAAAAACAGAAGTCCTCCCCACGCTCCCCACCAGGCCGTTGTGTTCTGGTGTCGCCAGGCCTGATAAATCAGATAGAAAGAGAGGCTCTGCGCCAGAACCACAAAAAGCGTCATTCCCATCATGCGTCTCCAAATCACCGGCGAATAAAGCCGAATCATCAGCATTTGCCGCGAACACCATCGATACGCAAAAGCGAGCGTACATTCTTCCTGACTCACCATCAAATCGGCAGGCACCCACGCGATACGGCACCTTTCCCGGCGAGCTTTTTCCGTCATGACAACATCGTCGGAAAGAGCCGTTTTCCACTCCTCCACCAGATTCAGCCGTTCCAATACCTCCCGACGTACCGCGCACGACCCACCCCAAAGAATTCCGTGCAGGTAGACGTGAACATAGGAGGCCACATTCCAGATGTACCGAACCCAGGAGCCACACGAACCGGACGTCGGCAGAAACCAGCGATAACCCGTCGTAAAGTCCACCCGAGAATCCTGAAAAGGACGTACCAACTCTTCCAGCCAATGGGGATGCGGAATAATATCGCTGTCTAAAAAAGCGACGATTTCAAACGACGTGTCCAGAGAATTCACCGCCTGAATCAAACTGTTGCACTTCAGGGAGCAGGTGGTTAAACGCTCCTGGAGAATTTGAATTTCTGTGGGACATTCGGGAAACTGTTTCCGAAATTTCTGAATTACCCCCATCGCCGTGTCTTCAGGACTGTCCAAAATGACCACCAACCGAAAAGGCCGATACACTTGTCGAGCCATTCCCCGCAAACACGCTTCCAGCCAGGGGTCTTTCCCGCGCAACGAGAGTAAAACCGCGACCTGAGGTGTCTCCTCCGTTTTTCCGACAACCGTTCTTTTCCGACGGTTCTGCCACACAAAAATTCCCAGAACCAACCAGGAAATTCCAATAAAAGCCACATAAAACAAAAATAATCCCAAACTTACATTTTCTAACATACTCTCCCTCTTTCGTATCGGATCGTTCCTTCTTAATCTTATCCAACTATCAAGAACGACCGAAAGAGGAGAAAACTTTACAAATAGCAAAGAAAAAAGTTAGAATTTTTATTGAATATAAATGAAGTTGCACTAAATATTTGAACACTATTTAGTTCTCGATTCCGCTCCCATCTGACGCCCAAAAATCCCCAAAAGGGAATCGGCCTGGGAAAGGCTTAAAAAATGCTCATCGTACCGCAGACACAACCGCAATCGGGAACCGTAGGTCAAGACGGAAAACGACAACAGTGAACGGGGACGAATCGGTGGCGCGGCATCCACCTGATACAATTCCGCGGAACCGAGTTCATAATTCCCCGCCGCGTTTCGTGGAAACGGCAAATTTTCCAGAACCCGCCCCAGATTGGAAACTACACACGTCGAACGGCATTTTCTCGATTTCAACATCCACCGCATTCCCCCCAAAAGGTACTTGCAGGCCTTCAGCGACAGGAGAAAAACGTACCGTTGGTCGTGCGTTTTAATCCATTCCGTCTCCTGATGGATTTCCCGCAAAAGCTGTCCGGCATCTTGCAGATCACGTTTCCGACGATCCAGAAAAACAAACGACACCGCATTCGCCGCAGGCATCTTTTCGTGCCACGCAACCCGAATATTCATCGGCATGGTCAAACGTGTCCAACCATCCAGACGCTCCCAGCCATTTTCTTTTCGCCACTGGTCGATCGTCAGAAAAAGATCACGCAAAACCAAATCGTTGAGCGTCACCCCATTTTCTTTTGCCTGCCGGAGGTAGTACGCCGTTTTTTCGCGGGAAAACTCCAGAAAACGAATGTAGGGATATTTTCCCACTGGCGTTTGGGTGGAAATGACCCGGTGCGGAAAGAGCGGGATGGGAGAACGATAAATCAGCCGATTCCCGGTTTTGAAAATATCGGGGAAAAACTTCAGGTAACGTCGGATCCCCCAGCCATACGTTCCCCGTTTCCGCAGAGCAGTCGCGTCGAGTTGGCGGCGGGGTGTCTCCTTCGGCAAAATACCTGTGCGGATTCCATACGCCAACAACCAATCGCTGAGAAACTGCATTTCTCCAATCCCGTCGGAGGTGCTGTGATGGAACTGGAAAAGTACCTGCGTTTCGGAAGGTTCGTCCTGCTCCAAAACCAAAACACGCAGCCCGGCTTCACGGGTCAACGGAAGCGGCGTTACCCAGGGAAAGCCACTCTCGTTGAAATCTTCCGGCGTCGCTTTTTTCCACTCCACCACCGGTTTTTTCTCCGCAGGTGTCCAGACCCAGCCCCCACCCACCTTCTTCCGAACGCGGCACAAAACCAGAGGATGTTGTTCCCAAGTCTCTTCCAACGCCTTCTGGAACGCCTCTTTCCGCAACTTTCCACGGAAGCTCAGCCGCCGAAAAGAGTCCATCGGATAGGCGGGCGTATCATCCCGAAACATATACTCTTCAAAAATTGTCAGAGGGTATTCTTCCATGATGCTCCTCTTTTTTTCAAAATTTATCGGAAAATTTTTCCCAGCGCGATTCCTTGCGTCCCAACCCAACCGCGACAGAAAATTTCAGCGCAAGTCAGCCCCTTTCCACAAAGCCTCCAGTGTGATGGACGACCAGGTTTCGTACCCGTCCAGATTCCGCAAAAGTTCTTTCACTGGATAGAAACCAGTCTCCAGAACATCCTTTTCATTCGGAAAAACGTTCGGCTCCGCCACATCGATCAGGTGTACCACGCCCAAATGAACTTGTCCCACCTCCGTTTCGTCGTCGTTGATCAGGCCGACAATCCTTTCGCCCAGAATCTCCGTTTCGATACGAACTTCCTCCATCCGCTCCCGCAACATTCCGACCGTGTAGGCTTCCGTTTTGTTGGCCGCTCCCTGGCAATCTTCTTCGGAAAGATGCCCTCCCACACCGATGCTGTGTTTCAGGTGCAGCCGCCCTTCCCCCATCCCTTTGCCGCGTGTGTAGCGAAAGAGACAATCCTCCCCGGCCGCGTTTTTACATCGAAAAATCATGTAGGGAATCAACTGTTTCCAGGACGGATCCCGTTCTGCTTCCGCACGTCGCAAAAAACCAACCGCCGACTCCTCCAGAAGGTCGGGAATATAACGTTTCGTCTCTTGGGTAAAGCCTTGAAAATAGCCCAATTTCCGAAAATAATCCGTCGGCACGACCAGCACTTTCTCTTCTCGCATAGGTCTTCACAATCCTTCCCATTTTCATTCCGGCCTGACGTTCTCCTGCTGAAAACATTCCATCCAGCCATTATCGGCGTCCGCAACTTTTTGTCAAGAGGAGAGAACGGAACTTACCCTATTCTTTTTCGATTTTACTCCCTTCTTTCTGTCATTTTTCTGCCAAAGGTCGCTCCAGGGAGAGATGAAAAGGAGAAAAATTTAAAATTTTCCAATAATTTTTAAAATTTTTTGAAAAAATATTTCAGGAAGTATTTCAGAAATGGCTTTTTCCTCTTCTGAAAATTGACGTAAAGTATTGATATAAAAGGGTTAAGTATTTTCTCAAATGATGAATAAATGTTTCAACAGACCTGAACATACGGAACGTAGGCAAAAGGATAGAAAACGTGAACAAAATAGACGCAACTTATCGCTCCCAAGCCGGATTCTATTGAGAGAGCGTCTTGACAAATGGCAATATATGCGGTACAAA
>JAUNBF010000048.1 GCA_030527185.1 Planctomycetia bacterium | reverse complement strand
CCCAAAGGTAGGGGCTTTCTTTTCGTTTTCCTGAAATTCAAAGTGGAAGGAGTATTGATAGTTGATAGTTAGTGTGACCACTACATCACAACTCATGAAAATGCGGTATCCGCTCCAATAATTATCAATTATCAATTATCAATTATTTCATGTTTATTCAAAATTATGAATCGGCGAATCGACCAGATTCTTTTTACGATATTCCGTAATGCTCATTCCAAAAGTCTCCTTGAAAAGTTTGGAGAGGTGACTCGTCGATTCCAGCCCAGCCCACATGGCAAGCTGTTTGATGGACATATCCGTTTTCAGAACTTGTTCCCGCAGACTTTGCGTCCGTTGTTGGATGATCGTTTCGAGAATGGAACGTCCGAGAGATTTCTGAAAACAATTTTCCAGCGTACGTCGGGAAACGCCGGCGTGTTTGACGACATCGGAGACGCGGATATTGCACCCGTGCATCATGTAAATGAATTCCATGGCCTGGGCGACCATTTCGTTGTCCACGGGGATGACGCGTGTCGATTCTCGCTGAATGATTTCCTGAATTCCGTAGTAAAAGACCTTTTTTCGAGGCCGTTTTCCCTGCATGAGTTGATGGAGCATGCAGGCACCTTCATAACCGCCCAACTCGTACTCCGCCAGGACGGAAGATAATGTTGGCTGCGAAGTCATGCAGAAAAATTCATCGTTGTCCGCTCCCAGAACGGCAATTTCCGCAGGCACTTTCAATCCTGCCACCATACAACAATCGAGAATCTGCCGTCCGCGAATGTCGCTGGAAGTGCAAATTCCGATCGGCTTGGGGAGATTCAGCAACCATTTGCGAAGTCGGGATTGACGTGATTCCCAATCGGCATCTTTGTCGGGATTCTGGGGAAAAACGTGGCACGGAATTCCTAATTTTCGCGCTTCCGCCACAAACGTTTTCTCCCGACGTGTCGCCCAGATTTGTTCTTCCGGCTCTCCGACAAACCCCAACTGCCGGAAATTCCTGTCGATGAAGAATTGGGCGGAAATTTTTCCAATCATCTCGGAATCGCATTCCACCCGACAGCGGCTGGAAAGGGGATGGCGGGGAGCGACCCACTCTTCCTTCGGCTCGAAAATCACCATGGGAATGCCACTTTGCAACAACTCATCGGCAATTTCCTGATCGAAGATATGCCCGATAAAACCATCCGGCTTCCATGTTTTCAAGTCCAGCATGGAATTTTCACGTCCCAAAGGAGTCATGTTGAATTCCCACGGACCAAATTCCCGCGCATACGCCACCACACCGCGAAACTTCAGCCGACTGCTGGCGTGACACGGCAAAAACGAAACCGCAATCCTGGGTATGAAATGATCCAACATGACAAAAATCCAACAGAGAAAAAACCTGTAACAATATTATAATCACACCGGGAAGATTTTGTCAAGACGTTTTTCGTTTTTTCGCAAAACCGTCCCCTTTTGCGGAAAATTGCGGAGAATTCGGCTCGACGGGGACTTGCCATGAGAGGAACGGGAGCATAAAATAATTTTTATGTCCATTTTCGATAACAAATCCAAAAGGGGTATCGCCATGTTCTTCCAGAAAATTTTCCTGCTGACCTGTTTTTGCGGAATTACGGTCTCGCTGCAAGCTCAAAATGAGGAACGGTTCCGACCGGCATTGTACATCCAGTTGCCGGATTATTGCCCGATTCCCGACGGGATGACGCTTCATGAAAAGACAAATGCCATCTATCTCACCTGCCCCAATTACGAACCGACCGACGCGGATGGCAGGAAAACCTCTCCGGCGGTTTTGATGAGGATTACGCCGGATGGGAAAATTTCCAAAGTGCTTGATTTCCCGGAAGATAGCATTGCCAAAGATTGCTCTCCCATGGGAATCGACCTCGGACCGGATGGGCATTTATACGTTGCGGACAATCTTTTTACCGGAAAGCCTGGCGGACCGAAATCCCGCGTTTTACGTGTTCACCTGGACGATCAGGGGCTTCCCACCGGAGTGGTCGAGGTCGTGGTTCGCGGAATCCATCTGGCGAATGGGCTTCTGTGGGATGGAGAGTGGATGTACGTTACCGACCCGGTGATTACGAAACTGGAAAATGACCCGGCTTATGGAAAAGGGGGACTTTGGCGGTTTCATCAATCGGAAGTGACGGGAAAAGCTCCTCTGGTGGAAGTGAACGCGGATTTAGCGGCAGGCGACCGTCACCTCGTAGCGACGATGGACGTTCAGAAAACCAAACGGGGGGATATGGGTGGGTTGGATGGTATTACCAAAGCGTGGGGAGCGATCTGGGTGGGAAATGTGGGCGACGGTGCGTTATTTCGCGTCACATTCGATGCGGAAGGGAAGGCTATCGTCACGAAAGAGTACCAGAATCCCGATTTTCGTTGCTGCGACGGCATTTTTTATGATCGTCACAGCGACCTGATTTTCATCAATGACCCGGAAGACAACTGCGTTCGCGTCTTCGACAAAAGTCGGCAAATGTCCACGTTGTGGCAAGACCCCGACAACGATGGCACGGGTGGAATGCTGGATGAGCCTTCCGAATGTATTGTTCGGGATGGGAAGTTGATCATTGCCAATTTCGACCGTCCATTTCCCGGTTTGACCAATACGAAACATGACAAGCCCTACACGCTTTCGGTGATTGACCTTTCGCGGACGAAGCTGACCGTCACGTTCAACGGCAAGCCCGCCAGCCCCAGTTTTGGTTCCGCAAGCGGGATTTGGCAATTCGCGTCGGAAAAGTCGCAGATGCTTCTTTTAGGCCACCCCGACGCTGTTTCGGCAGAAGGGATTGTCGGACCGAATTACCGTGTTGCACTCGATTTGGCGGCAGGGGATTCGGTGACACTCCATTTGCCATTGGCATGTAAGCGGGAAATTCGGTTCTCGTGGGTGCAAAAAGAAGGAGACTTGGAAATTCTCAATCCGAAAGATGGAACGTTGACGATTCAGGCCAAAACAGCGTCCCGACTGTTGATGAAAGACTTCAACATTTCGCTGGAACCACAGCGTTCGCCGCGTGATTTACAGCCGGTCGCCTCTTTTCCCGATTTGACGGAATTCCTTCAGGACGTGTTGATTGAGTGGGATTGGCGATTGCAGGACGGTATTGAAACACCGCGTGAACCCCGGACTTTTCGACAGGCGGTGGAGAAAATTCTCTCCCGATGGAATTCGCCTGAATGGAAACAGCGTTTTCAAACCCTGTCGCGGAATTCCGCCACCGATGAGGCCTGGGAAGCATTTTGGAAGGAAGTGCATGTCGCCAAACGCGCGGAATTGCTTGCCCATCCGGCATTTCATGTCGGCAAACTCCTCTTTGTCAAACATGTCCCTTCCGTAATGAGTCATCAACTGACCCAGGTATATGGTTATTGTGCCCGTCCCGGTGGTGGGATTTTTGTGCTGGAGGCTCCTGGAAAAACGTTCCAGACACGTTCTCTTACGGAAAAGACCTTTCCGATGGGCAATTTCATGAAGTCGGAAATTTCACCGGATGGCAAGACGATTTATGTTCCCTTTTGCGAATGTTCCACCGCCCCTAAAATGTGGCGTGACCCGGAAAAAATGTCGCAGCGTTACCAGATTTACGCCATGAACAGCGACGGTTCCAACGTTCGGCCATTGACGCAGGGGGAAGCGGATTCCTTTGCTCCAGTCGCCTCCCCCACCGGAGAAATCATTTACCTCTCCACACTCCGGGGAACGTTTCATCGATGTGGTGCCGGGCCGTGCTACCTTTATACGCTCACTCTGATGGATGCTCAGGGAGGCAACATTCGCCCCATTTCGTTTCATGAGACCAACGAATGGGACCCAACCGTTCTGGACAATGGGCGGATTCTCTATACCCGTTGGGATTATGTCGATCGAAATGCCATCCACTACCAGAACCTCTGGCAAACCCGTCTCGATGGCACCGATGTTCGTATTTTTTACGGAAATAACACCTTCGTCCCCTGTGGTATCTGGGAAGCCCGGCAGGTTCCCGGTTCCAACAAAATCATGGGGATTGGCGGTCCGCATCACGGCATGTCGGCAGGCAGTGTCATTCTCGTCGATCCGACTCAGGGGGTGGATGGTTCCAGACCGATTACCCGCTTGACTCCCGACGTGGCTTTTCCCGAAACGGAAGAGACGCTGGCTTACGGAACGGGTTACATGGATTTTGACACACCGTCACGGGGAGGTTGGTTTACCAACTTGCCAGGGGAACGATTGCCGTTGTCGGAAAGCCAGAGACGCTGGCCGGGACAGACGTTCAAATCCCCTTTTCCTCTGTCGGAAGATTACTTCATCGCCTCGTTCAGTTACGATCGGATTATCGGGGAGATGGGAGCCAATCCCCCCAATCAGTATGGCCTTTATTTTGCGGATCGTTGGGGAAATCGGGAACTGATTTACCGCGACACAAACATTTCCAGTCTCTGGGCAATGCCGCTCGTCCCGTTAAAACGCCGGATTTACGATGGTTTCACCCCTTATGTCGTTTCGGATGCCATTCCGCCGGTCGTGGACAAGTGGGAAATTCCCCAAAACGTGTTTGGCACAATGCTGATGCAGAATGTCTACGATGCCGATCCGAAATTGCCGGAAGGAACGAAAATCACGGCGTTGCGGATTGTGCAAGTCCTCCCCAAATCGACCCCCAACGCCAACAGTCCGATGGTAGGCTATGCCAATGCCTCTCCCGGCAAGCAAATCCTCGGCACCGTTCCCGTCGAATCCGATGGCTCGGCCTATTTTGAGCTTCCCGCTTGTACCCCGGTACTCTTCCAGGCACTGGATGAACAGGGACGGGCTGTCCAGACCATGCGTTCGCTCACGTATGTGCAACCGGGTGAAAATGCCAACTGTATCGGCTGTCACGAAGACCGCATGAAAACGCCGGAAACCACCGCAAGACAAACCCTGGCCGCCAGTCGCCCCATATCGAAAATCGAGCCTGGCCCGGATGGTTCCAAACCATTTTCCTACCCGCGTCTTGTCCAGCCGGTTCTCGACAAGTATTGCGTCCAATGTCACAATGCCGACAAACCCAACGGAGTGATTCTGACCGGAGAAATCGAAGGCCATTACACAAAATCCTACAACCAGTTGGAAAAATACGTCTCCTATTCCGCGTGGGGACGTCCGAACAACAATCACGAACCACTCACCCAGCCCGGCCAGTTCGGTACCCTGGGAAGTCCCCTTGCACAGTATCTGGAACCAACACACTACGATGTGCGGATGACGCCTGCCGAGAAAGAACGGCTGTACCTTTGGATGGATGGTGGAAATTCCCTGTTTTACGGGACTTTCCATTTCAACGATCAAAAACGCCAACAACAAGGTGAAATAATCACCGGACCGGATGCCGAGTAAATATCCTTTCGATGAATGACCAAAGAATTGAACGAAAAATAGGAAGGAGTACTCTTTTTCTTCTGGAAGTTTGCCCCGGGACCTTGAAAAAGTTGTTGAAATGAGATAGAATGAAGGTTCATGGGTAGAATGATGGTCCCGAAGGAAGAAACATGAGTCCGTTCAAAGATTTTCAACCGATTATCCAGGAAAAAGAACCTCTTGCCATGCACACGTGGATGCAGTTGGGAGGGAATGCGGAATTTTTTGCCGAGCCGGAAAGTGGGGAGGAACTGGTCGCGCTTTTTCAGGCAGCCAAAAAAGCGGAACTTCCCATCCACATCCTGGGGGGAGGTTCCAATGTTCTGGTTCTGGCCGACGTTCCCGGACTGGTGATTCATGTCGGGGACAATCTGCCGCCCAATATTACCGTGGAGGGAAACCGAATTCGTGTTTGCGGCAATCTTCCTCTGAGTAAACTCGTCACCACCGCCGTCCGATCAGGATTGGGGGGAATCGAAGAGTTGATCGGCATTCCCGGCACCGTCGGCGGAGCGCTCCACGGTAACGCGGGCACCAACAGTACCGACATTGGTCAACTTTTAAAATCTGCCCGGATTTTGAAACAGGATGGGACGGAAGAAACGCGGCAGGGAGAGGATTTGGTCTTTGGTTATCGCCAAAGTTCGCTCGACGACGGATTGATTTTGGAGGCGGAATTTGAATTTCACGAAGAGAATTCCCAGGAACTGGCCCACCGAATGCAGAAACAGTGGATTATCCGCAAGGCGATGCAGCCGATGGGTCATCAGTGCGCAGGCCGCATTTTCCGCAATCCTGCCGACTCCGGTTCCGCGGCCAGCGAAATCATCGACCTGGCTGGCTTGAAAGGAACACGCATCGGTGGAGCGGTCGTCTGTGAACGCCATGCCAATTTCATCCTCACGGAGCCGGAATGCACCAGTTCCGATGTTTTACGACTGATTCATCTGATTCAGGAAGAGGTTTTCAAACGTTTCGGAATCGAGTTGGAGACCGAAATTGAGATTTGGGATAGCGAGACCTGATTCTTTCAGCGAAATCCACGAGAAACCAAATGCGGGAAAAAGAGCCGGAAAATTACGTTCAATGGGGCGATGTCTTGCGGGCGTTGGTTTCCCAATTTGTTCCCGGACGCGGTCCGTTGGCGACTGCGGCTGTCATTATTCTGTTGTTTTTTGTCGGGATGGTGGTCATTTGGCGTTCCGTGGCGCATGACCAACTGCAAAAAGATGCCTATATTCTGACCCCGGATAAAATTGAGTTGATCTGGAAAACGGCCGACGGGGAAAAACCCGCTCCGCCGCCGTGGGTTTGCCGGGATGTGGTTCTGGAACTGCTGCAAATTATCGAGCGACAGTACAATCACCCGCAAAATGAACCATTTTCGATTTTGGACACACGAATCATCACCTGGTTCCACGATGCTCTGCGGCAACATCCTTGGATTCGACGCACGGTGGAAATTCGGAAAATGTACCCTGCCCGTCTACGTTTGGTGGTAGAGTTCCGACGGCCTGTTTTGATGGTGGAAGTCACGCAGCCGGATGATGAAATGAGTACTTTTTTCCCTGTCGATGAGGATGGAAAACTGCTTCCCACCTGCGATTTTCCGCTCTCCACACTCGACCTTTACCCCCACCTGAAAGAATATCCGTTTATGCCCTTGGGAATGACACCAGGGTCGTGCTGGACGGAAAAAACGGTGGCCGACGCGGTTGCGATTGTGAAAGATTTTGGCCCGCTCTGGAACCAGTTAGGTCTCCACTCCCTGCAAGCAGTCCGCCGGGAAGAGGAAGGTTTTCGGCATGAAATTCAATACGATATTTATACGCACCACGGTTCCGTCATTCACTGGGGACGTCCGGGACAGTTTTCCAACACGGCCAAGATTCGGCAATTGGTGGAACGTCAAAATCAGTTGGGAACGCTTGATTCCCCGGAAAGTCCGCGTGTATTTTCTTTTCGCACCTCTGCCCCACCGTAATTTCGGCAATCAGGAGGCGGGGAGCGAAGGAGACGTTTTGGAAGAAAGGATGGCGGAAGACATTTTGTTCGCCTCTTCCTCGACAGGAACCACCACTTCTTTACGAATCACGGCCATATCGCGAGGCGCATCCACACCGATACGAACCGTTCCTTGCGTAATGCGCACAACGGTAATCACGACATTTTCGCCGATCAGAATCTTTTCGCCGACTTTTCGTGACAAAACTAACATGAGCTCATTCCTGTAGGTGGGAGTTTTTCACTTCCTGTGAAAACAATCCCAAACATGGCTGTAAGAATTCACCGCTATTACCTTTATTTTACCCTCTTTTTCAATAATTGTCAAGCAAAATTTAACCATTTTATAAAAAATAGGCAATATTTTGCAAAAAATAGCAAAGATATTTAGTAGAATAGGAATAATCGGCAAAGTCAAAACAATTATAGATTTTCGGACTGTTTTCGTATTAAAAAGAACGCTGTGGGAACCCTTGACAGAAAGCGAGAGGGAACTACAATGGTGGAAACGAGAGGAGAATCGTCCAGGGGAGAGAAGATGAATTTAGCGTCGATTAAGAATAAAGAAGAGAATTTGCCGGAAATTACGTGGAGTTTGGTGGAAAGTTGCTCATTGTTGGAAAAAATCCAACATCTGGGTCACTGTCCTCTTCCGTCGTACAATGAAATCATCACGATTCTGGACGATCTGTTTGAAATCATCTATCCTGGTTTTGGGCGTCGCAACAATTTACATCTGGGAAATATCCGTTATTTTATTGGCGACATTCTGGATAGAACCTACGATACGCTTTCGGTACAGATTGCCCGTTCTTTTTGCCAGTCCCGTCACGCGAGTGGCTCCCCCTGTTCGCAGGCGGAGTGTGAAATTCCCTTGCGTTCGGAGTACGAGCGAATTGGTCAGGAACGCGCCTTGGCTTTTTTGAGTAAATTGCCGGCACTGCGTAAGATTTTGGAAACGGATGTTCACGCGGCCTATGCGGGCGACCCGGCGTGTCGCTCCTACGCGGAGGTGGTTTTCTGTTATCCCGGTTTGAAAGCAATCACGATTTATCGCATTGCGCATGAGCTTCATCTGCTGGGTGTTCCGCTGATACCACGGATGATGACGGAGTGGGCACATCGTTGTACAGGAATCGATATTCATCCTGGAGCGACGATTGGCTCTCATTTTTTCATTGATCACGGAACGGGCGTGGTGATTGGGGAAACGTGCGAAATTGGGGAGTGGGTCAAGCTTTATCAGGGGGTGACGCTGGGGGCGTTGAGTTTTCCCACCGACGAAACGGGGCAATTGGTTCGTGGCAAGAAACGCCACCCGACGATTGAGGATCATGTTGTGATTTATGCCAACGCGACCGTTTTGGGTGGGGAAACGGTCATCGGCCAAAACGCGATTATCGGTTCCAGCGTCTGGATTACGCAATCCGTAGCCCCCAACTCCACCGTCATGATGGAGAAGCCGAATCTTCGCATTCGGTAATATCCTCCTTTTTCTATATCCCACGCCACGCATTATCAATTATCAATTATTGAATGTCGGATCAATTACAACTTTTCGACGCTTCGCTCCCGGAGGAGAATCCGTGGGAGGTGGATTCCCGCGAGGAACACCCTGCCGCCACGGTCGTTTTTTCGGAGGGGATAGAGCAGCCTCTGGATTATGCTATTCCAGAAGGGCTGTTGGGGAAGGTACAGAAAGGTTGTCGCCTGCTGGTACCGTTGGGAAAGTCGAATCGTCTGTGTGAAGTTTTCTGTGTGGATGTTCATACGTTTCGGCAATCGCAGTGGAAGTTGAAATATATCGCGAAAGTTCTGGACGCGCAGCCGTTGGTTTCGTCCCGGATGTTGGAGTGGACGCGGTGGATTGCGGACTATTATCTTTGTCCCTGGGGAACGGTTTTGCAGACGGTCGTTCCGGTGGGGGTGCGTTCGCAGGCAGGGACTCGGGAAACGATTTTTTACCAGCTTTCCCCGGAAGGAGCCGCACTCTGGCAGGAATATCTTCGGCATGGGAGCGTAACGACCTCTTTTCGGCTGACGGAGCCGCAGTTGAAGATTTTATTAACGCTCCACAAGGCAGGCAAACCACTCACCACCGAGGAACTGACCCGCCAGGCCAAAGTTTCCGCCGGTCCGATTCGGCTTTTGAAAAGTCGCGGTCTGCTTCAAGTGGAAAAGGAGCGGATTTTTACCCGTCCCACGGAAGTCGTTTCGGTCCAGCCGCAGGGGGATTTATCGTTAAATGCCGACCAACAGAGAGCTTTGGAGCAAATTCGCCACCTGCTTCAGGCAAAATCGGGAGAGACACTGCCGGAACGGGAGTTTCCCGGATTGGGGAAAGTTCGCTCCGCGTTGATTCACGGCATTACGGGAAGTGGCAAAACGGAAGTCTATATCCAGGCCATCCGGGAAGTGGTTCGGATGGGTCGGCAGGCAATCGTGCTGGTGCCGGAAATCAGCCTGACGCCGCAAACGGTGGAGCGTTTTCGCAAACGTTTCCGCAACATTGCCGTCTGGCACAGCCATTTGACCGACGCCCAGCGATACGAGGAGTGGTGCCGGATTTCGCGAGGAGATGTCGAGGTGGTGATTGGTGCCCGGAGTGCGATTTTTGCCCCGACGCCACGTTTGGGACTGATCATCATGGACGAGGAACACGAAACCAGCTTCAAGCAGGAAACGGCTCCCCGCTACCATGCCCGCGAGATTGCGTTGGGGCGAGGGGCGTTGGAAAAGGTCGTCGTTTTGCTCGGTTCCGCAACCCCTTCGCTGGAGTCGTGGTACGCGGTGGAAAAAGGGGAAAGTACGCTGATTTCGCTTCCGCAACGGGTGGAAAACCGTCCACTTCCGCACGTGGAGACGGTCGATATGCGCGTTCCCGACCGCACGCCGACGCGAGGGGTGATTGGCCGGAAGCTGCATATAGCCATGCGGGAATGTTTGGCGGAAGGGCACCAGATGATTCTTCTGCTGAATCGTCGCGGCTATTCCACGTACATCCAATGCCCGGCCTGCGGGACGGTTTTGAGTTGTCCGCATTGTGAGATTTCGCTCACGCACCATCGTACCACGCATGAACTGATCTGTCACTATTGCGACTACCACCAGCCGCAGCCGGAGACGTGTCCACATTGTGGCAGTCGGGCGATTCGCTACAGTGGGACGGGAACGCAAAAGCTGGAACAGGAGATTGCCGCCCGATTTCCCAAGGCACGGGTTTTTCGGATGGACACCGACTCGATGCAGGGACGCGACGCTCATGAAAAAGCCTTTTCACGCTTTCGTGCGGGAGAAATCGACATTCTGCTCGGCACGCAGATGATTGCCAAAGGGCTGGATTTTCCGAACGTGACGCTGGTCGGGGTGATTCAGGCGGATACGGCACTCCATTTGCCCGATTTTCGTGCGGAGGAGCGGACGTTTCATCTGATTACGCAAGTGGCAGGCCGTACCGGACGGGGAAAATGGGGTGGGGAAGTTCTGGTTCAGACGTTTCAGCCGGAAAATCCCGCGATTGAGTTTGCGTGCCAGCACGATTTTTGCGGTTTTGCCCAATATGCTCTCCCTTTGCGGCAGGCACTCCAATATCCTCCGTATGGCTCCATGGCTCGAATCATTGCTCGGGGGCGGGAGGAGAAAAAGACGTTGCAAACGGCAGAAATGCTGGCGGCGGAAATTCGGAAAGAGGGGGGCGATCTTCTGCGGGTTCTCGGTCCGGCACCCTGCCCTGTGACGAAATTGAAGGACTTTTTTCGATTCCACATCCAGATTCAGGCTCCCGTCCGCGAAACGTTGGCGAACATCTTGCGGCAGGTGCAAAAACAGATCAAAACTCCCGAAGAGGTACCGTGGATTGTTGACATGGACCCCCTTTCCATGTTATAATCGGGGTTGTTGGAAATTTTCATTCCCCCCACCTCCCCAAGAAGGAGTTTTGTCATGCGAAAAGTTTTGTCCGGTAGTTTTCTATCCATTTTTCTGTGGTCTGCCATTTTTTTACCTCCCGCCCGGGGAGAAACGGTGGTGTACCAGGGGGTCATGCAAGACCTTTTTCAGGAAAATTTGCTCGAAAACGTCACTCCCGTACCTTATGAAAAAGGAGTGCGTTATTCCCTCACCCTCCACCAGAAAACGCCCGCCCCTATCTTCATGTCGGCGGAAAGTCGTTCGGATGGGGTGCCGCACGGAGGGGATTCCAATTACTCGCTCTATATCGATGCCGTTTACGAAGATGGCACGTCGCAGTGGGGGGTGGTGGAACCGTTCAGCGCGTCGGGAAAATGGGAGAAAAAAAGTCTCGTTTTCTTCCCGGAAAAGCCGATTCGCCTGATTTCCGCGTATTTGCTCTTTCGGAACATGCCGGGCCAAGTGGAATTTCGGAATCCCTTTCTGGCACAGGCTGCCCTTGGGAAAGTTCCCTCCTTTTTCAATTTTGACGGTACTCCAGTGATGCGTACCCCATCCTCCACAACTTCGGATACGATTCGGTTTTATCTGAACGACCTCGCACATCCCGACCAGTGGCTCTCCATGGAGAAAAAAGAGGATTCCAACACGTTCCACGCGGCAGGCATTTCGCTGGAAGTGACACCGCAATCCGACGGTTCGGTGACGCACCAGACGCTCCAAATCCGCAATAATCTTCCGAAAGAACGTTGCCTGACGCTGGTCTGTGTCCTCCCCATTTCCACGCAAGCCAAAACCGCGTTCCGGCAGTTGGAACCTCCGTACGATTTAACCGGCGGCAAACTTCAGGAAGTCTCCTACACCCGCCGCACCCTGGGAGGCAAGCAACGCTTGAGCCGTCTTCCACTCCTGGGCGTTGCGGAGGAATCCGGGGAAACCTTTTTGGGAATCCATCCCGATTTTCCCGCCCTTTTTCGTCTCTTTTACAACCCGACGACGCAGGAATTGTGTCTGGCTTACGACCTGGCCTTCCTGCCGGAAAAGAATTCGTGGGAACTGCGATTCTGCCATTTCCAGCAAAAAACCGGCGGGATGCGGCGTGCCTGGAACACGTATATGAAGACTTTCCCCGACGCTTTTGAAGTCCGCCTGCCGATCGACGAAAAAACGGGAAAAAAGACGCAAGGAGTCTGGATGCCCTTTGCCAGTATCAGCAAAGTCCCGCAATTCGAGGACTTCGGCTTCCGCTTCAAGGAAGGGGACGGCGAACCACGGTGGGATCAGGAACACGACATCCTCACGTTCCGCTATACCGAGCCAATGACATGGTGGATGAAGCTGGAGGAGCTTGCGGAAGGGGAAGACTGTTTGGCAGCCGGGATTCGCCAGGTGCGAAAACTTCAGGAGAAAAAACATCCACAGGCACTGGCGTGGGAAACCTCCGTCATGCACGACGCGGAAGGAAAACCGGTCGGAAGGTACCTGGATACCCCCTGGTGCAAGGGAATTGTCTGGAGCATGAACTCCATCCCCGGAATCCCCACGCCGTCTGACTTTTCACACAAATGGAATCCCGCAATTCAGGAGAAAAATATCTCTCCCGACTCGCCGATGGATGGAGAATACATCGACTCCAGCGAAGGTTACGTCACCGCGGAACTCGATTTTCGCCGAGAAAATATGTTGGTTGCGAAAGCGCCTCTGACGTTCGATTGGAGAACGCAAAAACCGGCGATGCTGCGGGGGCTGGTCACGTGGGAGTACATGCGAGCCATTGCGAAGGATGTTCATGCCCATGGAAAGTCGATGATGGCAAACGCCACCCCGATTGCTCTCTTTTGGCTGACCCCTCTGATGGATGTTCTCGGAACCGAGACCAACTGGAATCCCAATGGTCAATGGTCTCCCATGTCACCCGAAGAACTCCGCTACCGCCGGATGCTCTGCGGCCAGAAACCGTACTGCTTCCTCATGAACACCGATTTCGAGCATTTTTCGTATGAATGCAGCGAAAAGTTCATGAAACGTACTCTGGCGTTTGGCATGTTCCCCGGCTACTTCAGCCACAATGCCTCGGAAGGACACTATTTCACCCGCCCGGAACTTTACGAACGGGACCGTCCCCTTTTCAAAAAGTACATCCCACTTTGTAAAAAACTGGCCGAAGCGGGCTGGGAGAGCGAAACGCTGGTCGCCGCCAGTGACACGGCCATCTGCGTCGAGCGTTTCGGCAAAACCAGCGACGAAACGTTTTACATCACCCTCTTCAATCCCACCGAGGAGGAAAAAACCTTCACACTCCAGTTTTCCGAGGAATTTCCCGCCTCCCGAATCCCTGCCACCGAGCGTTATACGCTAAAACCGGAGGATGTCCAGATTCTGGAGTTTTCCGAAACGTCTCGTTAAGTCACCCCACCAAAAAACCAGCCCACCCCGATTTTCCGGGAGGCTGGTTCACTCTGAAAACAGGATTTTTCCTTATCGCGTGCGAAAATCCTGCGCTACACGAAATTCCCGCACCTGTCCCGACGAGGGATCAAACGCCCGCACAACAATCCGCACTCCTGGCAAAAAGGCCGTTGATGGCGGGAATTTTTCACTCTCACTTACCTCAGATTCAGAATTGTCAGTAAAAATCCCCGTCACTATAGCTACCGAACCATCTCCCGTGGAGGATGTCGATGTCAACTCCCCTCCATTTTGCGACGAGGCCAACATCGACGTTGACCAGGTATCGTAAAGACTTTTTTGATCCGTCGCACTCGATTCTGTTCCCTCTTCACTATCTCGGAAATATTTCCCTTTGGACTTGGTTTTCAGTTCTTCGAGGGTGATATACTCATTATCGCTGGGACTCCACAACTGGACTTCAAAATGAATCACATTTGGCAAAATCATATAATTCGACAAGTCAAATTGATTGAATCTATCGGCATGAGTAATTCGATTTTCCGGGCTTCCCAATTCTCCCAAATTGATTCGATGATAGCGGGTACTAAAATTCGCTCCGTCGCCAGTGTCGCCATTGTCTGGAACAACAGGCACAACAATCCGATACAAATCATACTCTTTGACAAACCAGAGAACTTCCGCATAAGGCGTCTCCAGCGTTTCAGAATTGCCAGAAGTTATCGTTTGATTTTTGATATAGCGAAAGGGGGCTTCCTTATTAAATACGGTCAGAGAAACATAATCCTTGCAGGAAGATTGATCCAGTATATTTTGATTGACCAAATAAATATCCCCTCGTTTGACTTTTTTATCGGATTGCGAATCAATCCCCAATTTCTCCGTCTCCCCACAGGCAAAATAGCCGTCGTCCGCTTCGATGGGGCGTGGCGGCCGCATGGTGACGGTATAGTGGGAGAGGTCGGACTCCAACAGTCGCTGCGCATTGCGTATCCGCCCCAGCATTTCCAGCAGGGTACGTGATTCCGCAAATCCATCACTCATCATCATGAAAATCCGAATCACGGAGACCAGCAAAAGCAGCGCAAGTGCCGTTGCCATAAGAATTTCAACCAACGTATACCCGGAACGTTGGCAATGCACAGACAGCCGATGGTGTTTGGAATCAGACATAGATGTATCGATTAAAATCGCTCCCCAATAAAAGTTTCACTCGGGACAAACTCCCACATTTCCTTATACGCACATTAAAAGGTTTGGTTCCCCTTATTTTCACTCCTGGTGGAATAAAGGATAATCTGATTATCCGAATTGGCAATAGCTACCAGAACAGGAATCCCCCGCTCATCCGTTACCGGACTCATCGCCAGAGCAATAATCGGCGAAGGTGAAACAAACTGGAAAAGTTTCTCGCCCGACTGCGTTTTCCAAAGCACCGCCGTACGTTCGGACATATTGGTCAAAGCATACGTTTCCTGGGCACTGAGGGCAACATCTCTAATTTCCGTCAAAGTAAAAAGTTTCTGCAACTGATTCCCGGAAATCACATCCCATAAAATGGCCGTATGGTCTCGGGAACCGGAAAGGACACTCCTTCCATTCGCACTGAACGACAACGAAGTCACCGTCCCGCTATGCCCGGAAAGAGTGTGGAACAAAGAGTCATCTTTCATATTCCACAAAAAGACTTTGCAATCTTCCCCTGCTGTCGCGTAAAACCGTCCATTGGGATTGAACCCAACCGCGGTGACCGCATCGGCATGCCGTTCCAGGGTGCTGTACCGCGAACCGGTCATCACATTCCACAAAATGGCACGGTCATCATTTCCTCCCGTCAACGCATACTGCCCTGTTGGACTGATCGCAACTGCCTCGATTCCTTTGGTATGTCCATTGGCAGGAACGGGAGCCAGCAAATCGTTCAGTTCCTCATCCTCCGAAAGCGACTCGGAAATGCCCTCATCCAGAGAAAGTCGCTCTCCCAGACGAAACATTGCCACGGGTGGCTCGGAAAGTAAATTCCAGACAATGGCATACATATCCTTGGAACCGGTAACTGCCACCAGATGCCCCCAATCGTCCACATCTTCTCCCTCCAGACGATTCGAGGCCAGTGCCACCGAAGTCACCATATCTTTATGCCCTTCCAGCCGTCGCAGCATTCGGCCGGTCTCGGTACTCCAGAGAATCGCCGTTTTATCCTCCGACCCGGAGAGGAGATATTTTCCTCCAGGACTGAATGCCAAATCACGAATCGTTCCCTGGTGTACCTGTTCGCATTGCAAAACAGGCGTCGCTTTCGGGGTAAAAAAATCGACCGAATCTGGAACCAGAAAATAGTACATAAGAAAAAGACACAAGGCCATGAAAGCCAGCCCAAAAGCGGAAAACATCAAAATCAGATAGCAAAGCTGCCATCGACGACGTTTTTCGGCCTGGCGACGTGCCGACGTGGACTTGGTATCGCGTCCCACGACCCACCACGTCGTCTCTTCATCCGGCCGATGTTCTGGAATACGCAATTTTCGTGTTGGTTTGGATTCGTCCGACATTTTTATTATCAAAACTCCACATCCACGGATTCTGACTGGCAGAGTCCCCAATGATCCCTGAAGACAACTTCCCCAACCGGATGACACACGATTCCGTACATCCACCGGGCCGCAAACAAGACATTCCCCCCACCAGAATACTCTAATATATAAAATATCTCCCCTTTTGTCAAGATGGATAGAGAAATGTGTGAGATTCATGTGGAAAGAGGGGGATTTTTCTCTTCTACAACCGGACTATTTTCCAAAAACATGATCAAATCGCCGTAAAGATTCATTACAATCAAACAGAAAACAATCCACCCGGCAAAGGCAATCCCCGAAAATAACACGATTCCCAAAAACCATATCCACAATGGACTGAGAAACTGAATCATCACGATCCAACGCCATACCCGCAACAACGGAAAAGTTCGATCACTCGCAATTCTCTCCGCCAAAATCGGGAGAAATGCCGGGAAAAGAAGAATCCGCCCCAGTCTCATCAAGGAACCCAACCCCGCCAATAGAATCCGTGGTATCCCTAAAAAAGCAGAGGTTTTCATTTCCGCGAAGGAACCTCCCTAACATAAGCGTTCCCATCGCGAAAGAAAACCCGTCCGTCGGCAATCAACTGCACCGCTTGCGGCAAAAGCACCGCTTCGGCATCCTGCTGGATCCGTTTTTGCAATATCTCCGGCGTATCGTCGGGAAACACCGGCACACTCTTTTGCAACAAAATCGGCCCGGTATCCGTTCCCGCATCGACAAAATGAACCGTGGCACCGGAAAGTTTCACCCCCCGCGCAATCGCGTTTTCGTGGACTTTCCGCCCATAATTGCCGCTACCGCAAAACGCCGGAATCAGCGACGGGTGGATATTGAGTATCCGATTCTCGTACTTTTTCACCAAATTTTCCGGCAAAACCACCAGAAAACCTGCCAACACCATCAAATCGGGCTGAAAATCCTCCAGTGTCGCTTCCAACCGTTGATAAAACACCTCACGGGAAGGAAAATCTTTGGGTGAAATCGCCAGAGCCGGAATATCCGCTTTTCGGGCACGTTCCAGTGCATAAGCCCCGGCATTATTGCTAATCACCCCTACAATTCGCACTCCCGTCAAAGTTTTTTCCGCAATTCCATCCAACAAATTCTGCAAATTGGAACCACTTCCCGAAACCAGCACCACAATTCTCAACATTTTTTCCATCTTTCAAGGTGTTTTTCCGTACACAGACACTCTTTTTACCAACTCTGGCAATCATTATACCTGAAAAGCAAAAAAGATACACCGGGACACACTTCTCTTTTCTTTAACGAAAACTTTCCACAAGTGGCTGCCATGCTTCCGAGGTGAGCAAGTTTTCATGAATCCAGAGCCGATATTTCAACGTCACCGTCTCGCCCGGTTTCAAGGTATAACCTTCCACTCCAGGATACCCCGCCACCAACATGCCGTAATGCCGAATCGCCATTCCACCGGGATGAGGCGGATTCTTGGGTGAAGCAAGCAACGCCACCCCGGTTCGTTTGCCGCCAGGAATAAACCTGTCCTGATAATCGACCCACGAAACCGGACACCGCAGCGGATCGCCCGCAATCTCTCCTTCCGGGCCTAAAATCGTCGTTTTTTCCTTCGGAACCGCAAAACGGATTGCCAGAGAGCAGAAATTCTTCCCATTCGGACGGTCTCCCGCCAGGGTTATCGGATGGTCGCATGCCGTCCAGGAATATTCCCAATCAATCGCCCGATGACGACCCAGAAGAGGATGTTCTGCCACGGCATGTGTCGTTACCCGTAGTTTTTCATCCAGATACTTCTCTTTCCGCTCCCCGTTTTCATAACGAAAACAGCCATTCTGCACCCCCAGAACAAACGTTTCCCCTTCCACTTTTCGTTCCAGCCAACCGACGAAATCTTTCTTCACCGCCGTATCGTCTGTCCACGTATCGTAAAACGTCTCCGAACCATCCGGATGATGCACGAGAAACGTCATGAAAGATGCCCAGACACCATGATGGTGGGCATGGTTGTCGAAGAGCGTTGCGTTGGCGGTCAGAATTTCTCCCTCCAGACCGTACAGAGGGTGAAAATAACAGCCTGCCACCCGTCGCAAATCCGAAACAGGCACATTTTCATGAATCTTCTGCCGATACTGATAACACCAGACCGGTTTTTCCCCTTCCCACAACTTCAGACACCCTTCCGGCGTTTCTTCCCATCGAAAAGTTTCTGCTGGAAGTACCACCGGAAACAGCAGAAAAATACCCAACATCCATTGCCATCGAACCATTGACTCCTCCTTTGTTAAGCACGGCGAAAACCGATTTCCACCAACCACGTTACCATCGCCAAAAAGACAAAAAAACTCCAAAACGGAAGCGTTTGCGAAACATACGTCACGGGATTCTGATTCGTTTCTTCCACCATCCGCTCCAACGCTGGCATCGCGTTTTTTTGACGATCCGGTCGATACTCCTCCGAAAATGGCGGCACCGCAATCCCCTGCCAGGTAAATTCCCCGGCGGAAATCGCCACGGGATACCGTTTTCCCGACTCCACCAGAATCCGGTCGGCATACACTCCCGGAGCCACCGGTTTCAGAGAACGGGATTCTCCTTCCAACGTCCATTGTGGATTTTCCGCAAGCTCTTTCCCAGAAGGAACTTGCAACAACACATTCATCCCATCCCCCTGAAAAGCCAGCCGAACCTGAAATCCATCCGTCTCTTTCCGAATGGCGTGATTGACCAGTCGTCCCCAAAATCGGCCGAAATCTTTCCAGCCGGTACTCCAGGTTTCCATCCAGTGCGACTCCACCCCCGAAGTAAAGGCCACCACCTTCCCCCGTCCGCAGTTCCACCAGCACAAAAGCGGACTTCCCGAAGCGGTCTCGAAAATCGTCCGACTTCCGATTTTGGCTCGCGTCTGCACATATCCCAAAAGCGGCGGCACCTGCGTAAAATCGAAATGCAAAAAGGCGGGAAGAGAGGAAATCTGCCGTACAGGAGTTTGCCCTTCCACAACACCGATCTGGGCTGCCGAGGCTGTTTCCGCCGTGAAAATCTGTGGCAGCGACTCCGGGTCGGTACAGCGATACGCCTTCCCCTTTCCAATTGTCGCCATATCGGCCAGCACATTCGGTTCCGCCTCATTTCCCAGGGCAATCGTGGAAAGCGTCACCCCGGCCTGATGAAATTTTTCCGCCAATGCACCGAAATGATCGGGGTTGGAAATACCATCCGTCATCACGATCAGATGTTTCCGTACCGCCGACATTTCCTGAAGTGCCCGAAAAGCCTTTTCCAGAGCCGGTCCCATGTTCGTCACACTAACGGCTCGGATTTTGTCGATGTTTTCAAATGCCTGTTTTTTATTTTCCTGCGTCAGGGAGCAAATCGGCACCACCCAGCCACTCGTATCCGCAAAAACCAACACCCCCACCTGATCCTGCGGTCCCAGAACATCCAACGCCCGTTTTACCGCTTCCCGTGCCAGTTCAATCGCGTTTCCCCGCTTCATCGACTCGGAACGATCGACAACCAAAACCAGCCCCAAACCTTCCCGTTGCGTTTTTCCCTCCTCCAGGCAAATCACCGGAAGAATCCGCTCCATCGGCGTGGCATGATACCCTCCTGCCGTGAACGATTGGTTCCCACCGACCACCAAAAGCCCGCCGCCCCACTGCGTCACATACGCTTCGATCGCCTTCAGCACTCCCACCGGAATCCGCGAAACTGGCGTGTTGGCCAAAATCAGCAAATCGTAGGCTTTCAAACCCTCCAAATTTTGCGGAACCTCTTCCGGCAGGCAACTTTGCACCTCCAGAAACTCCTTTTTCAAAACATCCGCCAACCGAGCGCCCAATTGCGGCGAACGCTCCACCAGCAAAATCCGCCGCGGAGGAACAATCTGCGTTACCATCGTCAAACGGTCGTTTTCCGTCATCTGATTCTGCTCGGCACGGAGATGAAGAACCACCTCCCACTCCACCAGAGATTCTTCCGATTTCGGTTTGGCCGTCGCCTGAAAACAGACACCACGCACGCCAGCCTCCTCAAAAACCACCGTCTGCGTCTCCACCGACTCCCCGTTACGCAGCAATTCCGCGTTCCATTCCCCAACCGCTTCCGTCGCTTGAAAAAATGCCTCCACCGCCACCACTTCCCCCGAAAAGGCACTCGTCGGCGCTTCGATTCGCTCAATCCACGTTTCCGCCTTCCCATTCGCTCCGGCAGGCGCGTGACGTACCACCCGCAACGGCACATTCCCCATCCACCGTGGTTCCAGCCCACGATTGTATGTCCCGTCCGTGTACAAAACCACCTCGGGGACGTAATCTTCCGGCGTCATTGCCACCGAAGCGGCCAAAACAGCCGACAAATCCGTGGCACTGGGATCGGGACTTGCCTCCAGAATGGCCTCTGCCCGCGTCTGACGAACTCCCATCGTTCGGGCATACGGAACATAAACCCGCACATCGCCCCGCGAAGTATCCACTTCCGGGAATTGCGACGCATCCTCCAGATTCCAGAACGTGTCCGACGTGCGGATACTGCCGCTGACATCCATCGCACAAACGACATAGCGAGCCAGATTCTTCCAGGTACAAACTGGAGAAACCATGGCGACGACCAAAAACAACACGACCACACAGCGCAACACCAAAATCAGACCACTGTGCCACAACGTTTCCTTCCCCAATCGTTTTCGCCAATACCAAAAGATCGGAAGCCAGGCCAGAATCAGGATACTCCAAAAAGGTTGCTCGAGAAAAAAGGTCATTTTTATGATTCACTCCAATTCTGGAAATTCAAAATAAATGAAGCACACCAATTATCAATTATCAATTAAAACTATTCCAGCCAACGTCGCTGATAAAAAGCCCATTCCACCAATCCGGCGGGAAAGAGAAGGAGAATCAGAATCGACCACATCGGTACAATATCCTCACCCGGCAGTGCAAAAACGACTTCCGGTTTCGGAGGAACGTTCAAATTGCCATCCCGCAATTCTTCCTGCGATTCCCATTGCGGTTCGACTCCGCGGTGCAGACGTTCCCGCGACGCTTCCGAATCGATCATCCAATCCATGGCATACTGCAAAAAGAACGGAAAATCGTCCGCCAACATCCAGTCACTTTTCCGCAAATCACACGCCAACAACACGATTCTTGGCAGACCGTTTTCCTCACAATCGGAATAATCCAACCCCCAACCCAACGCTGTCATTTCCACCGTCCGAGCGGTTTTGGCATAATTCTCGTCCTCTGGCAACGTCTTCCCCTTTTCCACCGTTTCCAGGGCACTTTGCGAAAAAAGCCACGGAACGATTCGGGCATTTTCCCATTTTTTCGGTCTTACCATGGCCGTCTCCACAAACCCCACTCCAGCCGTCGAAATCCCACTGCGCAGCCCCTCCAACCACGGCATCAACACATAATCCCGCCGCGTCTCCTCCCGCTCCCACCAAAGCGTTTCCTTTTCCGGTCCCAGAAAAATCCCATGCCCCATCCCTTCCCACGAATTCGGAAGTACCCGATCGTAAATCGCCACGGCAAAACGTTGAATCCCCTCTTCCGTCCGGCGTTGCGTGAAAGGAATGGCGGGAACTTCCTCCCCTTCCACATTCAGGATTGTCACCTCGACACCAGGAACTTTCCGCAGGGCTTGTCGCAAAAGTCCATCCCCACTTTCTGCCGTCACCAGCGTCACATCGTAGCCAAATGCCTCCGGCAAAACGACTTCCGCCCGATTATCCTCCACCAGCGCATCGGCCTGACTTTCTTCTGCCTGAAAAAGAGCCTGAATCATCGTTTTTTCACCCCGACGCAGTGTAAAACAGTCCGACCAGCGTCCCCCCTCCTTCGCCGCGGGAATCGTCACTTCCTGAGAAATCCACGCTTCCCCATTCGCGCGCACGGTGAGCGTTCCCCTGGCCGGGACATCAAAATGATTCCGTAACGCCACCAGCACCTCCCCTTCCAGCAAATCCACCTTATTCCGCCGTGCCGATGCCAGATGTTCGATTTCCACATTTCCCACCGAATCCCCCGTGGGAAGCCAGTGAATCGTCTCGTCTGCCAGAACTTTTTCCGAGTGGGGAAAACATCCGTCGCTGATCAACACCACATGATCCGTTTTCTCATCCCATTCCCCTCTCACGGTTGACAGAATCAGCGACCTGGCAATCGCCGCAGCGTCGGATACGGAAGCATTTCCCCCTGCCGACGGGACTTTTGCCAACGACTGGCGAATTTTCTCCCGATCGTTCGACATCCGGCACAGAATCTGAATCCCATCCCCCACCGACAGAACCGCCAGGGAATCGTTGTACCCCATCCGCTCCACCAGTTCCTCCGCCTTGGCAAGAGCCATCTGGAGCCTCGTTTTCCCATCTTCCTGCGTCACTCCCATACTGGCCGTACAATCCAGCACCACCGCCACTCTCTGCGGGCGACGCCAGCACGGTTCCGCCAACGCTGTCACCAGCAAAACGAGAATCACCAACTGCGTCACCAAAGAGACCAGCCAACGTTGCCTCTGCCATGCCCGACGGGGATGCAACAGGGGAATAACCCGCCGCCACAACGTCCCTGTCGTCATTTCCAGACGTACCGGACGCCGTCGCCATAGATAAAACAGAATCAGCGGCAATGCCAACCCCAGCCACACAAACGCATACGGATGAATGAACGTTATCATGAATGAATGGTCAATAGTTAATGGTTAATGGGGAGTCATTCCTGGAGATGCTGACAAAAACGCGCCCCACGGATTGTTTCGCAAAGCCTGCGGAGAGATTCCCAACGATTGCAGGCACCACACTTTTCGCAAAACGTCGTTCTCCACCCGCGTCCACGGAATCTGCCGCGAATGGCAAAATTCCCGAATCCCCGCAAGGTATTCCTGATACATTTTTTCGTAACGATTGGCATCTCCTTCCGTAATCGTCACCACCTGTCGATACCCACGCGGGTCCACAATTTCCACATCCCCCGTCCTGCCTGCCAGGTGATTTTCGGCCAAAACGAGCTGAACGATTCGTGGTGCGTATCCCCCCGCACGCAATCGGAGCAAACCGTCCGCGTAATTTTTGACAAACGTCTCGTTTTCCCCCAAAAAATCACTCACCAGGAAAATATCCCCTGCCGGACGTTTTTTGGGAAGAAAATGCTCCACCAGTCGCGAAAAATCGACCGTCTCCTCCGCCAATGGGGTCTCTTCCAGCCATTTCGCCACAATCCCGATACGTTCTTTTCCCAAAATCGGCGGCAGCCACCGACTCTCCCCGGCAAAAATCCCGCATTCCAACGTCCGATTTTGCGCAAGCAGACCGTAAGCCAACATCAGCGCAGCGACATTTCTCGCTTCACGTGTCGTTTTTCCCACCAACATGGCAGACGAACCATCGACCAGCAAATACGCATTTTGCCGAGCCATTCCCGCATATTCCCGCACCCGCAACTCGTCGTGTCGGGCACAGATTCCCCAATCGACCCGACGCAAATCGTCACCGGGAGAATAGTCCCGCAAGCCTGTCGCCACGGTTCCCCCCGCCGGGAGCGAAATCTCCTCCGTTGCCAGCATTCCCTCACCGAAACGCTGGAGCAACATCCATCCATAATATAGCAAAACTTCCCCATCGGGAGTCAAAGGATAAACCGACATAAATAATGGTTGATGGTTAATGGTTAATGGAATGTGTGGCAGGCTGGTCAGGATTTTACAATGGTGTCGATAATGGTCTCTTTGGAAATGCCTTCCGCGACTCCGTTGAAATTCAAAAAGAGCCGATGCCGCATGGCAGGATAGGCCGCCTGGAGCAAATCTTCCTTTTGGACATCTTTGCGTCCCGCCACGGCCGCAAAAAATTTCGCGCCCAGCACCATCGCCTGCACTCCTCGCGGTCCCAGACCATAGCGCAGATACTCTTTCACCAGACTCGGAGCTTTGGCCGTGGTCGGTTGTGACAGTTGCATCCACCCCACCACCATCGTCGCAAGATTTTCCGGCAACGTTACATTTCGCACAATTTCCCGCATTTTCAGCACTCGCGCGGAATCGACCACCCGCCGCAGCACCGGAACCTGGGAACCTGTCGAACGTTGCAGAATCAGGCTCATCTCCTCCAGCGTCGGCATGAGCGTCCGCGTCTGAAAAAGAAATCGATCGACCTGCGCTTCCGGCAGTGGATACGTCCCTTCCTGTTCCAACGGATTCTGCGTCGCCAGGAGTGTAAACGGCCTGGGCAACGAAAAAACTTCCGTGGAAACGGTAATCGCATCCTGTTCCATCGCTTCGAGCATGGCGGCCTGCGTTCGTGGCGTGGTTCGATTGATCTGATCGACCAGAACAAGATTGGCAAAGAGTGGGCCTTTCTGGAATTCAAAAGCCCGCCGTCCCTGAGCCGTTTCCATGATGACGTACGTTCCGATAATATCCGTTGGCATCAAATCGGGCGTGCATTGAATCCGACTCATCTGCATCGTCAGAATTTCCGCCAGCGTCGTTCCCAAATGCGTTTTTCCGGTTCCAGGCAACCCTTCCACCAACACATGCCCACCCAGAATCAGCGCCGCCAGCACCGTCCGAATTGCTTCGGTCTGTCCCACCACCCCTTTTTGCATTTCATGTTCCAGTTTTTCATAATCTGCCGTAAAACCTTCCAGCAGGGACGTCATTTCTTCGCGTGTATAGGCCATTTTTTCATTCCGGGGAAAAGGTTCTTCCTAACTACCAACACTTTACAATTTTCCTGAACGTTTTGCCGGACAATTGGGAATCGCATGGCAAAACCATTCCTCTTTCTTTAGTATAACGTGTAAAATAAAAAATTTCCACTCCCCACCCAAAAAATTTTTCCCGTTTTCCGATTTTTCATCAACCTCCCTTTTTTCTACAGTTTTCCCAGGAAAATGGCCTCTTTTTGTTCTCTGTTTTTCCTTTTCTCCTGTTCCCAAAAACACCTTGGCTGAAAATTTCTTGATACCGATACATTCCTCATAAGAGAAAAACTTTTCCTTATTGGGGATTTTCCAGGAAAGGAGCGTTTCATGGTTCGTATCTATCGTATTCTGATTCATGTTTTTTCCGTCCTATTTTTATTTCCGGCATTTCTCCAGGCGCAGGTCGCCTACAGTACTGCCGGACATGCCACACTGCAAACCGCCACGCTGGAAAACATCATGCTTTTGCAAAATATGCGAAATTCGCAATATTACTGCCCCGGAGTCCAGACCTGGTTTACTGGTTATGGGGCAGGCGGTTACACGGCAGGGGAAAGTCGGTGGAGGTATCCCTGGGTGGAACAGACGAATGAAGCCAAACTGCACCAGGGAATCGGAGGGTTCCTGCTGGGTGGAGACAAATTCCTCAGCGAAGATTTACGAGCCGGATTCTTCTTTTCCTACAACAACACCCATCTGGAAAACGCGACACCGGACAATTCTCCGTTATTGGACAACAACGTTTGGGAAACAGTCAACACGAACAATTATTTTTGGGGTGGTTACTGGCGAAAGAACCTTCCGCTGGGCTATTTTCTCGGCTCCATGATGGGAGGCTATTCCCATCTGAACGATAAAATGGAAGGAACGTATGAAAATATCGAAGGCAAAAGCGACGCGTGGAGGGCTTTGGTCTATGGAGAATTGGGAACGGAATTCCAATTTCTCCATACCACCCTCCAACCTTTTTGGGGGCTTCAATATTACTACAATGCCTACGACGCGGCGGAAGTGGGCAATGAATTCATCCGTTATACCTTCGGCGAACTGGAGACCAACTCCCTGCGAAACATCATCGGCCTGCGACTTTCCCAGAAATTTTACGACGTTGGCAGGGGATACATAACTTTCGACATGCTCGCTTTCTGGTACCACGAATTTCTCGATTTCAACAATATCGGCAACATGGATATTGCCCTTACCGGACAGACACCGTTCCTGAACTATACCGGAATCGACACAGGGCGAGACTGGGCCATTTTAGCCCCCACCCTCGAATGGCAAATCGGCGGCCTTCGTCTTTGGGCTGGATACATCGTCCTCTTCAATCTGGACGAAACCATCCAACTCGGTCAGGGAGGTATCGCCTACTGTTGGTAAAAAGTGGTTAGTGGCTAGTGGTTGGTGGGGTAAAGGGAAAGAGTTTTTGACGCCATTGTCGATTGGAAACGGGGGGAAGGCCTTCCGTAATTTCGGAGCTTTCTCCAGCTCTCCGACATGATTCAAGATACACCACCTCCTCTGGAGAAAGGGCGTCCAAATTTTTCTGCATCGCGTCCGTTTCATAAATTGGGAAAAGACTTCCATCACGCAGCCCCACCAACAGAAGCGGAATTTCCCCATTTCGCGTCTTTTGCCGCAGTCGTGAAGCCAACCCCAGACGCCGAATGGCCGTCGTTTCCAATGTCAACTCGACCGTAGACTCCCCTTCCTCCAATCGAAACGTTATTTTTCCCTCCTTCCAGCCAACCCACTCTCCCGTCAGCCTGTCACCATTGCGCAATTCCAAAAAATCTTCCGAAAACTCCACCGCCAGCAATCGTTTCAAACCCTCCGAAAAAGTTTTCTCCGAAAAATCGGGGGGAAAGAGAATCCCCGCACATTCTTCCAGAGGAATCTCGATTTTTCCCCAGGAAACCGTCTCCAGATGGAGCGTTTCGTCTACCATTTCCCCCCCATTTCCTGCCAACCAACCTCCCGAAGCGAGTACGACCAACAACCCGTCCTCCCGACGTTCCGCCACGTTTCCCCACGACGTTATTTCCGAAAAAAGCTGTTCGGAAGTGGCTTCTCCACGTTGCCAGACAACCTTTTTCTCCGGCCAGTTCCAGCGTTGCAACGTTTCCGCCTCCTGCGCCCAGCCCATCGTCGCACCCAGAATCATTCCAGCCCAAAAACGAAAATAGCTCCACATTTTTCCCTCAGGGATTTGCATTTTTGATGAAAATAAGGTATAATACAGATAATATAAGCCATTCCCGCTTTTTCGACAAGGATTCCCTCATGAAAAGTTTCCTGCCAACGCTTTGGTCTATCCTCTTGCTTTTTTCGGCAGGTTGGGGGTTAAGCCATTTTTCGTTTCTCCATAGTGAAGAAATCCATCAGCCGATTCTCGCCCCGCCGATCAATCGTGGTCTCGTCGCCGTGAAGCAAGAACAGGGGGAGGTCTTTCTCTCATGGCGGTTTCTGGAAACCGATTCAGAAGAAACGCGATTTATCCTCTTTCGCGATGGTCGAAAAATAGCGGAAACCTCGCAGACGAATTTCACCGATTCCGACGGCACGTTGGAAAGTGTGTATCAAGTGGAGTCGTCCACGGGGGGAACGTCCGACATGGTAAAACCGTGGAACAGGTTTTTACGAATCCGCGTCCAGGTTCCGCCGGAACAGAAAATGCCGGATGGAACGGTCTGCACATACACGGCCAACGATGCGCAACCCGCCGACCTGGATGGAGATGGCGTACTCGACCTGGTGGTGAAATGGACTCCCTCCAACGCCCGAGATAACGCTCATTCCGGTTACACAGGCACGACTTTTCTGGATGGTTACACACTCGACGGAAAACATCTCTGGCGAATCGACCTGGGGAAAAATATCCGCTCCGGTGCCCACTATACCCCCTTTATCGCGGAAGACCTCGACGGTGACGGACGGGCGGAAATCGTCGTCAAAACTGCCAACGGAACTCGCGATGGCAAAGGGAATATCCTCGGCGACCCGGATGCCGACGAACGGAACGCGGATGGAAAAATCCTCACCGGGCCAGAATTTCTCACCGTTTTTGACGGTCGCGATGGGCATGCGATAGTCACCGTGGATTATCTTCCCCCTCGAAATATCCTGTCCGATCGCGAGTGGGGGGACGACTACGGCAACCGATGTGACCGATTTTTGGCTGCGGTGGGAAATTTTGGCTCAGAGCGTTTGAGTGTCGTGATGTGTCGCGGATATTACACCGCCGCCTTCCTTGCCGCTTACGATTTTGACGGACAGGAACTGAAGCTCCGATGGTTCCACCAAAGTACCACACCGGGGGAAGGACTGTATGGCGAAGGAAATCACAACCTCTGCGTCGGCGACCTGGACAACGACGGCAAAGACGAAATTGTCTACGGCTCGGCTGCGCTGGATGACGACGGGACGCTCCTTTACCGTACCGGACTGGGACATGGCGACGCCCTTCATCTGGGGGATTTTGATCCTGACAACGACGGACTGGAAGTCTGGAGCGTCCACGAAAACAAAAAAGCCCGATATGGTTACGAACTGCGTGCCGCGGATGGCCGGATTCTCTGGGGAGGCTTCACCGGAAACGACGTTGGTCGGGGAATGGTGGCCGATTTTATCGCGGAAGTCCGGGGGGCGGAATGCTGGTCCAGTGGTGCGGACGCGATTTTTGACATTCACGGAAACCGTCTCGGTCCACGGAATCGGACTCCGTACAATTTCCGCGTTTACTGGGATGGCGACCCGGACGACGAACTGCTCGACGGCACCACGATTTATGACTGGCGGGACGGACGGTGCCAAAAAATGGTCTCCTTCAGCCACGTTCATGCCGCCGCGAATAACGGAAGTAAAAATACCCCCAACCTCTTGTGCGACCTGCTCGGCGACTGGCGTGAAGAGGTGCTGTTGCGAAACGGTTCCGATCCGGGGGAACTTTTGCTTTTCACCACGACGCTCCCCACCTCATACCGTTTTCCCTGGCTTTTGCTCGACCCCGTGTACCGCCGAGCCGTGTCGGTACAGAACGTCGGCTACAACCAACCCCCGCACCTGGGTTATTACCTGCCGGACAAAAAGTAAAGAAAACGTTAGGGGTTTGCATTCCCAATAAAAAAAGGTATAATATAATAGAAAGCTATTGCTTTGTTAAAGAAATAACGATGAGATTTCATTTTCCTTGGAAATCGACAGGTTGTAAACTTTAACACTGTTTGAAATCGGTCTTTCGACCAGGTGTCGCGCGGCTTGCGGCAAGCCGAGAGCCGCTTTCGTTCGTTATTTGTTTAACACGGCACTATTCCCGCTTTTTCAACAAGGATTCCCTCATGAAAAGTTTCCTGCAAACCCTTTTGTGTATCCTCCTGATTTTTCTGGCTGGTTGGGGCTTAAGTTATCTTTCGTTCTCCCACAATGAAAAAGTCCATCAGCAGTTGGGAAAATTACAGACCGAACTGGAAACCACACAGGCCGAAAAAGCGGTGCTGGAAAAGGAGAATCAGAAACTCGACCTGGCCAATCGATTGTTGAAAGTGGATGTTCGCCGTGCCCGAATCGAAGTTTTGGGTCAGGAAAAGGATGGGGAAACAATCCGCAACACCACCATTCGCTTTACCGAACTCGACTCGACCGGTGCGATTCTCGTCCCGCCGCGTGAATGGACAATTGCGGGAGACTTGTTGTACATCGATTCGCTGGTGGTCAAATTTGAAGACGAACAGGTGGAAACCGCCACCCCTGCGCAATCCCAATCGATATGCGTTTTTCGTCGCCTTTTCAGCGAACACCAAAACCCTGCCGACGGAATTCCCATCGACCCGGAAAACAGCATCCCCGTCATTTACCGCAGTTCCAGCCAGGAACCTTCCCCCTATGAACAGGAAATCTGGCGACAATTCTGGGAAATTTCCAACGACCCACAACGTCAAAAACAACTTGGCATCCGTGCCATCCACGGCGAAGCACCCAACCAAAAACTCGTTCCCGGCCGGATTTATTACGTCGAACTCCGCGCCAGTGGCGGCCTCTCCATCCGAACAGAATGAGGGGTTATCCGTAAATAGCAACAACTTTATTAAACGCCATCATCCCAGCGGCGGGGTGTAGGAGAGCGTAGTAGGATTTGTCGGTTTTTTCGTAGCGGGGAGAGAGTTTGCGGAAGCGTTTG
>JAUNBF010000140.1 GCA_030527185.1 Planctomycetia bacterium | reverse complement strand
TAACGTACGGCAAATCAACACTTCCGTTGACGCAAATCACCGTTCCGTCCTGGTATTTCACCACCAATTGCGACTGTTTGTAATCGTCGGTGGCAATGGCGGTGGAGGTGTCGAGTGGCTTTCCCTCCTGATTCAAATACCGAATCGTATCGACCGATGCCACCGTGTAACGTTCGTGGAGGGGCTGCAACAGGAAGTACCCTCGCATGGCGGTTCGCATTCCAAAATCGAGCGTCAGAAAACCGGGATGTCCAAAAGCGAGCGTCGCCGCGAAAAAACGGTCTGCCGCGGCCTCTTTTTCCTCTGCCGACAACCCGGACATCCAGCCACTCGGATAGAACATCCCTGGATTGCCCATCCCAAAATTACACCCCAAATCGTGCATTTTCAGCAAATCGAAATCGACCAGCCACGGTTGGAATGGCAAGCCATACCCCTGATCCTGGGCATAATTCCCGTCGGTCAGGCCGGTATAAAGGTGGTGCATCGGCCCTTCCGAATAGACCGGGCCGTTCCACCCTTTTTTCTGGAGCAACATGATTTCTCCAAAGGCGTAATACGTCGCCGCAAACGTTCCCGCACCCGGCACACGCGGATCGTAATCGACTCGCGTCCACGGTGCCACCGCTGTGTGTACGTCGCAGTAACCCGTGGAAAATTGGAACTTTTCCTGATTGATTGGCGTCAACTTTTCGCAATATTCCACCGACCGCGACGGTTTGGGAGCATAACACCGCGCCCACGCCCCCGCCAATTGATTCTCCCGCGTGCGGCTGATCATATCGGTACTCCAGAACTCATTCACAGGAGCGAAATCGGTGAAATTGTTGTAAGGACCGTAGAGAAATCCCAGCGTATCCTGCATGTAACGGGAGTAATCCCGCATCCCTTCGTCCCCCCCTTTGCCGGGAGCCGCCTTGGTACGGAAAGTGAAGCTCTCCCCGCCATCCCGCCAACCCACTTCATGGTCGTTCACCACCACTTCCGTGATTCCATGCCGACGAACATTCGCCCAATGCCGTTTGTCGTTTTCCCGATTTCCCGCACCGTGCGCACGCCATTGCCGTTTCCCCATCTCCGCCATCCACGGGGACTTCGGATTCGGAATCGTCGGCAAAATTTCCTCCAATCGAGGACTGATAGAGAGGAAAAAACGTTCGTAACAGGAGTTTCGCACACCATCCGTTTTGGCATGGTAGAAAACGCCGCCATTTCCGCGAGCCATTTTTTCCACTTCATTCAAAATCGGCTCGGAATAGACATCACTTCCATTGCTGGCGTACCAGTCCACGTGCGACATCAGGAAAAGCGTCGCATTCCGCGAATCCTTCAAACAGACCGCAAAAGGCCGGTTTTTCGCACCGTTGTAGCCATAGGTGTAGTACGGAATCGGCACCAGTTTGGCTGTCTGGAAAGGGGCAACATCGCCATGGCGGACATTGGCTACCGTCGTATCCGTGGAAATCGTCTCCAAAACGAGCGACTTTCCCCGCATTCCCATTCGGTACGTCACCGTGGCGGAAATTTCCTCCTCTTTTCCCGCCCACATTTTCCAGCGGCTTTCGACAGTCCCCTCTTTTTCCGTTACATCGATCCATTCCCGGCGAGTGACTTCCTGAGAATCCCCACCCGGCAATGCCAGATGCGTCACGCCCCCGCCCGCACATGGAGAAAACCACGGCGCGTCATTCCACCGTGCCTGCACGTCGCTCCACGTCCCTGTTTTGGGCGAAAATCGGTATTCCAGCGTCCCATCTTCCCCAACGTACTTCCACACAAACGTCCGCGAATCGGCCTCTTTCTGAAGGGAGTTCGTAAAATTTTTCGTGAGATTTTCCGGCGCAATCGTCTCCGGTCGCGTCGGGAAGGGAAGTCTTCCTTCTCCCGTGTTCAAACCGGGATTCTGGTAGGGAAAATCGACTCCACGCCTGGCTCGCGGCTGAAAAACCAACGGTTTCCACTCCTCCTTGCGGATGGCAAAATTGTCCCAATAAAGCGTTCGCGGTTCCGTATTTCGCCCGCCGCTAATCCGAAAACCGACAAAAACGGTTCCCGGCTGGTGGAGCAGTTCTTGCTGTTCGTCCGTCAAATGCCGATAGACCAGAAACCATTCCTTCCAGTTCACCACGTCGAGATGAACCACGATTTCCCGTCCATCCGACAGTCCAAACAACGCGTCCACCGAAACTCGTGGTGTCGTTGGATCGCTTGTCCAAGCCCAGTTATTCCCGTAAATCCAACAGGAAACCGCGTCGAACGAATCGTTGACCGGACGTGGCTCGACCAGACGCATCGTGACTTTGGGATAGCTCCGTTTTTCATCTGGCACATACCGATACGTCAGTTTTCCGACCTTCTCGCCCCAGATTTTCTGTTCGTTCGTGATTTCAAACGTCACTTCGGAGGCGACCGTTTCCAAACGCCATTCCCCCTCCCGTTCAAAATCGACCAGCGGCGGCACGTCGTCTTCCACACGCCCGGCCCACTCCAATTCATAAGGCCGTGTTCCCTCGCTACCCCACAAAAGTCCACACCATCCCACGAACAATATTCCCAGACCGATTCGCATCACTTCTTCCTTTTTTCGAGAGTTCCTATCCAGAAAATAACCTTCTGTCAAAAATTATAAAAGAATTCCTCCCACAAAAACAGTCCCCCCACAAATTGGTAAGGGCTGGACAGGGATACACGCCCGCCAAATCTTCCTGTAAGGCTTTTTTATACCAGTGTTCCTTGAAATTTCCGGTTTTCCGCACGAAAGCCCCTTCCTTGGGGAGGGGTGGTAGCCGTTAGGCTACGGGGGTGGGCAGGGTGGAATAACAAAGGAGCGTTCTATCGTAATTTGCCCAATAGAACGTTGTTCTGCCATTTCACCAACCCACCCCCCGCCCTACCGGGCGTACCCCTCCCAAAGGTAGGGGCTTTCCTTTCGTTTTCTGGAAATTCAAAGTGGAAGGAGTATAACATGTTTTCCGATCGTTTTAAGGTCGCGATCAAAAAGGCTGTCAAGTTGTTGCCTGTTCAGCCACACATTTTCACCCTTTATTTTTACTTTCACCACACAATTTTCAGTATGCGGTTGGTAAATAATAATTTCTTCCATCTTTGCAATCCATTTTTCCCTCGTTTACAAAGGTTTTATTGATAATTTGGTTATTTTACGCATTCCCCTACCCCTTTTATACATTGATTGCCGGCATCAACGGCGTAGGAAAAAGCAGCTTTTCCGGTTCGTTACTGGCTCAAAATAACGACTTGGGAATATTTATCGATACGGCCAAAAAGGTTTCTGATCGGGGCGGCTCATTGGAGGGTGGCAAACTGGCGGTCAGGCAAATTCGTGATTGTCTGGCCAAAGGGATTTCTTTTTCTCAGGAAACAACGCTTTCGGGAAAACAACCTCTCCAAACGATTCTTCAGGCATATAAAAAAGGGTATTTCGTTCACCTTCACTATATCGGCCTGGACACATTGGACGATTCCCTGCTACGAATTGCCAATCGTGTTCGTCGTGGCGGGCATTCGATTCCTGAAGAAACCGTTCGCCGCCGGTTCCAAAAACGCTTTTACGACTTGAAAAAGATTCTTCCTTACTGCCAAAATGCCAAGTTTTACGACAATAACAACGGATTTCAACTCGTTGCGCAATGGCAAAACGGTTTTCTCATCCTTCAAGGCGAACTCCGCCCCATGTGGATTTTGGAACTGCAAAAATTTCTCGAAATGGATGGGGAACCTCATTGAGAAGAAAGGAAGAGAGGGTTTGCCATTCGTCAATCAGAAAAATATCCTGCCAGTCTCCAACCTGAAACATCGACAACAATCCCATTTTATCGTTTGGGTGGGAGGATTCACCTTTCAGAACCGCGTTCCGGCATCTTTCATCGGGTGAAGGTCGTTGTAGAGAAATTCCACGGCACGGCGGGTATCCGGGTCGGTTTTCAGACGCTGTTCCACCTGCTGATAACCGTGAAGAATGGTGGTATGGTCGCGCCCGCCAAAATATTCGCCGATTTCCGCAAAGGTTTTCTGCGTCATTTTACGTGTCAGGTAATACACCACATCCCGAATGGCCACCAGGGTTGCCCGCCGTGATTTACTTCGCAAATCGGAGAGCCGGACGCCGTAATATTTGGCAGTTGTTTTGGCAATTACGGCAATCGTGAGAGGGGCGTTTTCCGTTTTTTTCTCAAAAAATCGTTCGACCTCCCAGGCGGTTACCTCTTCTCGTTCGGAAGTCCGCCGTTGCCACTCCAATTGTCGACGATTGGTCAGCATTTCATAGACCGAAATTCCTGCCTGGTAAGAACGTTCCGCAAGCCGGTCAAGTGCTTCCGCGGAAAACTGCATTCCCCTGGCATGTTCCTGCAAATCGAGAATGGCCCGCCGAGTTTCGATTCCGGGAGCCTCAATCCGCAGGCTGACTCCACCTCGCAGTCGCGACGCCAGCTTCGGAACCAACGGAAGAACGCTCAATGGCTGGGCCGATGTCAAAACGACGCGGGCATTGCGCTGGTAAAAGCGATCCAGTGTATAAATCAACACTTCCTGCGTGGCATCCATCGTCACCAGCTCGTGAATATCTTCCAGAACCAGCAAATCGAGCTTGCGATAAATGTGGTAAAATTCGGTAATGGTCTGTGTTTTTTGGAATGTCAGCCAATGTTTGGAGAAATCGCGTGCGGAACAGATTTTTGCCTGTCCCTGAGGATGAAAAGCCTGCCAGGTATGGAAAATCCCCTCCGCCAGGTGGCTTTTTCCGTAGCCAAACGGAGCGTAGAACAGCAAGGGAAAGAGGTGGCTGCTTTCTTTGAAGAATTCGTGGATGGCCGAGCAAATGACATGATTTTCCGGTCCCGCCAGAAAGGGACGAACCTGGTAACGAAAAGAGCAGACTGTCGTCCCCGCACTGTCGTGAGTGGAACGCACAGGCGCCGTCGCTTTTTCATACAGTGGAATTTCTACAATTGCCGGGAGCAGCATCCATTCTCTTTCCTTTTCATCGAGACCGCGATTTCTACTTTATTATACGCGAAATTCTTCAAGAAAAAAAGAGATTTTTTCAATATTTTTTTATTTTTTTCTCATTT
>JAUNBF010000139.1 GCA_030527185.1 Planctomycetia bacterium | reverse complement strand
CATGTCCATTCCTTCCGAACCCACACAACACCCCTCCCCAAACCCACGGGGGTAAAAACGGGGGTATGACGGGGGTATGACGGGGGCATAAATAGGGGTGCGCAATGCGTTGTAAAGAATTGCAAGGAAAAGAATGAAGTTTCGCAATTGGTTGAAAATAGGGGACTTGCGCGCATAAAAACCGGCTTGCGTTTCTTTGCAAAAGGATTTAGTAAGCATAACACGACACCTCTGAAAATACGGCATGAACATTCATAATTATCAATTATCGATTTAATCCGTTTTTAGAGCAATTCTTGCAAAAAACTCAAAATCTCGTCATCGGAAAGTGTTCGGGGATTGCCGCTCATACTATGGCCACGGGAATCGGCCACGATAGCGGGGAGTTGCTCTTCCCGAATACCGACTTCGGAGAGCCTGCGGGGGATTTTCAGCGTATTGCAGAGCATACTGATTTCGTACAGGAGCGTTTCGACCGCATCCTCTTCATTGGCAAAAAAGGTATCGGGAAAGAGGATGTTGGCCAGAACGACAAAACGGCTCCAGGTTGCCGTGGCATTGTACCGCAACGCTTTGGGGAGGAGCATGGCACAAGCCTGTCCATGAGGGACCCGTCCGTGGATTCCCAACGCGGCAGAGATTCCGTGTACCATTCCCAGCCCGGAGTTGGCCAGACAGATTCCCGACAGCAGCGCGGCGTGCGACATTTTTTCGCGAGCCGTCCGATTGTTACCGTCGTGAAAGGCCAGGACGATCGACTGGAACGCAAGCCGTAAGCCCTGGATGGCAATCGACTGCGGAATGGGGCAGGCGTGGAGGGAGAGGAAACTTTCCAGCAACTGCGTGATGGCATCCATCCCACTGGAAGCGGTGATTTCAGGCGGATTGCTCACCGTCAGCTCCGGGTCAACCACCACCAGTCGCGGCATGAGGCGATCGTCACGAAGACTCTTTTTGAAAGGCGGCGTTTCCGAGGATAAAACGGCATTGCGAGTCGCTTCCGCTCCCGTTCCGGCGGTGGTGGGGATGGCAACCATGGGGATGGCAGGTTTTTCCAGCCTGGCTCCTGTACCGACACCTTCGAGAAAGTCTCGAACCGACTGTCCCTCTCGGGCATTGGTAATCATGGCACAGACCGCCTTGGTAATGTCGAGTGCGGAACCTCCCCCCATCGCCATGAAAAGACTGCCGTCGCCCGCGCACACACCGCGCGTACGGTATTTTTGTACCAGGCAATCGACCTCCTCCACCGTTGGCTCACCGCTTTGCATCTCCACATCAAGCAGCGAAATCCCCGCTTTTTTCAGAGCATCGGCCAAGTGTCCCAACTCCCCATGATTTTGCAGTGTCCGGGAGCCGCAGATCAAGTGGACTTTTTCTCCCAGCACAGGGAGGTGGTCGGTCAGTTCATGCCGTCGTCCCCAGCCAAACAGGATTTTTCCCGGCGCGACAAAATTGTAATGACTCTGAATCATCGTTTTTCTCTCCCGATTTCTCTTTCGCGAAATATCACTGCCATCCCTCACTACTGATATTATAGCCTACAGGGAGACAAATGTCCAGAATGAACGGTACCGCTTTCTACAGATGGTGACGAAACGAGGCAAGTTTTTTAGGCATTCCTCTCTTTCAGAGGGAGGTCGCTTTCGCGGTGGGAGGGTATTTCGTGAAGCAGTTCCTTCCAAACTTCGCTCGGAACGATCTGTTTCAATGCCGGATGAAGAAAAATCCGAACGCGCTTGACAAAATCGTCGAACTGCCGCACCGCCAGTGCCTTCACCACAGGTGAAACGTCGGCAAATGGATGGTATTTCCGCTCTTTGGCATCGTAAATGTCGACCACAAACTCCACCTCCCGTTCCCGTGGCGGCGCGTCCACCAACACCTCCACCGGCTCCACCTTTCGCCCCACCCGTTTGGAAAGTTGAGAAGCCAGGTCTTCCGCAAGTCGCACCATCCAGGCATACGGTTTTCGCGCAATGGCATGGTAAATTTCAGGATGTTCGTAAAAGGTGAATTCCGCAGCCTGTTTGTATAAAATTCTCCGCGAACCGAAAAGTCCCTGCCAGAGCGTTTCGGCAGAATCGCCCCGCACGTGTTCGTGAAAGAGTGTTTCCGCTTCGTCGTCGGTGGAAGCGAGCAATTTCTCCGAAAATTCGCGGCCGTTTTTCTGCCAGAGCGTAAAATAGAGTCGCTGGAGCATGGCCGTGGCACTGCGGACGGCATGGTGCCAGTAAACCTCACTGAACATGACATATCGGGCAAAAACCAACAGTTCCGCCGCCGTCTTTCCTTTGCTGGAAATGGCCAGCCCATCTCCGCCAGCGTTGAGGCAAAGACTTCCCAAAAGCCGTTCCTGATCGAAATTTCGCCCGTACGGAACGCCGGCGTGAAGGCTGTCTCGCTGCAAATAGTCCATCTTGTCAATATCGACCGGGCCGGAAAGGAGACTGGCCAGCAATCGGTACAACGCCGGATTTTCCGAAAGTGGCGTCGGACGGCTCGGTCTTTGCCCACTGAGCAAATAGAGTACATCGTCCGGCTCCTGCTGCCAATCCTCTCGAATTCCCCGCACCAGCTCACTCGTTTCATCCCGCAAATACCGGGCAATTCGCGTTTCGTGCCGAATCGAATCGGGCAGCTGCAAATCCTCAATCGGGTGGCAGTACGGATAATGTCCCAAATCGTGCAATAACGCTGTCAGCAGAAAAAGCTCGCCCCCCCAGAGCGGCACTTTTCGCGAAAACACCGGATCGTACGCCAGCCGTTTGAGCAACAGTACCGCCAGCCGGAAAACGCCCAGGGAATGTTCCAGCCGGGTGTGCATTGCCCCTGGATAGACCCGCGAAACCAGCCCCAACTGCCGAATCCGGTTCAGGCGTTGGAATTCCCGCGTGTCGATCAACCTCCGCACCCGTCCCGTCAGTGGCACATCCACCTCCGGCGGAATCCGCAAAATATTCCTCCGCGAATCCAACTCCGCTATTTCCGCTATTTTCAACAATCCAGACATGGGTTTAATTGATAATCGGCAACTTCTAAAAACCTCCCCTGTGGAGGTTTCGCCATGGGATTTTATTGTAGCATTGATGATTCGCGTTGTCAAGCAAAGAGGAGGAAGAAATTTTTTGGAAAATTCAGGAATTTTTATATTTTTTTGCCAAGGTATCCCTTGCAGAAAGAGAATATTTTAAATATCCCTGAGGCCGTTCAAGATGTTGTTTGGAAGCCTGTTTTTAAGGAGTTTGACATGCGTCCGGGATGGTTGTTTCAGAAAGATTGAAGGGAAGAACGGTTGGAGAAGATTGGAAGTAAGCTGGATTTCCAGAAGTTTTTGGGGATTGAGCCGGACGACAAGGTTCCCGACGCTCGGACGATCTGGGGTTTTCGGGAACGCCTGAAGTAGGATGGAATTCACGATTTTCTGTTCCGCCAGTTTAACAAACACCTTGAAAAATAGGGATTTAGAGCAAACGACGGACAGATCGCAGAAGCGACGTTCCAGGAAGTTCCCGTTCAGCGCAACATGCCGCGGGAGAAGCAAAAAATCCAGGAAACGGGCGAAATACCGGAATTGTTTACACTACGGCTATAAAAATCACATCAACATCGACCGACAGGGAAACTGGCCGCCCGAACAAAATCATCGCCCGCCGCATAAAGCGACGTATTCACGACCGCGTTCCCGCGTAAAAGGCACTCCGCCCTCATCGGGTCAATCTTTTCCGCCGCCACCTTTTCAACGTCCGAAACATTGGATTCCAAGCCGTTCACACTGCCGGCAACACTTTCCGCAACCTCCGATGTCACAACGGGTTGCGTCTTTTCCTCTTCCACTTTCGGAGCCGTTTTTTTCGTCGTCGGACAACTCCCGTCCACGCATGTTGTCGTCGGTTTTACCGTCGCATTCGTCCGCCAAAACCGTTGCCCATTGCTTTCGGATACGATGAGCAGCCCGAACAGCACCGCCAAAATGAGCGTTTTTTTTCGATTCCATTTCATTTCTTACTCCTTCTTTTTTGCTCTTTGAGCATGGGCTTTTTTTTCGCGGTTCGTAAGTCAAGGATTTCCGCCGCTTTGCGCGAATTAAACACCGAAACCGCAACCGTGTCAAGTAATGTGTCCATATATGGACAAAAAAGTCAAAAATTTTTAATTTTCTTGAGAAAACGGGGAGATTTTCCCCCCGGAAGGAGTGGGGGATAAGAAGAAAAAAAATTACAAGAAAAATCAAGAAATAACAAAAGATTTTCAAGGATTCATTTAACATAAACCCTTGAAAATCCGATACTTATAATACAGGGGGCGGGCACCGACAATCTTGAAAAAGAAAGGAGGTGAAGCTTATGAGAAAATTACTACTGACCTTAACACTCATCGTAATTTTCCTGCTGCTCATGGTAGCAACCGCCCAATAACCTAAATCGGTTATCCCGCCCCCTGCTCTTTAATCTTTTTCTCAAAAAGTAAAAAATCTCATCTCTCCTCACGTGGCTCGACATCCGATTCCTGCACTTCCATCGTCTTGAAAAGTTTTCCGCAATGGCGGCATCGGCGGGTACGGCGGGTGGTATAGTGCGTCTTGCCATAAGCGTAAGTTGAGTAATGGCGGGTCTTTACGACATTACTCATGGCACAACCGCAAACGGGACATGGAATCATCTCACACGCTCCCTTCTCTCTTTCAGACGCTCCCGGAATGACTTTTTACGCTTCACGACACGATGTTCTGGCGGCTTGATTCCCCCCGTCGGAACATAGACGCAGCCAGCAAAACTGGCAAGGCAGCAACATCCGACGAGGCAGTCCAGATATTCGTTGTCCGCTCCCGGTGCCGTTACCCACCGATTTCTCGTAACCCCCCGACTTACAAACTCTTCCGACCGCTCACTTTCGCAAACCTGCACCGCGAAAAGCTCATGGGCAAACGTCGGGGCACTGTACAAAACCATGCTGCCCTTTTCCCCGATCGGGGTGCGGAGCCGCTCGAAAAGGTAGTCTTTCCAAGCGTTTACGTCACTGTGCAACTCATACGCCCCGGAAACATCGCTGAATTTGTACATCCACCGGCACGCATTGGCCGCCGGGTTGCGGATGTCCTCGAAAATCGTATCCCCTTGTCGGGAGTAAGTTTCCATCCCCATCCGCCCGGCACTCAGCCCGAAACCGTGGTACGCTATCGTCTTTTCCGGGGGATATTTCTGGCAAACATCCCGCACAATCGGGGCAATGATATACTTGTTCCCCCATTTGCAAATCGACGCAGGCGGGGTTTTTTATGCGCACAAGTTCCCTATTTTCAAGCACTTGCGAAACTTCGTTCTTTTCCTTGCAATTATTTGCAACGCATTGCGCACCC
>JAUNBF010000047.1 GCA_030527185.1 Planctomycetia bacterium | reverse complement strand
GGAATTTCCCGTTCAACACAACACGCCGGAGGAGAAGCAAAAAATCCAGGAAACGGGCGAAACGCCGGAATTGTTTACACTATGGCTATAAAAATCGCATCAACATCGACCGAAAGCACAAATTCATTCGGGAATATCGTGTAACATCTGCGTAAGTCCATGATTCTCAATGCTTTATGGAAATGCTCAACAAGCGTGCGACCTCACGCAAAGTTTGGGCGGACTGTGTGTACCAGTTGGCTGCGAATATTTTGGAAGTCGAAAAAAAGAAATGGGGCCCTCTCATTTGCGAAAAAGGTTATCGCAACCACCTGTTGATTGACGCAAAAAAGCAAGAAAATCCCGGATTCGTTGTCAAGTCGAACATGTTTTGGCCTGATGAGCAAAGTTGCCCTCGGAAGTTGCACGATTTATACCGTCGGCCTTGCTCGCGCGAAAGTGAAATTTGCTTCAAGAATTTATCGTACAATATGCTGCGACTGACGATTTTAACGCGACCGACGGGAAATTCCGCACCTGCTGAGCGAAAATGTACCAAATCCCCCTAAATCCATCCAAACAGCCAATTTAGCACAAAATTTTCCCCTTCCTCGTGCAAAACTTTCCGTCCACAAATCATTTCCCGCGGAATTAAATTCCGTGCAAAATGTTCTACGGGGAATGAGAGGTTTTTAGAAGGTGCCAATTAAAATTTCTCCATTTTTTTCGATATTTTCAATAAAAAGACGAACCGATTTCACAAACACACCTATGGGAAAATCGGATGAATTTTAAGCGGAGGTTGAGCCGTTGATTCCGACAAATGAGGAATGTCGGGACAAAAACGGCAAGTACAGACGTAAGTCGGGCGGTGGAAGAAGACGAACTGGAGGGGATTGACTGGGATTGGCATTCAGCGAACGGCTGCCAAATCAAGGTGCCGCTCGCCACGGAATCTACAGGAGTGAACCCGACGGATCGTGGAAAATGGGACGAAAACCAACGTCTCAAGGGAAAATACAACCTTTACCTTGACGGTGGAGGGTCACAGTATACGTTCTCCATCGTCGTTTGCGGAGTAAATCGGCATGATTCCATAATGCTGGAGCCGTTGCTTGTGGAACGTTTCGTCCCGGCGGAAAAGGGGGGGGAAGATGACGCACTTCACCTAAACCTTTGCCTGAAAACGTGTTACGTCAATCGCAAAGAGGTCGTCGAAGCGTTTCACACATGGCTCAAACACTTTCGTAAACTCTCTTCCCGCTACGAAAAAACGGACCATTCGTACGACGCGCTTCTACACCTGGCAATGGGGTGATTGCGTTTGATAAAGCGGTCGTTATTTATGGACAAGCCCTTATTCCTCACCCAGCCCGGAGTTCCGGGAAAATCGTCACCGGAATTCCAGGCATCGTCTTCCATGATGGTGGCACCCTCATGAATCATTCCTCAAAGATATTCCCAACCGATCGTCGGAACGGCAATTTTGTACTGCCCGGCTTCGTTGGGGAGCGTTGGCGGGAGGGTGTCCCAACTCCAATTTTCCGGCTTGGGCAATTCATCCTGGAGCATTTCCTCCCACGTCACCTTTTTCCCGGTGTACGCCGCAATACGTCCCATAATGCACAGACCGGTCGAGTTGGCCATGTACGCACCGTTGTTGACATACGTTTGCCCACCGCTGCGGATGGCGTCGAGGAGGACTTTGTGTTCCATCTGCACGCCGGGAATCGTCGCTCTTCCCGCTTTGAACGCCTGTTCGCCGAAAATTTCGCAATTCCAGCCGACATTCCCCAGCCGTGCGTAACCTTTCGTGCCGTAAAGCCACGTCACCGCTTCCCCCCACGCGCCAGGAATCTGGCGAGAGTTGGCCTGAAGCGTCCGTCCGTCGGCAAAGTCGTACGAAACCGCCATCGAGTCGTAAATATCGCCCGTGTCCGCTCCGCGACGCATGATTCGCCCTCCCATGCCAATCGCGGCAACAGGGGTCGGGTCTCCCATCGCCCAGAGAGCCACGTCGATTTGGTGGATCGTCACGTCGTTGATATATTCGCTCGCCATCCAGCAGAAATTGACCCAGTTTCGCATCTGGTACATCATTTCCGTGTCCCCCTCCCGACGCGCATGTGCCCAGAGCGGTCCACCCATACGATTGGCCTTGGCGGTGATGATTTCGCCAATCGCTCCGTCGCGAATCTTCTGAATCGTCTCCTGCGACGGTGTGCAGTAACGATTGACCAGCCCGGAAACAAGGTTCAAACCTTTTTTCTTCGCCTCTTCCGCCGCTTCCAGCACCATCCGAATCCCGGCACCATCCACCGCCACCGGTTTTTCCGCAAAAACGTGTTTCCCCGCAGCGATCGCTTCTTTGAGCATGATTGGCCGGAAATACTGCGGTGTGGCGAGAATCACGACGTCAATATCGGTGGCAAGGACTTTTTTGTATGCGTCGAAACCAACAAAAAGCGTCTCTTTCGTGACCGCAATCCGCTCTCCGAAACGCTCTTTGAGAAGAGCCATGGCCGCTTCCCCCTTTTCGCCGAAGATTTCCGCAGCCGCCACGAGTTTCACGTTCGGGTCGACGCTCATCGCGTCTCCCACCGCCCCGCAGCCACGGCCACCACACCCAATCAGGCCGATTTTCAGCACCTGACTCTCTCCGGCATACACACGATTCCCGGCACCAAAGCCAGCCAGCATCGCTGTTGAAATCATCGTTCCCTGTTTCAGAAAATCACGTCGGTGGGTTTTGCTCATTCTTTCGTCCTTTCGTAAAATATCTCGGAAAAAAATCCCTACCTTGGATAGTATAAGAAACTTTTACCCCATTTGTCAATGGGTGGGGAATAGTATTTTTATTCTTGTTCGTGTTCATTCCCGGAAAAACAACGCTTCAGGCTTGTTAGAAAAAGGTTTTTCGGGTATATTCTATTGAGAATATTTTCAAAAATATCAGAAAACCTCTACCAAGGAGGGAGCGGAATGGAAATTACAGGAAAATATGGTACCGCGACCGTTTTCAGTGATTTGTACCAAAATCATGAAGTATATGGACAGTTGTTGGGCATTATGAATTCTCTGCTGGCGGAAGGGACGCGGGTGCGAGTCATGCCGGATGTGCATGTGGGAAAAGGGTGCGTGATTGGATTTACGCAACGACTGAACCGGGATGCGCCACGGATCAGTCCCAACATCGTCGGTGTCGACTTGGGCTGCACGGTGACGACCGGAAGGCTGAAAACAAAGCAAATTCCCGATTTTGCGGAACTTGACCGTTTCATTCGAGAGAATATTCCGCTCGGTGCGGGAATGTATTTGCAAAATCTGCGGAAAACGTGGACGAAAACGGATCGGACGAAAATCACCCAGGCGGATAAAGTTCAGTTGGAAGCGGCTGAAGAGATTCTGCGCGAAGATGCTCCGCCGAGAATGTCGCTGAAAGTCTCGGTTTTAAAGCAACTGAAATCGCTCGGTTCCGGGAATCATTTTTTGGAACTGGGAAGGGATCCCGAAGGCCGACTCTGGTTGACGGCACACAGCGGAAGTCGCCAGTTTGGAATGACGTCTGCTGAGATTTATCAACACCACGCGGAAAAGTATTGCCGGGAAAGGGAGTACAAAATTCCCCGTGAAATGAGTTTTCTCGAACCTCCATCGCGGTATTGGCAGCGCTATCTCACCTGCGTCGCGGCAGCCCAACGTTTTGCCACCATCAATCATCAGATGATTTTGCACGAAATCCTCCAGAATTTTTTCCGGGAAGAGACGTTTGAGGAAATGATCGTTTCCATGCACAATTACGTCGATTTGGACGAAATGGTCATTCGCAAAGGAGCCATCTCCGCGAGTGAAGGGGAAAAGTGCCTCATTCCGTTCAACATGCGAGATGGGCTGGCGGTTTGTGTGGGAAAAGGAAACGACGATTGGAACCACTCCGCACCCCACGGCGCCGGGCGGCTGATGAGTCGCTCGCAGGCCAAACAGACCATTCAACTTGCCCATGCCCAGGAAGATATGGCGCAACATGGCGTGTTTACCACGTCATTGGGCTATGCTCTGGACGAAGCTCCCGACGCCTACAAGCCGAAACAGGAGATTTTGTCCCAGATCGAGCCGACGGTGGAGGTAAAATTTCTCCTCATCCCCTTGTACAACATCAAAGGGCGTTGAAAATTTACCCTTCGCCGAAAATTTTATCCATCACGTCCGGCAGGCGACGGACTCCTGGGGCAATCGACTCCCCCATCCAATCGTCGTTTTCCTCCGAATGCTCCTCACCCGCCAGGTGTCCCCATTCGTGGAACAAAACGGAGAGCAAATCGACCTGTCCGTCGAAAACATCGTCCGTATCGTCGTACGGTGTGGCATCCAGATACCAGCCGCACCCCGCCGCCGTCTGGTCGATCCAGAGGACGTTGCCGATCTGCGTTGCCAGAACATTCCCCCCCAGGTCAGCCACACGGAAAGTCACCGTTTCCAACACCTGGGCAGGCACGGTAATACCGAATTCCGTCGTCGCCCGCTCGATGACCACTTCCGAAAGTGTATCGAGGGCATTTTGCTCCAGAGCGACAGGAATTTCGTCCGTTTTCACCGCGACCTTTTCCGCCAGAACCAAATTTTGCCCGGTTTCCCATGCGGCGGGATAATTGCTCGCAAACATCAGCGAGTTGCCGGGGGAACGGGAGAAATTTTGAGCGAAAAGAATCAAATCGTCAATATCAACCGTTCCGCTATGGTCCAAGTCGCAGTAAAAGGCCATGGGGGAAGCGTCGGCAGATTTAGAAAAATTCTGGGCAAAGAGAATCAAATCGTCGATGTCGATACTTCCACTGTCGTCCAAATCGTACAAAACTGGATAGACTTTCGGAAGTGTCTGAATCGTCCCACTTCCTTCCAGTGCCGTCCCCGACGTGTCCGTTCCGCTTATCGACGCCACCCGCAGTCCCAATTCCTCCACGGGAAGTCCAGCCACCGTTGTGTCGAGGGCAATTCCCCCTTCCGCCACCGGCTCGAAGCGAATTTCTCCCAACAGCGTCTTTTCTCCTACCGTCAGATTGCCCGACAGACCAGTCAAAATCAGCGTTCCAGAAGTTTGCTCCGAAACGCTCCACCCTGCCGGAAGCGAAGATTCCTCCAGCGTAAACAGATCAGGCCGATAATGGAGTTCCACGGTTAAGTTGGCCCCAGAAATATCCGTTTCCGAGATTGCGTAAAGTTCCACCCCATGCGACTGCCATTCATGAAGCCATTCGACCGGCTGCGAATTTTCGTCCGTCACTCCCAATTCCACCGAAACATTCAATGCCTGTAAAATCTCGCCGTTACGAAACCCCACTTTGACCAGGGGATTTCCCGCCAAGTCGCACCACCCCATCGCTCCCCCCAGAACCCAGAGCGTGTATTCCCCTGCGGGCATGGTGGTTTCTGAAAAAATCGTTACGGTGCGCATACTTTTGTCATAGTCCCAGGTAACAGGATAACTTTTACCAGTTTCATCTACCAGAAGAAAATCCTGGTCTGATCCCAAAGGAGGAACCATCTCCTCGGAAAACGTTACCGTTGCAGAAACTTTCCCGCCACCCGATTCCATCGAAAACGATTCCACCGTCGGCACCGTTTTATCGTACGTCCACTCCCACTCTGTCGTTGCCAGAGAACATCCGTGAAGGTCGCTGATACCGCTCCATGACAGCGTATAGTCCTTTTCCGAAAAACCGTCCGGCAGTGTCCAAACCACCTTGTTTCCGTGCAGAATCTCCGTCGCCGACAACGTTTCTGAGCCAATCCGCAATATCGGCTCACTCGATTTGGAGAGAATCTCGGAAAACCCGACGATGATCTGATTTCCGTCCAGCAAAATCGACTCCACCTGAAGTGCGTCTTTGTCCGATTCGCTCGGAGTACATGTCACAATCGTGCTATTTCCCGGAACCATCACCACCGCAAAATCTTCGCACAAAAAGACCGATTCGCCATACCGCAACACGTTTCCCGAGGCGGACGACTGAAGGATTTCCCCTTCCTCCCAGCCTGAAGACGTTTTTTCAAAAGTGTAAACCGCTCCCGTTACCGAAGTCCCCTGCAATGCCAGCGAATCCCCCACCCAAAGTCGGTCGCCCGAAAGAGAAACCGAACTGCCAAACAAGACCGAAGTCAATCCTTCTTGTGAAATAGGAGTGAATTTATCCTCCTTCTCCACCCATGTACCATCCGCATATTCATAAAGCGTGACATTTCCCCCGGCTCCCACCGCCAGCGTATTCCCATCCACCGAAAGCGAACAGCCAAATTCCTGCTCCCCCGATAACGTTTGCTGGAGTGTCCATTTCCCCGAATCCCGCGTATAAACCGAGACCGCACCTGTCGCTTCGTCTGTATAATCCGCCACGAAAAGCCGTTCGGTTGCCGCGTCGTAGAGAACGTTGGCTCCGATCGATTGTCCGTGGGAACCACTCCAGAACTTTTCCTGCTGCCAGCCGAGAATCGTGTTGCGATAGACCGAAACGCTATTTTCCCCGCCGATAACCGCAATATCCCCATCCAGCGACGCGGATACACACCCTGCCGACGACAGAACCGTTTCCGAAAGAGTGGTTCCGTTCCAGTGGAAAATCGAAACGCCTTTCCCGGAATCGACGAGGATGTTCCGCCCGTCTATTGCCAGATTTTGCCCAAACTGCGAGACATTCGCAAACGTCCGCGTTGTCTGGAGTTGCCAGTTTTCGCTCTCCCACTGGTAGAGCCGTAAATACCCGGTGGACGTATCATGAGAAAGTACCGCCAGGCTCGTCCCATCCACCGCCATTTGACAGAGCGTTTCTCCCGAAAAGTCTAAATCGGCGGAAAACGTAACGGTCTGCGCAGAATCAAAGTTGGCCGACGCAAACAGGGCAACGCTGTCCTCCACGTCACCTAATGGGGTTGTACTCAAAAGATTGCGTTCCTCCAGCAACTCCAAACGAAATAACCGCGATCGATTTTTCAACGGTTGACTCCTTTCCTCATCTGCCAGGCGTGGCATCGCTTGCGCCAAAGGCGAGAGCGACTTGCCCGTCAAGATAGAACCGCCGTGGGAGGGGAAACCTTTCTGAAGAAAGTGTTTCCCCCCCAGACCCCCTCTTCCCAAGACTTTTACGTGCGCCGCTGCGCGGCTTTTATTTTACTTCTCCAACTTCACGCTCAACGGTTCCGTGGCAATTTCCTCCAGCAACGACTCCAACGAATCGTCCTCACCCAGCCAATCCACATCCTCCGACGCGGTGGTGGCACGCTGGGAATTGTCGGTCGTCAAAAGCTCCGAATCGATCGTTTCCCACGCCTTATCCGTCGCGGCACCTTCCACTTTCCGAACTTCTTCCGTCACCGCCGATACCAGCATGGCGTTCCACTGCGACTCTTCCATCATGGTCGAAACGACGACTTCCGAAGTCACTTCTTCCGAAACCGTATCGGAAACGGAACCTTGAAGAGCATACAGGTATTGCTCTCCAATCACACCCCCCTGTTCCCGTGCCTTGCGGAGGATTTCCGCGTCCAGATCGGAGATTTCTTTCCGCTCGCCCGGATTGATTTCAAAGTACATCAGGTCGTCACGATTGTCTTCCACGTGACCGTCCGGTCGCAGATAATGCTTTTCGCCAGCATCGTCCGTGTACGTGATCGGCGTGTCCAGCGTATCGGTATAACCCGTATAACTGGCGTTAAAGCCCAATGCGTGGCCCAATTCGTGCAGCAAGACCGTGTACAAATCGTACTGGTCGGACGGAATCAGCCCATCTTCACTGACAAACCAACCCTGTCCCAGCGCGTCGTCGTCCAGATACACAACCGCCGTATTGGGAGCACCGTTTTCGTCCACACCGACAAGCACCGTTTGACCCAGAATCTTGTCCGTGTCGTCCAAATCCTTCACGATAATCTGCACATCGATCTGGAGAGCCTCGTTCAGCTTCGTTTCCCACTGGCGAATGGCTGTTTCCAGCAAATTAGCAACGTTCGCGTCTCCCGTCCCAATCTTCATTGAGCCGATCCACTGTTCCATGAATCGTTCGGGATAGACGATCGAATCCGCGTCCGCTTTCGTTAGGCCAAAATTCTTCGCAAAAGCTACCAGGTCGTCAATGTCGATATTCCCCGACTTGTCGAAGTCCATTGCCCAAACACGCGGATCAGTACTGTCGGTGGAGCTTTCCCCGAACATTTTGGCAAACGTCACCAAATCGTCAATGTCGATTCGTCCATCGTCGTTGGAGTCGTACACCACCGGGAAAATGTTGGTATTGACGTAAACCTGCGTATTGGCCTCCACCAATGTACCGTTGCTCTGGAACAACGCGATATTTTCCAGTACCAGCCCAGCCTTGACCGCCCCGACGTTATCCGCCGCAACGCCGTTTCCGACTGCCGATTCCAGCTTCACCCGTGCCAGCAACACGAAACCATCCTCATTCGTCACGGCCTGCGACAAATCCCCGCCGATACCGACGATTTTACCATCTTCCCAAGTCACTTCCAGACCTTCCACCGCAGACCCATATTCCAAGTCCGTGGCGGTAAAGAGGTTGGCATCGTAGCCCAAATCGACCAGGACTTTCCGCAAATCGACCCCTTCCTCCTGCGTATTCACCCACAACTCCACCCACGACGAATCCCATTCCGTCAGGTACTCCTCACTTTCCCGAAGTGTCTGCGTCTGCTCACTTTCCGTCTTGTCCTTCACCAGCGACAGATACACCCCATTCCCTTCCACCACCGTCTCTCGTGCCGCTTCCGTACCGCGAAGGTTACTGGCCGTACTCACGTTGACATCACGAACCACCATTCTCTGGGAAACGTTGACATCACCATTCGTAAAGGGGGTCGACTCGTCTTTAAATGTAAAGGATAACGTACATACACCACTGGTTTTATCTATTTTGGTTTCAAATTTTTGAATTCCCTCTTTCGTTTCAATAGTGTACAGTCCGAGACGCTCATAATAACCATCATAACCGCAGAATATTTGGGAACCAGACAAGACACCTGAAAAGGAACCACAGGTGAGACGGTAGGAACCGTCATCTTGCGGTACATATTTATAAATGGCTGGATATCTTGAATAAACTGTAATGTAACTCATGACTTCTGCGGGAATCGTCAACTCAACCGCCATAAAAACGAGTGGTGTTTCATACGCACTTAAAATAGCTTCCTGGTAGAGAGGAATATCGCATACACCCCAAACTTCCAGATAGTAAGTTTTATTTTCCTCAATGGAAAGAATCGAGGAATTTGGCGTTTTCGATTTCTGACTGTTATTGTCTCCGGGGAAGGTCGTATCTGTTACCGTCGATACCAGCCGCGTTTCAAAACGAATTGGCGTTTCGTATTCGGTCGAAATTGTCACCGGCAATTTCGTTCCATCCGACAACATCACCGAAACTTCCACGGCAGAACGATCCTGGTCTGGTTGATACGGTTTGTACTGAACAATCAAACTCTGTCTGTCATCGGAAAGCCATGCCGAAGCAAAACAACTGTTCTCCTCGAACGTTGCCGAAACAGATTCCAACGTAACTCCCTCAGGAATCTTCCACTTGGAGAGAGAATACGTATATTCCAATAGGGTCCCCGATGTGCTGTAATTATTGTAAATAACTCTGATACCATCAACACTGACGATTTTGACCGTTGTTTCCGCAGCAAAATTCGTCCCCGCTTTCAATAACGAATTGAAAGCAATTTCTGAATCTGCGGTAAGAACAACCACCGTAGTCGTTGTCATGTCTGTGGTAACGTTATAGTCACTGGTTAAGACAAATCCACCTGCTGCGGGTTGATATTCAATAGTTGAAATGCCATAGGCATTCATACCCAACTGAGTTCCCACTTTCAGCACTGTCCCTGCTTTCAAAACCGAACCAATTCCCAACGTCACGTTGGAAGTTGTGGTTACTCTTTCCGCCAAAGTCATATCGGTAGTCGTTGCTACACCTGCGGAAATGGTTTCCTGCGCCGTCACATTCAGACTTTCATCCTTAATCTGAAATTCCCCAGCAACGACGATGGAAATGGTAACTGGGGCACTATCGAGAACACCGTCGGAACCGATGATTTGGAAGGTGTAAACTCCGTAATTCGCAGTTGTGAAGGTGTATTTTCCCGACTGCCCATCAACAGGTGCCATTCCATCAGGCAAACTGCCCACCACAGTTACGGTAACGTCTTCTCCCTCCGCGTCGGTAAATTGGGAAGTATAATCCGCCAGGTCGAACTCCACTGATGTGTTTATTTCCGTCTCAATGGTTGGTTTTTCGGTTCCGTTCCATACGGGAGCGGTATTCGTACCTTCTACTTTCAATTCAATCGTTTGAGCAGCAAGTTTATCTCCTCCACCCACAGGGCCGTAACCCTGATCCGTCACGTCGAAGTTAATATTGGCTGTTCCGAGAAATTTTTCATTGGGGGTAAAGGTACAAACATATTTCCCGTCCACATAATCAAACGTCACAGTACCTTCAAGACAAACAATCTCGGAAAAAGTCAACCCTGGAACAATCTTATCTTCCTCCAGAACAAACTCAATCTCATCTTCCACCGGAACATCAAAGATATAGGAAATGCTTTCTCCCGACTGTTGTTTCAACGTTACTTTTAAGGGATCTTCCTTCCCCAAACCAGTCGATTCACTCCACCACGGAGCCAGGTTTTCCTTATAAACATCGACGGAATAATCTTCTGCGAATTCACCGTAGCTATCCGTCGCGGTAATCGTCAGTGTTCCCAGTTGTGTATCCGTTTTCTTTACACCAGAATAAGTAATGACATAATCCTCACCGTCTTCCGTTACCGTAGCACCCGCCATACTAGGCTTTAATTCGTAGGTCAGAGTGTCCTTCTCGGAATCGTCTTGCGTAAACAATGCCGCAACATCCGCTTTGGGAATCGTCACGGTGACTGTTCCATCGTCGCTGTAGGTTCCAACCGGTGTAGCCAACGTATCTTGTGTTCGTCCAGGAACCGCGTTGTAGTAAATGACGAATGATTCCTCGGCCGTATTACCTGCCGCGTCGGTGTAGGTGGCGGTAAAGGCATTCGTTCCTAGTATCAGTTCCAATCCATCTGCATTATATTCCAGGGGGTCATCATTTCGAGTAATCGTCCAAGAACCACCCGTCTGGTTGGTTTCTGTCAGCTCGAGAATGACTTTTTGGCTGCTATTGATGGTGTAATATTCCCCAGTTTCTGTTCCCGTTTGCTCGGAATCAAAGTCGCCAGAATTCCAACCAACCACCGGTTTCGTGGTATCCACAACGACCAAACATTCTTGAGAAGCCCCTTCATTTCCCACACCATCCACAATCTGGACGGTAAGCGTATAAGAACCTTCCGCAAGTGCCTCTCTCAGCGCGATGGAAACAGAACCATTCGCCACCTGTCCACTTCCCAGAAACGTCGTCCCATTCCACAACTGAACCCAGGTATCCGTGTCCGCATCGGAAACAACAACCGTCACGGTAGGGGTAGTATCGTTCGTATAGACTGTAGCTGTAGTTGATTTTTCGTCCACGGTGATGGAATCAATCGTCGCTGTCGGAGCGGTAAGATCAACCAAAATCGTAGTTTCTTGAGCCGTATCCTCCGTCGTCACATTGCCGTGTTCATCGGCTCCATAGACTTTCAGAGAATAACCCCCTTCTGCAATTCCCGTGATGTCGATTTTGAACGACTTGTTGGCAGCGTTATAAGAGAAGACACCCTCAGTGAAATCTTCCGCCGGGTTGGTTACGGGATAAGGGTAATCTCCCCACACTACCGTGAACGATTTTATTTCAGAAATATCCTCAATCGTACCAGTCAACCAGAGTTCTTTTGGCGTACTTTCCTGTTGAGCCAGAATAATATCATAATCCGTCTGGTTCCAGACTGTCGAATCGAGCCGATTCCCAGAACCATCCTCAATCTGCACATTCCCCGCTTGCGGAGCTTCGTTGTCCTTGGTGTATTCCAACTCAAACGTCAGCGTACACGTTTCGCCGTACTGATCTTTGGCCGTGACGGAAATGGTGGTGGAGTAGGAAACTTCGTCCTCGCCCAACGTGACAAACGCAAACTCCAAAATGCCGTTGTTGTTCGTGACAGTCACGCGATCGTTGGAACTGGCAATGTTTTCATACGTCATCGCACCGCCATCGTCGTTGGTGAACTGATCCGCCAGCGTAACGGTGACTTTCTCCGCACCTTCCCGCTCCAACTGCGTCAGACCATCGGTTTCCAGCGTTTTTCCCGGCGTACTCAACACCGGAGCCGTATTGATAATACACGTCCAGGTCAGCGGTTCCGTCTTACTTCCCAACGCATTCCCCGCCCTATCGACGAGATAATACTGAATCGTGTTCGTTCCGGCCTGCCATGTCGGGAAAAGTGTCAACTCTCCCACAAACGTATTGCCCGAAGAAAGCCAGTTTTCTCCACCGTCGAGACTGTAATAGATCGTCCCCTTTTCCCCATTGGCAAAACCCAACGTCACGTCTGCCGAATCGCCCGAAAACGTTCCGTCGGTATAATAGTCCGCCGTCACACTCCCTGGATTCGTCTGTTCCGTGTACGTTGTCACCACATCAGCTGCCACTGGAGCCGTCGAATCCATCACCAACGTGGCCGTCGTTTCCGTAACCGTATTTCCGACCAAATCGTGCGGCGTCACCGTCAGCGTATACTCTCCGTCGGTAAAGTTCGTGTCGCTTTTGAGAAGATTCAGCCCCAAAACATAAACATCTTCATCGGCTTTTTTCGTCAGATTGTCTTTCGTTAGCCGATAGTTCGTTGCGGTGAAAACAGATGTCCCCGACGCGTTCGTAATCACCACGTCGATGTAAATCCCATCGGTATCGTTCGCCAGTACTGTGGCAAACGCAGCTTCGTTCAGTGTGGTCGTAAACTGAAGGTTCAACACAATCTGATCATTCTCATAACGGGTGTGGAATTTCCCCTCAAACGCCTCCTGGCCATTCACCGTCAACACTTCTGTCGCGGTGATGGCTGGTGCGGTTGCGTCGAGTATAAAACTCCACGAATTGGCCGACGGATCATTCACAGCCGTTTCGCATTTGCCGCCGTAAAGAACGAACGTTACTTCCCCTTCCGGCATTTCCGTCAAGTCAAACGTTTCCTTGACATCCCACGTGAAATTCCCCGAACTGTCCGCCAGTTCCGTCAGATTGACCGTTTTCGTCTCGCCTCCCACCGTCACATCCGCCATGATCGGTTTCGAAGTATCCACTTCCGACAAATTTCCCGAAAGTACCAACTCGGAACCCTGCACCAGTCCATCCGTCCGTGGTGTTTCGCCGTTGACCTTCAAATCCCGAATGTCGGGACTCGTCGTAATCGTCTGCTCCAAATTAATCGTGCTGGTTGAATTGAAAAGAGTTTGAAATTCACTGAGCGTAAATTTGCCATCGCCATTCATGTCCCAAAGCGTATCGAAATGGTTCTGCGTCAAATCAACGCCGTGCATTTCCAGATAACGGTGTACAAATTGAGCATTGAGACCATTCCCTTTCAGGACTTCGCCGTATGCTTCGTAATGTTCCAGTTCGGAAATCCCGTTACCATCCTTGTCGCCCGGAAGCGTGAAGAGGACTTTCAGCGACTCTCCCTCCGACAAACCCGTTACCGTCACCGAATAATCGGTACCAAAGCCCATCTGATAAAGAATTGAGGTTACCTTCGTACTCGAATCGGTCGAAGTCCGCAGGGCACGGGCACCTTCCACCTGAATCTGCGACGGATTGATCACCTTTCCCGATGACGAGACAATGTTCATCGTCACATATTGAGGAGAAGTAGTCTGATTGTTCAGATCGCTTAACGTCACCTGGAAAGTGTCGCTTTCCACCGTGTCGCCATTCAGGTTCACCGTCGCGAAAGAAATCCCGGAGAGCATTTGCCGTGGCTCCAGTGACTCTAAATGAAACGTGGTTGTTTTTCGGTTCGCAGAAAGATTCTTTTTCATCCAGGAAGAACGATGGGAACGATTCGATTTCGGAGTCTTTTTCATAATCTGAATTCCACTTGCAAAAGCCTTGGATTTACCAAAACCACACACTCAAAGATATATCCCTTAATATATCCCGGAACATGTAAATGTTCATTAAAATCCAAAAATTTGTCAATTTTATTTCGGAAACGGTAGGAAAAACATGGCTGTTCCCCGAAATCTTCTCTCGGATAGAAAGTCTCAGGAATCCCAAAATTTATCCCTGCCAATATTTCCGCGCAATATCTTCGCGCAAATATTCTCTACTCCCATAATCGTCAAATTCCTTAAAACACTACGCCAAATTTTCCGATTTTGAAAGAAAAAATGAACAAAACGATTATTTTTCTTTTTCCACTGATAAAATAGAGACTTCGGGAAATTTACAAGATTTACATTCCGCTAGAAAATAATCATGTCTGGAAGCGGCATCCTACCACTTTTATTTTTTACACCTCCTTTTTCTGCTCCGTCACCCGCAACTGTCCTGCCACATCCAGCCCCAACTGCCAGGTCGTTCCCCGTGGCGGCTCCTGCTCAAAAATCCACCGATTCAGCTTCTTTTCCAGCCGGTCTTCGAGAAATGTCCGAATCCGCCGTCCGCCATTTTTGATATTCTCCGGTCGCCGCATGGCCTCTTCCACACACGCCAGAATGGATGGCTCAAATTCCAGCGTCAACCCCCGTTTTTCCAGAGCAGACGTCGCCAGAAACCGCAAAAATTTCTCCCCAATCTGCCGCACAAAAGCTGGCCGCAGGAGGTCGAACACGAGAATATTATCGCCGAATCGATTCAAAATCTCCGGTCGTTTCAGGACGCGGACGAAATGTTCCCGCACTTTTTCGAGAAAATGGTGCTTCACATACGTTTCGTAATCGGGCGAATCGTCTGTCACCGCCGCCTCCATCTCCGTCGGAAAGAGGGAGTCCGCACCGATGTTACTCGTGAAAATAATGACCGATTGGGCAAAATAGGCCGTCTGGCCTTTGCTATCCGTCAGGCGTCCATCCTCCAGAATCTGGAGAAATTTGTCCATCACCTGCCCGTGAGCTTTCTCGATTTCGTCGAACAAAAGTAGGCTGAACGGATGTTCGCGGACATAATTCGTCAGCTGTCCCCCCTCCTCGTAGCCGACGTAGCCAGGCGGGGAACCGGTCAATTTTTCCGCCGCGTGCGACTCGGTGAACTCACTCATATCGAAACGCCGCAGTCGGTTCTCGTCGCCAAAAATCAGCTGCGCCACCGCCTTGGCCAACTCCGTTTTCCCCACTCCCGTCGGCCCGACGAAGAAAAAGACTCCTTTTGGCTTTCCTCCCTGGCCGCTGGACCGCGACATGCTCACCCCCACCGTTGCCGTCACCAGCATATCGACAATCGACTCCACCGCCGCCGTCTGCCCTTTCACACGTTCTTCGATAATCGTGCGAGCTTCCTGAATTTTGTCACGCCGATTCCCCTCGTTGAACTTTTCCCACGGGTCTTCTTTTTGGCCGTATCGATAAAACGAAACAAGTTTCTTCAATTCCCGGACATTTTCCAAACCTCCCCCCTGTTCCCGTTGGACAATCACCCCCAACATCATCAAATCCCAGAGCGTCAGCCCGCCAGTCGCGTCCACAAACGCCTGCTGAAACTCCTCTCGCTCCTTGGGTGACGCCAGATTCTCTCCGACAAAGAGGCTCCAGAACGATTCCAGAAACCGCCGCCGCTCCTCCTCCACGGGGGGTGGTATCCGCAGGAGCGACAAAAGCGGATGATCCTGATAAAACCAGAGCGGAATCGACGCCAGCTTGGCCGCCACCAGCAAAAATGCGTTCCGCCGTCCGGCCAGCACCCCTTGCGGAATCGTCGCCGCCTCGGTCAGCATTTTCTTCAAATGGAGCAGATATTCCCGTTCCGCCTTGTTTTGCCGTTTGGGGTCGTCAAACAATTTGTCCGCAAAATCCAGCACCACCGCCGTCGGAATCCGATTCTGAGCCAGAATCTGCCGCAGTTGAGGAATCACATCTTCCGCCGCGCGACTGCGTTGGCGTAGTCGCTGCGAATCTCGCGATTCTCTCTCCGATCGATTTTCCGCACCATTTTCCTGCCGGGTTTCCTCACGCGCTGCCGGAGGGCGGAATCGGGGATGGATACCCTCCGAAGTTCGCTGATTTTGCAGCGTATAACCCCCCTGAACCACTTCCCCCACCGTTTCCCCGGAAGCCGTTTCGGGACGATTCGCAGGCATTTCCGCCGCATTTTGCCCTCCACGACCGTTCCGCCCCTCTTCCAGCAGCGTCAGCAGTAGAGCGTCCATCCTCTCTGGCCGACTTGTCCGCAACCCGTCCGCCAGATCGTAATGCACAACCAGTTCGTATCCCTCCTCTTCCAGGTAACGATCCAGCCACTCACCCAACAACACAGGCCGCGTCTCTTCTCCCGGCAGGAGGTATCGGTCATCCACATTGCCATACAGAAGAACCTGTTTTCCATGTTCCAGTTGGAAATCGAGTTCGTCACGCCAGGTATTCGTTGGAGTCGTCATAGGTCTCTGGAGGGAAATGAAACGAGGGGAAAAACTACCGTGACACCTTTGGCGTCTCACTCAAAAGTGACATCTCTCACATGTTCGCCGATTTGGACGCACTCGGAATCCTGCGTAACGGGCGTTCCGAAATAATGAACATTCTTGAATTTCAGCCCTTCCACCGAATGTTTCGGACTATCCCCCTGGATGAAAATGGTTCCGAGGAAGTTCTCTTGCTTCCCGACGACACGCAGGTCTTGGAACGAGCAATTTTGGAGCATTCCCGGCTCGATCTCTTTCTTTTCCTTGTAAGGACCATAGAAACATCGCATCGGCTTGGCCATGAGCATGAGTATCGGCGTTCCGTCGGAGTAAACCACCACATCCTCAAAATGGCACTCCTCCATCCGCATATTCAAATTCGGCTGGAGCCAGAAAATCGCGTTGGCCCAATAGTGGGAGGGAAGGCGGTAGTTTTTGCTGTAGTGCAGGACGTCGATTTTCCGCGAGACGATGTTTTTCATCGTTTCCGAGTCGCATTCGTAGCCGATTCGGTAGATGTTCGCCACGTCGGTCCAGAACTGGCAGTCTTCGATGAGAATATTCTCGCACGGTCTTCGGGAGGCATCGATTCCCTTAATCGCGATACAATCGTCCTGCGTACGGAAAAAGCAATTCCGCACAACCGCATTCTGCGTATTGACCAGATCGAGCGCATCGTCGTTGATCATCCGCGTTCCACAGATTTTCAGCCCGTCGATCAAAACGCCGTCGCAGTTCCACGTCACGGTAGCCCAACTCCACGGATTCCGCAGAATAATGTCGCGAATGACCAGATTTTGGCAATCCCGACAGTCTATCGGATACCGCCCTGGACCGGAAAAACGGGGATAGGTCTCTCCTGCCAGAATGCCACGACCGCGAATGGTGATGTTTTTGCCGGTTGCCAGGATGGCTCCATGCACGACCGACCCGCCAGCCAGGTAAAGCGTCTGACCATCCGTAAGGGTGATTTTGTCCGCCTTATGAATGCCGGGGCCAAAATAACGCACATTCGGGTCGTCCGTATTCGGAACGTCGGTCTCCAACGCGTTCCCAAACAGAAGCAACGGTTGGATTCGTCCGTTTGGCTCCACCGAAACGCGAAACGGTTTGTCGGCCACGAATTGGACGGAATCGGCAGATTTCTGGAGTGAAAATCCGAATCGTTCGGGAAGAAGTTCCGTCTGTGCCATGGGAAAAGGCGATTTCACCTCCACCGTCACCTTGCCCGCAAAATCGAAGTAGGCAAAGTAGTAGTCCCCCTCAAAAAACTCACTCTGGGCGGCATACACATCGACCGGTTGGCCGTTTACCGTGACAGAATAGACGCCTGTCACCTTTTCACTCTCCGGGGCTGGCCAGGTTTTCACTACATTTTCCGCTCCCCCAACGGGCAAAACCAATGTCCCCATCGCCAAAACAACACACCCAAACCAATATTTCATGATCCATCCTTTCGTTTTCGGGAAATTCCAAGTAAAATGAAGCGTCTCTCGATTTTATACTGTTGGGAAGAATTTATCAAGAGAGGGGGGGAGACCCCTTATTCCCCGGAAGAAGTTGCGAAGGTGGCACGTTTTTCACGAAATTTTTCCGCCTCGTCGGTTTTTCCCAACGTTTCCAGCACACGGATAAGCTGGTCGTAGGGGAGAATCAGTTTTCGACGATTTTCCGGGTACTTTGCCACGTAGCGTTCCAGTGACGCAATCGTCGTTTTCAGTAGGGCAACCGTTCGTTTGGAATCTCCCATGGCCCAGTAGGAAGCACTCATTCCACGAGTCATCCGGCTGATGGCGGGAAGGAATGGGACCGTTTTCGACTGAAAAACTTCCACGATAAAAGGAATGGCTTTTTCGTACCAGACAATCGCTTCCTGATGACATTTTTTCCGCATCTGCGGCTCTTTCGTCAACGTCGCTTTCCAGGCATGGATTTGTCCCATACGATAGTAGAGTTGCCCCAGCAGGAGCGTATTTTTCGTCGCGGGCATCGCACTCGTTTCCCGGACGTAGGACATCATTTTGATTCCTCGTTGGAGATATTTCCGAGCCAGTTCCTCCTCGTCGCGAACGATGCAGATTTTGGCCGCGTCATCCAGCGAAAGTGCCGTTTCGTAGCAGGTCGTATGGTACTCTTTCCGCGTCCGGGCATGTTGCAACATGGCATAACACGCTTTAATCAGTGCGTCGGCCTCGGTTTGGGGATTCAGTTCTTTTCCTGTACGGACGTAAATGGCCAGCGACCGCAACGTCGTTCGATAGCGGAGTATCCGTGCCGCTTCCGTTTCCTCTCCCAGTTCCTGAACCAGTAAATCGACGGCTCGCGTCACACTGGCAACCCACTTTTCCACCAGTGTCGCTTTGTTCAGGTCTTTTCCTGTCGCCAGATCCGCCGCCGCTCCCAACCCCGCGTCGATTCGCAGTTCTTCCAGACGTCGTTTTTCCGGTGTCGAGAGAGGAATCGGCCGTCCTTCCGGGGTTTTCCCCTCATTGAGAATCGTGTCGGCGGCAAAAACGGCACTCGTATGGCACTCATACGCTCGATCCACATCGGGTTGGGACGAAATCATCCCGATATCCCCTTCCAGAAGGTCGGCTCGAATGGCCACAAACGGGTTTTCCGCCCCCTTTTCCCGAAGTTGCTTCACTGCCGCCATCGCTTCCGCCGTCTTGCCACTGCGAGCCAACCGTTCTATCCGGGCAACCGCATCATCCTCCCAGGAATACCCCGCGCGACTTGCCGAGAGCGTTTTTTCCTCTTCCAGGGACGGACGTTGCGGTTTCTCCAATGGCCGAACAGGACGGGCATTGGTTTCCGGTGCCGTCACCACCAGTTCCTCCTGGGACTCCGTTTTTTCTTCCAGAATCAGACTCTCGGAAACTTCCGGCAACGAAATTTCGTCCTGTTTTTCCGTTTCTGCCATGCTCTCCTGTTCCGGTGAAGATTCAGGCTCCCACTTTTCCGACGCAATTCCCCATTCCTTCCGCAACCGAAGCGCTTCCGCATTCGTCGGGTCCAGTTTCAAGGCCTCCGCCAAATCCGCCCGACTCTGTTCCGGATCCGTCTCACGAAACGTCTGCGCTCGCAACAAAAACGCCTCCGGCGAGACCATCTGGAAAATCACCTGCACCACGTTTGTGGGAATATCGGGGTTCGTCGAAAATTCCTCCACCGTTGCCAGAGCATCTTTCGGATTGTACGCGAAAGAAACGCCGATTTCCGGGAAAATCTCCCCGATAATCCTCCCCTGCTCTGCCGTCAGAAAAACCGACTGGATGTGCTGTATCTGAAGCGACTGTGCCAATTTCCGCGCATCCTGAGGTTCCTGCAACTCCACAATCAGCGCATAAACCACTTCCTCCAGAAGATGTGCCGCCACTCCACGGAAACCTTCCACGGAAAATTCCAGAACTTCCACTCCGTCGCCGCCATCCTTTGTCTCACGTTTCGGCTCGCCCAGAATCCTCACCAGCTCTTCCCGCGTCGTTTTCGCCGGCGTAATACCGTTGAAACTGGCAGTCTCCACCGCGATTTTCCGCTCCGGCACGGCGGACAAGGGGGTCTCTGCCTGCACTGCCGATTCCGATAGTTTTTCTGCCGGTTCCGATGGTTTTTCTGCCGGTTCAATGCCGGGCAATTCCATATCCTCTTCGGCCACCACCGTCGCGGGAATCTCTACAGGGAGTTCTTCCGGCAATTCTTCAGGAAGTTCCCCGGAAAGATTTTCCCCAGGAATTTCTGAGCCGGATTCTTTTGCCTCCACCTCCTCTTTTATCTCATCCTTCAAGAGAGGTGCCTCTTCTCCTGTCTCTATTTCCCCGTCAATGGCTGGTGCCTCCAACTCCTTCAGTTCAGGAAATTCTTCCAGGCTGGGAAGGTCGCTCTCATCAAATTTCTCCTGAATCGGCTGGGGATGGCTCTCTTCCGGTTGAATCACCTCCAGTTGATTCGTCTGTTTTTTGATACGGATGGTAGGTAATTTCGCGTCCGAGTCCGCCCCCAGGCCGTGGCAGGGAAATAAACTCCACCACAGAATCAGCAGGCACAAAATTCCTTTTTCTTGCATCCAATTTTTCATCTTCCGACACCTCTTCCCTTTTTATCGGCCATTCCGATTGAATGGATTAGAGAAAATATGCGGATTGCCAGAATTTTAACCGCAATCATGGAACGTCCGAAAGATGTTGTCAATCAGAGATGTTTTTCTACAAATAAAGAGACCTACACAGCAGGTGGGGGGGCTTCGCGTTGGAAATCCCCACCACTTCGGCTCTTCCCCGATTGTTGCCATGCCCCTCCCGTAGAGCAGGATACCCACTTACCGGGCTTACAGAACGCATGTCTCTATTTTTTTGTCAGGGCATCCACCACCCGTTTCGTAATTTCCGCAATCAAAGCCTCTTTTTCATCCGGCGACGTGTCCGATTTTTCCGCATACGTGGGAGGATTGAAGCCATGACGTGCCAGACCCGCATCTTTCCAACTGTCCCGGAAAACGTCGTTCGCGCAGATGTCGCAATTCTGCATCTCAAACCGAGGGTCACTCCCGCCCCACGCTTTTTTCAAGGCCAGGAGTTGTTCCGCCTCTTCTTTCGTGAAGTAGCCAACATTCCCTATCGATTTCGCCAAAATCAGCATGTGGCAATAAGCGTCCAGAATCTCCGTCCACCAATATGCCCGTTCCGGTGTCTCGCCCCAACTCACCGTCCCATGATTCGCCAGCACAATCACCTTCGTTTTGTGTACGAACGGCAAAATCGTGTCCGCGAATTCCTGGCCGCCGGGAATCGCGTATTTCGCAATCGGAACTTCGCCCAGGTGAATCTCCACCTCCGGCAGCGCACATGGCGGAATCGGTTCCCGTGCCATTCCAAACGCGGTCGCGTACGGTGGGTGGCAGTGGACGACCGACTTCACTTCCGGCCGTTCCTTCATCACCGCCAGATGGAGCCGAATTTCGCTCGTCGCCTTCCGTTTGCCGGAGAGTTGTTTTCCGTTCATGTCCACGATACAGAGATCGTCCGGCGTCATGAACCCTTTGGAAATCATCGTCGGCGTGCAGACCACCTCGTTATCACTGATTCGGAAACTGATATTGCCGTCGTTACCCGCCGCGTAACCACGTTTGTAGAGCCGATCGCCAATCGCACAAATTTCTTGCTTCACCTGATAGAGATTTCGCATTTTTTCTTCCTCTTATTCAAAAATACTTCGTTTTTTATCGACTTAACTGGTCCAATATCAACGCATTGTACGCATCCACCGGTTTCACCTCCGGGTAAAACGGATTCACCGCCTCACGACCTTCCCCAATGCCAATCCACTGCCCTACGCCCGCTCCCAGCGCATCGTAAACCACCACCGCCTCCGAACTCGGCACCTCCCCCTCCTCCGAAACCGCCGACCATGGCAACTCCTCCTCACTCGCAGGAACTGCCAGCCGAAACGAACCGCCCTGAAGCGTCGGATGAATCCGGGAAAGCGTCACATTTCCAATAACCTTCGATATTCGCATTGTTTTAATTATCAATTAGACCGCGTTGCTTGAATCACTATCTGCCCGGTCTGATAAACCCCGATTTCCACAGGGTTCAAAATCAGCACGTTGGGCTGCACGTTTCGCAAAACTTTTCCCAAACGAGAAATATTTCGCACGGAAACCGCCCGAATCGCTCCGTCCCGATTCAGCAGGCAAAGTCCCTCTTCCGGCTCCTCCGTCAGAATCACGTTCCAACTTTCCGCAGTCAGCACGCTGCGCAATTTTTGCCAGTCCGCAACCACCTCCCCCAACCGTGGCCGCAAACCAGCTCGTTGCCAGACCGGCCACAACGTCTGTGGCGAAAAACGGGTCAAGTGTGCGTAAACCCACACATCCGTCTCTGTCGTTTCGCTGCCCGATTCCCGACGCAGAACCACCTTTCGCTCGTCCAGGGCATCCAATGCCGCCGGTGTCACCAGCGTTTCCGGCAAAACGACCAATTCCCGGACCGTCTCCCCCAGATGCTCCACATCCCGAACTGTCAAAATCCGTTTGGGAAGCGACTTTTGCCCTTTTTTTTCAACAATTTCCCCCGCCTTCCCCCCGTCCCGCAATTTCGGCATGGCAGTTTTCGGCGCAGCAAATACGAATTGCTCCACCACATTGCGTACAATGCGTTCGATCATCGCCACATCCACCGAAACACCCACCGTTCAACCTCTTTTTAACCTTCGCCCCAGGCTCCATTAATCATTAATCATCAAAACATTTATCATTTATCCAAAATTCCCATGACCGACCAGCGGACGGGGGAGTCGCGGCGTGAGACCATTTCGGCAATCAGGCTTCCGTCGCTCGTCAGCAGCACGCGGTCTCCGATTCCTGCTCCCAGCCGATCCAGCACCAGTTGCGGAAATCCTTCCGGCGAAACTCCGTCCAAACGCAGCGGCTGCACCACCAACAGGCGTTCCCCACGCAGCGAACCGTGCTTCACCGTCGCGACCGCTTTTCCTATCACTTTTCCCGGCAGCATAATTCCCCTATTTGCCTAAAATGTGCAAACTGTCCACCAGCGTGCAACGTCGGGAGCGGGTGTAGGTGAGCGAGTTGGTGATTCCTTCGCCAGTCATTCCCGCAATGGAGAACGACGAGTACCCTTCGCCTCCCATTCCCAAACCGGCAATGCTGGGACCGTTTTTCACGAAAATCGTCGTGTCGATTGCCTTTCCCATCCGCGTCAGGTGTTCGATATTCCGCGAGTGCATGATTCCGGTATGCCGAAAACCATGTTCGTGCTTCACCGCCAGGGCAATTCCATGATCCACGTCCCGACATCGCACAAACGGCACAAACGGCATCATCTGTTCCACCGGCACAAACGGATTCGACTCATCCGTCTCTCCGTAGAGCAAATCGACCTTTTCCGAAATGTTCCAACCCATTCGCTGCCCCATGACCGACGGCGACTGTCCGAGAAAATCCCGCGACGGAACCGGGTGACGCGACGCTCCTTCCCCCACTTCCACAATCGCTTTTTCCGTCAGAGCCGCCACCTGCTGCCCATCCAGCCGATACGCTCCGGCACGTGCCATGGCATCCATCATCGCGTCGAAAACCGAATCGACCACGAAAACTTCCTTCTCCGCCAGGCAAAGGAGATTGTTGTCATACGCCGCCCCGGTGATGATCGACCGTGCCGCACGATCCAGGTCGGCCGTCTCGTCCACCACCACCGGTGGATTCCCCGGCCCGGAGACGACCGCTCGTTTCTGCTGCCGAAGCGCGACTCGTGCCACGGCAGGACCACCTGTCACATTAATCAAAGAAACCTGTCGGTGTTGGAACAACGGTTCTACCAGTTCCACCGCTGGCTCTGTCAGAATCGTCATCAGATTGTCGATTCCAATGGCTCGGGAAATCGCTTCGTTGTAGTGTTTTACGCCCAGCGACGCGATCCGCTTTCCTCCCGGGTGCGGTGTGAAAACGACCGTGTTTCCTGCCGAAATCATTCCAATCGCGTTGCACGTCACCGTCGGCAACGAGTGCGTCACCGGTGTCACAGCCGCAATCACGCCAAACGGGGCATGCTCAATTACCGTCAGACCACCGTCGCCACTGTAACATTCGCTACGCAAAAACTCCATTCCCGGCGTCGAACGTCCGACCCCTTGCTGCTTCTCGATTTTATGATCCAGCCGTCCGATTTTTGTCTCTTCCATCTCCAGACGACCCCACTCTTCCGCGTTCGCGTTGGAAATGGCCCGAATCGCGTCGACCGCCAGCTTCCGCTCCCCCATCGACTTGCGTTCCAGTTGCTCAAACGCTTCCCGTGCGGCCAGAACCGCGTCGTTCATGTCGGTGAACTGTCCCCGCTTCCCGTCAAACGACCGTACCGGAGACGGCGGATTCGGATTGTTCCCAAGCTGCGTCAAGACTTCTGCCACGATCTTACTGATAATGTTTTCGTTAATCATTTTCTGCGACCCTTATTGTTTCATCCTTCGACCCGGAAGCCTGAAAAACTGTTTTACCTGCCACATTTACCGTGTCCACTATCCCTATCGTCACCGCGTCCACCGGAACCGATTTCGTCTCTGGCGTCATTCGGGCACTGGAACCCTGGCAAATCAGCACAAAATCGCCTTCGCCAGCACCCAGCGTATCCACCGTGATCAACGTCCGACCTGTCGGTTCCAAAACACCCACCCCAGTGACCTGATAAGCCTCCGCCACGAGGAGTTTCCAACCCCGCATCGACTCCAGCTTCTGCGTCGCGACCGTCGAACCAACAATTTTGCCTATAAACATGGTTTTGCCTTGTTGTTTTATGGTATTCGTGGAATATCTTGCCCCTACCTTCGGGAGGGGTGGCAGCCGTTAGGCTGACGGGGTGGGTAGGGTGGAATGGCTATTTCCCTTGCAACCCTATCGGTTGGAAATGTTGTACGCTATTGTAAAAAAGGCTTTCGGCCAGGCGTCGCGCGACTCACAGCTAAAGCTGAGAGTGGCTTGCCCGTCAAGACGGAACCGCCGTGGAGAGGAAACCTTTCTGAAGAAAGAGTTATCCTCTCCAGACCTCTCTTTCCAAAGACTTTTGTCCGCCGCTACGCGGCTATTATTTTTGTGCTGCTACGCAGTTTTATTTGCGCCGCTGCGCGGTTTTTTATGCGCGGTTTTCCAGCCAGGTGCGCGTCTGACACGCTACCACCCACTCCTCATTCGTCGGAATCACAAAAACCTTCACCCGACTCTCCGGCACGCTGATACAACACTCCGTCCCATGACAGTCCGCGTTGGCTGCCTCGTCCAGTTCAATCCCCAACTCCGCCAAATTCCGACAGACCGCCTGCCGAATTTCCGGTCGATGTTCGCCAATTCCACCGGTGAAAATGATGCCGTCCGCTCCACCCAGTTCCACCAGGTACGAACCGAGGTAACGTCGAATGTCAAACACGTAAACGTCCAACGCCAATTGTGCCTTGGCATTTCCCGATTCGGCAGCCGCCAGCAAATCGCGAATGTCGGTACTGCAACCGTTGCTCAAGCCCCACAAACCACCTTGCGAACCCAAAATCGACAGGAGTTCCTCGCACGTCTTCCCCGTCCGCTTCATCAAATGCGGTAGTAAATACGGGTCGAAATCCCCCACACGATTATTTTGCGGCAAACCACCTTGAGGACTTCCGCCCATGCTCGTCGCGACGCTTTTTCCGTCCCGAATCGCACAAATCGAACTGCTCCCCCCCAGGTGACATGAAATCCAGCGTCCCTCCGTCCGACCGCACAACTCCGCAATTCGCCACGAAATGTATCGATGGCTGGCTCCATGAAAACCAAACCGACGAATCTGGTACTTCTCGACCCACTCCTGCGGAACCGCGTACAACCGATTCGCTTCGGGAATGTCCGCGTGAAAACCAGTCTCAAACGCCGCTACCAACGGAATCTCCGGGAAACGCTTCCGCAACTGCCGCATCGCCGCGATATACGGCGGATTGTGCGCAGGAGCAATCGCCACCACCTCTTCCATAGCGGCCAAAACCTCCTCCGTCACCCCCTGCACTCCCGTGATATGTCCCCCATGCACCGCCTTGAAGCCAATCGCCGAAACTTCCGACAGCGAGCCGAGACAACCTTTCTCCGGGTCGGTCAACTCGCGTAAACAACGTTCCACCGCCGTTCCGTGGTCAGGAATTTCCACCTCACCACAAGCCGACGCACATCCAATTCGCTCCATTCCTCCCCGTGCCAGCATCCGTCCGTCCGTCATGTCGAACAGGCGGTATTTGAAGCTGGTTGAGCCGATATTTGCTACCAGGATTTTCATCGTCGGTGCCCTCTACTAAAAATAAACACAATAACAGCGGCGTAGCCGCGAATAAAAATCTTTGGAAGGGGAGGGTCTGGGGGGGAGAACTCTTTCTATAGAAAGGTTTCCCCCCCACGACGGCTCTGTCTTGACGGGAAAGCCACTCTCAGCTTTCGCTGTGAGTCGCGCGACGCCTGGCTAAAAAATTACCATGTCCAACTCCGCAGGTTGGAACCTTAAACGCTCTTTGAAAAAGTCTTTTGCCCGAGCGCAGCGCGGCTTGCGGCAAGCCGATAGCCGCTTTCCCGTCAAATCACGACGGCCGTGGAGAGAAAACCTTTCTAGAAGAAAGTGTTCTTCTCTCCAGACCTCTCTTTCCAAAGACTTTTGTTCGCCGCTACGCGGCTTTTATTTTGTCTAACCTAAAAACGCTTCCATCAAACCTGCGGACGGACGCGGAATAATATGACTGGAAACCAACTCACCCGTGTTACTGGCCGCTGCCGCACCCGCTTCAATCGCCGCGCGAACACTGCCAACGTCGCCACGGACAATGACCGTCACAAACGCTCCGCCAATGCTGATCTTCTTCTCAATTTTCACATTCGCCGCTTTGGCCATGGCATCCGTCGCCTCGATCAACGCTACCAGACCTCGTGTTTCAATGAATCCTAACGCATCTTGCATGATTTTGCCCTTTATAAAGAATGAATGTTCTGGATGGAGTTATTTCGCCAAACCGGGGAGCAGCCCGACAATATCTTCGTGCGGACGCGGAATGACCTGCACCGCCAGCACCTCGCCAACACGACTGGCCGCCGCCACGCCCGCGTCGGTCGCTGCCTTCACAGCCGCCACATCGCCCGTGACATACGCCGTCACAATCCCACTTCCCGGCTTTTCCCATCCCAAAAACTGGACGTTGGCCGACTTCATCATCGCGTCCACCGCCTCTACCAGGGTGACAAAACCTTTTGTCTCAATCATTCCCAACGCTTCCATCGCATTTGCCATGTCTGGAGTCCTTTTCTTGAAAAAAACTATTTGAAAATCTCAATTTTTTCCGCATGATCAATATCGCACGCATTTCCTTCGTCGGTGTCCAGATGAACCTCCATCCGAACCGCCGGGTCGACACGCGCCAAAACCTGTTCCAGCGTCGTCGTACAACCGGCGCTGTGAATCCGCAGTTTCATGAATTCCTTGTCACCCACGCCATAATACGCGGCCTCATCGGGATGGAGGTGAACGTGACGCTGTGCCCGAATCACCCCGGTTTTCAATTCCACCACCCCTTTGGGTCCGACCAGCACACACCCCGGCGTTCCGGCCAAGTCCCCACTTTCCCGCACTGGCAACGGAATCCCGAGCGAAATTCCATCCGTAAAGGCCAATTCCACCTGTGTCTGTTTTCGCGTCGGCCCCAGAATCCGCACCGATGGCAACATCCGCTTCCGTGGCCCCACCACCATCAACGTCTCTTTGGCCGCGAAAAAACCTTTCTGGTAAAGCTCCTTTTCCACCGTCAACGAATAACCCGGCCCAAAAAGGTGTTCCACATCCGCGTCGCTGAGATGGACGTGCCGCGCAGAAATGCTCACCACCAGTTTCGGAGACACTTTCCCGGACGATTTCCCCTCCAGACACTCCAAAACCACCCGGCGAACGATCGCTTCCACCGCCGCTTCGTCATACATCTGACCTGCCACCGAAAACGTTTTGCTCATGCCTGGTCTTTCTTTTGCTTTCCGTTACCCTGATTTTCTGAAAATCTCACCCTTCCGCCGAATCGACCGGAACGATGTGCAGTTCCACGTTCGCCTGACGAATCCGATCAATCCACTCCCGCGAAATCCGATCGTCCGTCACGATATGATCCACTTCGTCCAACGCACAGATATGCGACAGACTTTTCTGACCAAATTTGGAACTGTCCGCCACAACAATCAATTCGTTGGCAATCTTGTGAATCGTCCGCTCCGTCTCCACCAACAGGACATTATTATTGTAAAACCCGTCCGCACCGATGCCTGCCGCACTGATGACCGCTCGCCGCACGCGGATTTGCTGCAACATCAGATTCGCGTACGAACCACGAACAACGCCTGTCCGGGGACAAACGCTGCCGCCGACGAGAATCAACTCGTTGGCCGGGTCGGACGCAAAAAGGTTCGCCACCGGCAGGGAATTCGTCACCAACGTCAATGGCCGGGAGACCAGTTCCAATGCCACCGCGTAGGCCGTGCTTCCGCCATCCAGCAAAACCGTGTCCCCTTCTGGAATCATCCGGGCAGTGTACTTCGCAATCGCCAACTTTTCCTGCCAGTGAATCGCTTCCAGTGTCTGGGCGTCCGTTTTCTCACCCTGCGGCGGCGTTCCGGGAAGGTGAAATGCCTGTCCCCAGACCCCGTCGCGCAGGTTGTCGCGATCCAACCCTTCCGCGTCGCCGGAATCGGTGTACGCCACTCCGCCATACGTCCGACGCAGCAAACCTCGTTCCACCAAAAATTCCACATCGCGTCGCACCGTCGATTCGGAAACTTCCAAAAGTCGCGCAAGATGAAAAAGCTGCGTATATCTTTCCTGACGCATCGTTTCGAGGATTTTGTTTCGACGCTGTTCCGCAAGCATCCTTCCCTCGCCTACTTTCCTGTTTCCCATGGCATTTCTTCCATTATGACTCCAATCTGAAAAATTTCAAGCATCTTCTTGCAAAAATTCTCAAAAAATTCCAGATTTTTCACAAAATTTCCCCTTTTTCTCCTTTTCCGATCAGTCTTTCGACACTTTCCAGCAACCGATCCATCGGAAATGGCTTACGGATGTAGTCGTCCACCCCCAACGTTTCCGCGTAGGCCTTATGCCGATTTCCTTCGTTGGCGGTAATCATGATGACGCGGATCGGAACTTTCAGCGTCCGACGCAGATTTTCCAGCACCAAAAAACCACTCCGTTTGGGCATCATCATATCCAGAATGACCAAATCGGGCAATTCCCGTGCCGTCATGGCCAAGCCCTGATTTCCGTCGCTTCCGTTAAACACCTCGTACCCCTGAGCTTCCAGGGCCAGTCGCATCGATTCGGTGATTTCGCGATCGTCGTCAATAATCAGAATTTTTTTACGGACAGATTCTTTTTCTTCCATGCTCGTCATGATTTTTATTTTCTTTCCAAAATAAAGGAATGACATCCTGAAATTCTCCAACGGAACCTCAGGCAGACGATACGCTGCCGTTTCTTTCAGGTCTTCCGTGGAAATTTCAAAAGGAACGCTTTACATAAGGTGGGACATTTCTTCAATATACACAACTTTTGCACCGGCGCAAAGGGGGCAAACCACATTCACGTCATTTTCTGAAAAATTTTTGTCAAAATCGGCTCATTTTAGGAAAAGACTTTCTAAAAGAGCATTTTTCACTTTTTTATTTTTCTTCCCTTTTACCATTTTATCTTTTTTAACAAAAAAAGACCGTTATTTTTTATAAATATTACAATTTTATAACCAATTGCTATTTCCCCATTTATCCATATCGGGTAAAATTCCCCTGAACATTTTATCAAAGGTGAAAAAATGTATAGAAGTGAGTCATTCTTGTTAACAATCATACGGATTTTTCCACTTGTAGGAATCCTTTGTTTCTTTTTTCATCCCTGGACATTCGGGATGGAAAAGGAAGGATTGGGATTTCCATGGGAAGGGGAGACGCAATTATTCGCTTCCGAGGTTCCACCCCAGGAAGAGAAGTATCTTTGTATGGATGTGGAAACGACTCCGACCGAAATCTGTTTTTCCTCTCCACGGCTGGTACGCGGCCAGAATTCCCCCTATTCCTCCCAGGAATCCCAATTTGCCTGTTGGGACACTTCGTTGAAAGGCTTTTTGCCTGGTTTGGGACGTGCGTTGCCAGTGGATTCCTCGGAAACGTGGACGTGGCAGTGGCTGCCGCGGGGAGTGCTTTACCGTGCCTACTTTGCCAGCAACAAAGAAAGTCGGCTTGGAATCCACTTTGTTCATGAGTCGGAAGAAAAGAAGGAGTATTGGGACCCGATTCTCGGAGGCCGGATTCCGTTGGTTCGTTTTGGAAATACGTCCGCCCTCTATCCTGAAGGATTCCAACTCGATATTGAAGGTGCGGCTCTGGCTCGCTTAACCCTGGATCACGAACGGGAACTCTGGGGAACCGACTACCGATTCGGCGCCCCGCTCACCTTCCGAAAAGGTGCCTGGGAAGCCAAATTCGGATACTACCATATCAGTTCCCACCTGGGAGACGAAAAACTGGTACGAGATTACCAAAATACCGGAATTGTCTACCGCAGGAATTACGTCCGCGACGCTTTGATGTTGGGAATTGCGTTTCGGCCCGATGCCAACTGGCGATTTTATTTCGGGTTCGACTATGCCTTTTACACCGATGACGGAGCCGAGCCGTGGCAGTTTGAACTGGGCGCGGAGTACAGTCCTATCCTGTTGCCCAGTCTCCAGGGATCGCCCTTTCTGGCCGTTCACCTGCGGTGGAGCGAAGAAAACAACTACCATATCTACACGGCATTCGAGGTTGGCTGGCAGTGGAAGACGCTTTATCAGCAGACGTGCCGTACAGGATTGTATCTCATGTCTGGCCCCGCCGATCAGTATCAATACTACAACAGCCACGAAAATCAAATCGGCTATGGTTTCTGGTATGATTTTTAGTTTCCCGGCACGAATCTTCGCCGTAAGCCACCATACGCGAATCTATTATCAATTTGATAAAGTTCTGGAACACATCTATACTCCTTCCACTTTGAATTTCCAGAAAACGAAAGGAAAGCCCCTACCTTTGGGAGGGGTACGCCCGGTAGGGCGGGGGGTGGGTTGGTGAAATGGCAGAACGACGTTCTATTGGGCAAATTACGATAGAACGCTCCTTTGTTATTCCACCCTGCCCACCCCGGTAGCCTGACGGCTACCACCCCTCCCCAAGGGAGGGGCTTTCGTGCGGAAAACCGGAAATTTCAAGGAACACTGGTATAAAAACATTCTCTTCTTTTTACTCTTCTTTATTTCGTCGCTAAAACCCGTTTTCAGAATCCGCCGGGAAAAAAGTGGGAATGGAAATATCCGCGTCTTCTGCGTCTTCAGGGTAAATCGTATTTTCCTTAATCTGCGGATAAATAGGAACGTTGGAAGTGGCACAATGGCAGGATAGTGAAAACAGGAATAGCTGCAAAGATGAAGAAGATGGATTGGAGGTGGGGGATTTACTTTAAAATTTTTTTGAAAATCGGCGTTCTTCTTTAT
>JAUNBF010000138.1 GCA_030527185.1 Planctomycetia bacterium | reverse complement strand
ATACGACGTGCTTGTATTCTGCCGCGTCCATGTTTCCACGCAAAATATCCGCCGCTGCCCAAATTTTTTCTTCAAAACCAATCGTGGCTGTATTTTTATTTGCCATCTTTTTCTCCTGGTATAAAATGAGTATCTATCCTTCTATTCTACTGTAATTCGATATATAAGTAAATCCTCTCCTGATGTTTTTTCAAAATTTTGAATAATCTGCCTCCCCGCATAAAAATCAAGACATCATCCATAGATAACGATAGCTTTATTAGACGCTATCATACCAGCGGCCAGATGGAGGAGTGGGGGAGATGATTGATTGATTTTTTCGTAATGGGAACAGAGTTTATGTAAGCGTTTGAGCCATGAGTGAAACACTTCAATGAACGGTCTCGTCTGTTGACTCAAAACGCTCCTCAAACAAGAGTGCCTAACATGACCAAATCATGTCGATTTACCCTGCTGACAACAATGGAGAACGGGAGACCATGCCTCTCCACTAGCACTTTGTTAAACCTATGAATAGGGGGATAAAAACGCCCCTTTGGCCGCTTGCAGCAAGCCGAGAGCCGTTCTCCCGTCCAATCACGGCGACTGCGGAGAGGAAATCTTCGTTATCCGCTCCTTGGCACGCTATTATTGGGGTACCGCTTACGCCCATTCTTTTTCAATGAAACGGGTGTAGCCGCGAGCTTCTACAAAGACGGGATGCTGTAGAATCTCCAATTGTCGGGAAATGGAGGTCTGAATCCCTTCGATCTGGAACTCGGATAACGCACGGATCGCTCGGGAAATGGCTTCTTCTCGATTTTTGCCGTGGACGATCAGCTTTCCAATCATCGAATCGTAATACGGTGAAACGGTGTAGCCGGCGTGTACATGCGAATCGAGACGCACTCCCAAGCCGCCAGGAACGATCCATTTCGTGATTTTTCCCGGTGAGGGGCAGAAATGGTTTTTCGGGTCTTCCGCGTTGATACGGCACTCAATCGCATGGCCGTGAATCTGAATTTCCTTCTGCGTAAATGGCAGTTTCTCACCCGACGCAACGAGGATCTGCGCCCGAATCAAATCGGTATCGGTAATCATTTCGCTGACCGGATGTTCCACCTGAATCCGAGCGTTGAGTTCGATAAAATAGAAGTTTTCCTTCTCATCGACGATAAATTCCACCGTTCCCGCATTGGTATATCCAGCCGTCTGAACCAGTTTCACCGCCGCCTGACACATCGCTTGCCGCGTTTTCGCTCCGATATGTGGGGAAGGGCTTTCCTCGATCAGTTTCTGATGACGACGCTGCATCGTACAATCCCGTTCGTACAAATGCACCACATTCCCAAAATGGTCGGCAATCAACTGCACCTCGACGTGACGGGGATTTTCGATATACTTTTCGAGATAGACATCGCCATTGCCAAACGCGGCTTTCGCTTCCTGACGTGCCTGGGGAAAAGCGGTTTTCAACTCTTCCGCGTTCCATGCCAGACGCATTCCACGTCCGCCACCTCCTGCCGTCGCTTTCACCAACACGGGAAAGCCAAATTCCTCCGCAATCGCCAGGGCTTCCTGTTCCGAGTCGATGATTCCCTCACTCCCCGGAACGGTCGGAATGCCCGCTTTTTTCGCCAGACTGCGAGCGGTATTCTTGTCGCCCAACATCGCCATGGCTTGGTGGGACGGACCGATAAATTCAAAATTGCTGTCCCGACAAATCTCCGCAAAATGCGCATTTTCCGACAAAAGACCGTACCCCGGATGGATGGCCTGGGCGTTTCCCACTTCCGCGGCACTGATGATCCGGTCGATTTTCAGATAACTATCCGAAACACGAGCCGGGCCAATGCAGATTTTCTGGTCGGCCAGTTCCAGATAGGCCGCACCGCGATCCGCCTCACTGAAAACGGCAACCGTTTCGATCCCCATTTCCCGGCAGGTACGAAAAATCCGCAGCGCAATCTCACCTCGATTGGCAACTAAAATTCTTTGAAACATCTTTCGTTTTCCTTTGACTAACCGCGTGTATCGACTTTGAACAGAGGCTGGCCATACTCCACCGCGTCTCCATCCTTCACCAGAACCGCCACGATTTTCCCGGAAATGCCTGCCGGAAGCTGATTCATCACCTTCATCGCCTCGATGATACAGACCGTCTTCTCCGCGTTTACCATGTCGCCAACATTCACGAATGGCTTGGCGGTCGGGTTGGGTTTGGAATAGAACGTTCCCACAATCGGACTGGTGATATTCTGGAGGTGGGACTCATCGACTGCCGGAGCCGTTTCCACGACCGCTGTCGGAGCAACCGCCGCGGGAACCGTCATTTCCGGTGCCGCCACACAAACCGGAGCCATCGACCCCCGTTTGAGAGAGATGTACATTTCCCCCTGTTTCAACTCCATTTCACTCAAATCGAAGTCCTTCATCAATTGCACCAGACGTCGGACTTTGGGAACATCAAAAACATCCCCGCCCACAGAGGTCGTTTCGTTGGGTTTCATCAATCTATCCTCTAAAATTACCAGATCTTCCAATCTTTTTCCAAATCGGTCAACACTTCACAGCCACGGGAAGTGACCAACACATCGTCTTCGATACGAATGCCGCCCCACCCTTTGATATAAACTCCCGGCTCCACCGTCAGCACCATTCCCGGTCGCAAGATCGTATTACATCGCGGGCTGAACGACGGTGCCTCATGGATATTCAAACCGAGTCCATGTCCCAGACCGTGGTCGAAATATTTACCATAGCCACTTTGCGCAATAAAATCCCTGGCAATTCGGTCGATTTCATCGCACGGCACACCGGGACGAATCGCCTCAATGGCCTTTTGTTGAGCTTCCCGAACCACCTGAAAAATCTTTTGAAACCGAACCGTTTTCCGTCCTGTAACGATCACCCGCGTCAGATCGCTGGCATAGCCACGGTACTGGGCACCCCAATCGATCAACAGGAAGTCCGCCTCTTCCACCCGCGTCTGGCCTGGAACCGCGTGGCACAAGGCCGCGTTGGCTCCTACCGCCACGATGGAGGGAAAGCTCGCCTTTTCCGCACCCAATTGCCGCATCGCGTTTTCCAACTCATCGGCAATCTGTTTTTCCGTTTTCTCCGGCGTCAGCATGGCTACCACAGCACGAAACGCGTTCTGCGCAATCTGTGCTGCTTTGCGTATCGACGTAATTTCCTCTTTGTCTTTAATTTCCCGATATTTTTCCACCACGCCGCGAGTCGGAACGAGTTCCCGCTCCAGATTTTGCTGAAAGACCTCCGCCATTGTCAGCGTCACATGTTCCCCCTCCATTCCCAGTGGAACCTGAGGATCGGTATTTTCCTGTTCCAGGATCGCCTTTGCCAATCCCGCCAATCCGATGGAACCACTGCGGATAGCGTATTCCAACGGTGGGCATTCCCGCTCAATTTGCAGGGCATAGCGAAAGTCGCTCAACAAAATTTCCCGTTGCGGCAGAACCAGCAGATAACTCTCCCCACCCGTAAACCCGGTCAGCCAACGCACATTTCGCGGGTCGGTCACGAGCATTCCCGCCCAACCCTCTTTTTTCACCAGGTTTCGGATTTTTTGACATCGCGACACAGGATATTCAGCCATTTCCTTCTCCATCCAATTCTCTCGATTTTCACCATTATACACAATTTTGAAATCCACAATAGCCCCGGCCCCCGACATGGTATTTTTTCCAGGCACTTCCAAATCCAGTAGGTACTCATTTTAGACACAGGCGGAATATTTTAACAAAAATTCCAGAAATTTTCAAAAAAATAGAAAGGATAGACTGGGCAAGTCTTGACTTGTCGGGGGGGGGGGTAGAATGGGGAATGTCCAGAGGAATTTTGGCGACACTGGAAATGGTTTCCGCAACATTTTTGAAAAGGAGAACTCTCATGAAAATCAAAATTTGGATACTCTGCGGAGGGATGTTGGCTGGTTGGTGGGGCATGTCTGCGTCCTGGGGCATGGTTTATACCTGGAATGGCTTCATCGGAGATTGGAATGAGGAAACGAATTGGGCCCCGATAGGTGTGCCGGGGAGTGGAGACACTGTATTCATTACGGGTCCGCATGCAAACGTTACTGGGTTTTCAGGAAATTACGATGACCTGGAGATAAATCTACATTTTCTCGGAACTCTTACCGTTAGTGATGACGTTAAGTTGTCTCAAGACTCTTTCCTTGATATTAACATCAGTGGAAGTTTCCACATTTCCCAAGATGGCAGATTCAGTGTGCCAGTAGTTGATATGTACAATGGCAGTTACACACAATCCGGTGGTATAGCGAATATCGACAAACTTTCCATGAAATCAGCCAATACTAGAATCGTATTTTGCCAAGAGAGAGGAGAAGCACTCACGTATAGAGATGATAATGGGAATCTGGTTGGAGGAATCACGATCTCAGACACCGCCGACATCTCCCAAGGTACTGTTTCTGTCGATGTTTTCGGTATTCAGTTTACTAACTCGAACATCGCGTACACACTCATTGAAAATGGTGTAAGTGCCCTTCCTGCAAACGTTTCCAGCAATGTGTACGACTTGAGGATTTCTGACGATGACCTCGTTGCCACTTTGAGAACCGATCTTACTTCTACCGGCGTTTTCGGTGCAGTGAAACCAACAGGCAATTCGTTGACACTTTACACGAATCTTGAGGGGGAGGATTTTGACGATTTAAGGTCTTGGCTCCACGCGTGTAATCTGAGTTTGGATTTTGAGAAAGGAGCAGAACCGTCCTCTTTCCTCCTTTCGCTGACCGGGATGGGAGATTTGGATTCCCTGATTTGGGATTTGTCCCGATTTGACGACAATGCGATGTTGTCAACCACCCCCTTTTCGCCCCAACCTTCCGTTCCCGTCCCCGAACCCGCCACGTGGCTGCTCCTGCTGCTGGGAACCGCTTTCCTCCTGAAACGTCGCATGATTCGCTGATTCCTCCACTTTGAATTTCAGGACTTATCCGAAAACAATAAAGCATTCTCCCATTTTTTTCCGATAATAAGGAGTATAGGAGGCTAAACGAATGGCACGCACGGCCCCATGAGAAATATCGGACGAGTTTTGGGCGGAGGTGGAGCCGTTGATTCCGACGAAGGAGGAATGTCGGGACAAAAACGGCGAGTACAAACGCAAGTCGGGCGGGGGTCGGAAGCGGAAGGAGGATGACAGAAGTTGTTTTGCTGCAATGGTTTACGTCTTGCGGACGGGAACTATTGGGAACGCTTTGCCACGCGAAAAGTTTGGCGGACTGGGGTCGTCGGCACTGCATTATCGGTTCCAACTCTGGGAACGCGGCGGGCTTTTCGAGCGGATTTGGGAGGATGGGGTGAGTAAATTTGACGAATTGGAGGGTATCGACTGGGAGTGGCAGTCGGCGGATGGCTGCCAGATTAAAGCACTTCTCGCGACAGAAAAAATACCTTTCG
>JAUNBF010000137.1 GCA_030527185.1 Planctomycetia bacterium | reverse complement strand
CATGACGCGTGAATTAACCGATGAACTTCGCAAAAGCCGGACGGTGGACTGGCAGCACAAGGCGTCCGCCCGTGCGGGAATGCGCCGTTTGGTAAAGAAACTGTTGAAAAAGTACCAATATCCGCTCGAAGGCATGGAAGATGCTATAGCGACCGTTCTTAAACAGTGCGAAATGTGGGCGGATAATGAATTACCCTGTCGTGATTCCTTCTGCTGACGCATTAGCCGACTTTATTGCCATCGTTGCGTCTTTGACAGAGAAACGGCTTCTTCTTTCAAAAGAATCAAGCCGTCTTGCCGAACTTCGCGACACGCTCTTGCCTCGCCTGATGTCGGGTGAACTGGCTGTTGCGGACTTCAAGGCAGACGAATAGAAGATAATTTATCTCCATTAGTACTTTTATACTCCGTCCCTTTGAGTTTTTCGGATTCCTCCAGAGCCGTGGAAGGAGCGTAAGGTAGTTTCCGAAATTCCCGAACCAGTGTAAAAGGGTGGTCTCTTGCAAAAAGTGGGGGAATATTTTATAATGGGGGGTGTTTGTGTTCGATAATGATCTTCTATCCCTAAATATTCACAAGGAAGGGCGGTATGTTCCGATTATTTTCAGGTCTGTTCATTTTGGTTTATCTGTTTTTTGGGGGGGAGACGGCGTGGTCTCAGAAAACGTGCATTTATGTGGCGACGGAAAGCGAAAGTCCTGAAACGGAAGGGATTTACGTGCTGGAATGGGATGCCGCGACAGGAACGTTGTCCGCACCTCGGCGTGTGGGGGAGACGGGGAGTCTTTCTTTGCTGATCCCCGCTCACGATTTCCAGAATTTTTATGGCATTACCGAGAATGGCAAGAATCTGGTAGCTCTGGCACGGGATGGGGAAGGGAGGCCGGACTTGACGTTGAAAAATAACCTTGCGGAGGAAGGGGGGAAGCTGGCGGCATTGTGTCTGGACGCAACACAACGGCATTTGTGGTGTCTGGATGTGGGACAGGGGGAGCTGATTTGGGTGACGGTGTTGGAAGATGGAACGCTGGGAGAGGTCGTCCATCGCCAGAAATGGGACGGAAAAACGCCGGAGGGAAATTTTGAGGGGTCGCTTGGTGTGTGGAAAAATGGGCGACTTTATCTGTGTGATGGCGTGACGGAGAAAATCTGGATTTACCGTCCCGACATGGAGAAACAGGTTCTGGCGGCAAACGAACCGGCGGTGGTGGCGTTGGAAAAAGGGGAAACGGTTGGGAAACTGGTTTTTCACCCGCAACTTCCGTGGGTTTTTGGGGTGGAACCGGCGGCAGGACGAATTTTTTCGTTTCGGCTGCAAAATGATGGTGGATTGGAAAAAATCGCCACGGTATCGTTATCGGAATCCCAGCCGACATCCGCCGGGAAGAACGTTGGTGACATCCAGTTGTCGCCGGATGGGGAATATTTGTACGTTGCTCATGGGGGAAACGACAGCATCACCGTTTTCCATGTAGAAGAAAATGGGCAATTGAAAGAAGTCATGAAAGAATCCTCGCAGGGAGAGCAACCTTTGGCACTGGGGATGGACGTATCGGGGGCTGCTTTATGGGTGGCGAATCGGTCGGGAAAAGTGGTTCTGTTTCAGGTGGACGAAGCGACCGGAGCATTGAAGGCTTCGGGGAAAGCGTACGATTTGCCTGCCACGCCTCTGGGGATGGTCTGCACGGAGGAACGTTCGCTGGGAGCGCTGGAACAGCTTGAGGAAATGACGTTGCCGAAACAGGTTCCAGAGTGGGAGTCGAATCGAACTTTTCCGTGGAACAAATACCCTGCCGGTTTGAAAAGTCTGACAGCAAGTGAGCAAGTTCAGACGATTATTCTGGCTCGTGTGAAAGCGACCACGATGCAACACCTGCGAAAGGTGGTCGCCATGTGTACGATGGCACTGGAAAATCCGATTCAGAAAGAGAATGCGCACTTCCTCCGATTGCTGGCGGAATCGGCCATCTTCCAGCAGGCGATCTCCGTATTGGATCACCTGGAAGGATTGTCGGAAAAGGATTTGAAAAATATGCGTCCGATTCTGGAAACGTTGGGGCGTGATTTGAACTTGAAAAAAGCGTTGGAATGGAATCCCACCTCCCCCGCGGGAAATATCTACTATGCCCGATTGCTCTCGTTTCTTTCGCAGGTTTCCGACAGCAAAGAGGCCTCCACGGAAAATATCCTGAAACATCTGAATACGGGCATTGAAAATTGCACAGGGAACGATGCGGTGATGAATGCTCTTCTGGCGTCGGCGTTGGTATTGCGGGGAACGCTGACGGCTCAAAAAGATATGGAAACCGCTTTGAAAGATTTGGAACGTGCCGCCACCTTGAATCCGGCCATTCAGGAAAAAGTCTGGCAGACGCGGATGAGTTGGTACCTTGCCGCACAAAAATTGGACCAGGCATTGAAGGAACTGGATGAAGAAATAGCGAAGGTGGAGAAAGAGGGAGAGGATGAAAGCGGCCAATCGTTGGGGGACTTGAAACGTTTGAAGATTTTTGTTTACGATGAACAGAAGGAGTATGAAAAAGCCCTTGTCCTTGTTCGTGAACTGCTTCAGGAGAACCCGGATGAGGAGGAGTTGCAACTTTCGGAATTGCAACTTTTGATGAGTCTGCAACGGACGGAGGAGTGTATTCAGGCGGTCTCCAAACTGCTGGACAAGAACCCGCTCAACGCGAATTACTATTTCCTTCGGGCAAAATTGTATCATCTGGAGGAGAATTGGGAAAAAGCTCTGGAAGATTGGAACAAAACGCTTCTTTTTTCGCCGGGAAACAAGGAGGCGCAAACGTTGAAATGGTTCACGCTGGTGAAGTTGAACCGGACGGAAGAGGCCGTGGCGGAAGTGGAGAAACTGTTGAAGCTCGACCCGAAAAATTTTGCGTTGGCAATGCAGTTGGCGTCGATTTACCTTGAGGCAAAACAGTACGCTCGTGTGGCGGAACAGTTGGACAAGGTGGAGAAGGATTTTGATTTGGAATCGCTTTTGAGGACAGTTACGGAACCTGCGCCGAAGCCGGAAAAAGAGGCTCCCAAGGAAAATGAGGACGAGCTACCCGGTTTGGAGGATACCGAGGCGGAACTTTCGGAAGATGCCCTGCAAAATGCTCTGCTACTTTACGAAATGCGAGCCAATTTCCGACTTCTGGCAGGGAAACAGAAGGAATCGATTGCGGATTATGAAAAAGTGCTGGCGCTGGCACCGGAAAATGAGGTGGCGTTGAACAATCTGGCATGGATATTGGGAACGTCGCCGGAGGATTCGCTACGGAATGCGGAACGTGCCATTGCGTTGGGAACGAAGGTCTGCGAATTGACCCAGTACGCCAATCCCGGATATTTGAGTACGCTGGCGGCAGCTTATGCTGAGAAAGGGGACTTTGAAAAGGCGTTGGAGTGGATTCAAAAAGCGTTGGAAATTGCGGAGAAAAATCAGGACGAGACGCTGGACGCACTGAAAAAAGAAAAGGCAGCCTACGAGAAAAAGGAGCCTTTCCGCGAAAAGATGGAAGATTATCGCTATTGAAAATGGGACAACCTGGCTATGGCACGTACCGGGGCACCTTCGGCCTGCGCGATGGGAAGGGGAAGGAGAATCAGTTCCAACGGTTGTCTGGCGGGAAGTGGCTCCAGGTGAGTCAAGTTTTCCAGAAGGAGGATTTCCTGTTCCAGTAAAAGGTGGTGGCACGTGAGAGCCGTGTCGGAAAAAGCGTCGGGGGAAGGGAGGTCGAAACCGAGTATGGGAATGGGTTGTTGGCTCAACCACCGAGCCGTTTCGGGAAGGAGGAACGGGGCGTTGCGGAAATAGTTTGCGCCAAAACGTCGGGCGGTCTGCTCCCAGTGCGTTCGCAGCAAAAGAGCATGGCCGGGAAAGGGAAAAGGATCGGGCAGGGAAAGGTTTTCCAGCGTGATTCCCGTTTCGGGTGAGAGTATTGGCATTTCCAGAACGATCGCCTTGGGAAAAAACGTCTCCAGAGGAAAATCGTCCAGCGTTTTCCCCTCCGGTAGAATGTGGGCGGGAGCGTCCACGTGCGTCCCCTGATGGGTGGAGCAGGTCAACGTCCGAACCTGGCATCCATTTTCAGGAATCGTCAGATCGGTCTGTATCTGCACTGGCGAATCTCCTGGAAAAGGGGGAATTTGCGGGGCGACGGGGTGTGTGAGGTCCCAGTAAAACATTTTTGGCTTCCTGAAAGAAAAATCGAAATTTCTGTCCGTATCCTCTTTACAGAATCGGAATTTTGTGATATAAACTGAACCATTCTATACCCGTTTCCTCTTCCATTTTTGTGAGAGCGGGAATCATTGGTTTTGTTGGTCAGGGAGATTGAATCCATGTTGAAAGTCACCGCAGTCATGGGCGCGACAGGCGCTGTAGGAACGATTATCCGTGAATTACTGGAGGAACGCCATTTTCCCACGCAGGAAATCAAGTTTCTGGCGTCCAAACGTTCTGCCGGTACGGTTTTGAAATATGCTGGAAAAGATGTGGTGGTGGAAGAGGCCACGCCGGAAGCGTTTGAGGGCGTCGATCTGGTTATCAGCAGCACGCCGGACGAAATCGCGGCGGAAATTGTTCCCGAAGCGGTGAAGCATGGTTGTATTGTGGTGGACGAGAGCGCTTATTTTCGGATGAAAGAGGATGTGCCGCTCGTCATCCCGGAAGTCAACCCGGACGATGTGATGAAACACAAGGGAATCATTGCCAGCCCGAACTGTTCCACCACGCAGATGGTGCAGGCACTGCAACCGTTGCACGCGGCGGGAAAACTGACGCATGTGAATGTTTGCACCTACCAGGCCACCAGTGGTGCCGGAGTTGGCGGAAATCGCGACCTGATGGGTGCCAGCAAAGCGTTTCTGGAGGGGAAAGAGTACCAGAACGAAGTATTTCCCCATCCCATCGCGTTCAACGTCATTCCGCAAATCGGCTCGCAGAAATATCGGGATACCTATCCGGGTTACACGTCGGAAGAGGTGAAGATGATTGTGGAAACGTGGAAGATGTTGGGGGATAACACGATCAAGATCAACCCGACGTGCGTCCGCGTGCCGGTGGCGAACTGCCATAGCGAAGTGATTTCCGTGGAGACCGAGAAGAAAATTACCGTGGCGGAAGCGATCGAATTGTGGAAAAACACCCCCGGTTTGGTGGTCATGGACGATCTCGATAACGGCATTTATCCAATGCCGTGTAACTGTTCGGGAAGCAACGATACGTTTATCGGACGCATTCGGGAAGATGTCTCCCGTCCCAACGGCCTGGTTTTCTGGTGTGTCAGCGACAACCTTCGCAAAGGAGCCGCCACGAATGCCGTCCAGATTGCCGAGTTGCTGTACCAGAAAATATTCAGCTAGTACTTTGTTAATTGATAAATATTAATTGATAATTGATAATTATTGATGTTAATGACGTATTTTCATGGGCAGTTGTGTTAT
>JAUNBF010000136.1 GCA_030527185.1 Planctomycetia bacterium | reverse complement strand
GAGTGGGTGCCGCAGCTTGCGGTGATTGGGTACCACAGCTTGCGGCCGGCCTAGAGGTTGGCCATGTTTTTGGGGGGGTAGCCGGGGAATTGGGGCATGGCCCAGAGGTGGGTGTTGTTGGCGTCGAGGTGATTGAGGGTGGGGGTGCCAAAATTGATGTGGATGGTCATCCCTTTGCCATCATTCTCTTTCGGGCAACGGATTTCGATGGTTTGGGGAAGGGTAATGCCGGAATCTTCGGTGTGGTAGGACTTGACGCGGGAATCGACCGCCAGGGTATCGTATTTATCGTAAATTTGCTGGGCGGCAGGAAGTCCCCGAACACGATTGATGAGAATTACCCGCGTTCGCATGTTGCCGGAGGCGGTTTTTTCTTTGACACGCAGTTCGACGTGAGCCTCATCGACGGGAAAAGGTCCTTCGTAAGGGAGGTGGGGGTCGAGGATGCCGAAGCCCATCGCGTCGATCATCCAGGTCGGGTCGATGGGGAGTTCCTGCGCAAACTGGCAGGAGGCATACTGGTCGTTGCGGACGTAGTAGGTGGCTTTCGGTTCTGCCTTGCCTACCCACATCCAGGAAACTTCCTGATTCCGCCCGATGTCGATTTCCGCCCCGGAGACCGCGTGGCTTCCCCGCAACCGAAAGAGGCCGGGTCGTTTGAACGCAATTTCCCCTTTGAGGGTGAAAAAGCCGTCTCCCCCCAGTGTGGCGTTGGTGGTGGCAAAACTATCGATTTTCTGGACGTTGGCATTGACGACGGTGATGATTTCCAACAGTGTGGCCTGTTCCCCCAAAACGGCCTGGGAGACGGGGGGGGACGTGTTGTTTCCGCGAAACAGGGCACGAACCGACTGGCAACCCGTTCCTGCTCCCAGCAGAATCAGCGCTGCCAGCAAAAATCGTCCGATTTTTGGGGAAAAATTCGATTCAGCAATGTCAGAAGTTCGTCGGAGCATTCGCTCTCACCTCATTTTTTGTCAGGGATTTTCTGTGTCGGCGTTCTCTTTTTTCCCGGAATTCCAAAAGTCCTGGGGAAATTCCACCACTTCGGGAAGTTCGATACAGTCAGGGTCGATCGGCTCCATTCGGTCATCGTGCGGGGAAGGTTCGGCAAGGGGCGAATTTCCCATCAGGATTTGCGTCAGTTCCTGTTGGATTTCGGCCTGTCTTTCCGGTGTGGGGACGACGACTGGGAGCGTATAACTCTCGTCGCGCGTCGGGGAATACAGTTCCATTACCTCACGGGGATTTTCGGTGAAGGCAGGTTCCTCCAGTCGTAACATCCGCCGTCGCACCAGGAACAACGATAAAATGTACAATTTGTCCGGCTGTTCGCCTCGCTCCCGCAAATGGTCCCAGAGCGAGAGGAGTAACTCATGAATCATCGCCCGACATCGCCGCGACTCGGTTTTTTGCGGGACGGTGGTTCGCCAGTACCCCACGCAATCTTCCGGCGGACAGGTTTTCCAGGCCTGGAGAGAATAGTCTTTGCGGACAAAATTCCCGTTTTCCGAAAAAACGGCCGCATAAAACGCTTCTCCCGGCTCCAAAACCCGTTGCGTCACGCAGCACTGGCAGGGATGAGGACACTGAATGGTGTAATCTTCCACCGAAACTCCTGAAGACAAAGGATTCCTGGTTCATGTTCATGTTTTTTGGGGGAGGTAAGGATAACATACCGTAAAATCGTATTTTCCGCAAGAGCAGCTTCCCCCTTTTTTCGTCGCTTCTCCGGGAGGATTGCAGAGAAAGGCAATTGTGATATAATAAAATGTTGCTCCCACTCGTTTGAAAGGGAGGTAAGAGAAAAGAGAGAAAAGCGGAAAACAAATCCTTGGGAGAAAATCCTATGGCTTGGGAATATAGCGAAAAAACGAAACAACTTTTTCTGGACGCGGTACATGGTAAACCAGGCACGCATTTGGGCGAAATCGAAAATCCCGACGGTTTCGGAGAACATGGTTCGATCGCGTGCGGTGATTCGCTTCGGTTCACGTTTCGGGTAGAGCGAAATGAGGATGACCCGCTCCAGGACAAAATTGTGGAGGCACGGTACCTGACGTTCGGCTGCACGTCGGCCATCGCGGCCTCGGAAGCGCTGTGCGTGATTCTCGAAGCACGGCATTGCACTCCGATTGAGGCGTTGACGATTACCAATCAGGATATTGTCGATTTTCTGGAAGGTCTGCCGGATCAGAAAATCCATTGTTCCGTGATGGGAGCGGAAGCTCTGACCGCGGCGGTCTTTGATTGGGCGAAAAAACGAGGCGTCCATCTCGAAAATCTCGGTATCGACGCGCGGGAACATGAGGCGGAAGAGGAAGGACGGATTGTCTGCAAGTGCTTTTCCCTGACAGAACCGTATATCCGGCGGAAAATCAAGGAGTTGAATCTCCACACCATCCCCGAAATCACCGCAGCCATCAAAGCGGGCGGAGCGTGCATGAACTGCCACCACGCACCGGGCGGTTTGCAGGACATTCTCGACGACATCTGGGGGCCACGGGGGGAAAAAGTCCTTGCTCCGGGCGAACTTCCCATCCTCGGGCAGGAACCGGTTTTGCCGAGTGCTTCTTCCCCCACTTCCGAGGTGCCTGTCACGTCCGAAACCCTTTCGCCGTACCAGTTTGCCAAAAGAGTCGAAAGTGTCCTGGAAAAGTACGTCCGACCCATGTTGCAACGGGATGGCGGTGATGTGGAAATCGTCGACATCAAGGGAAGTCTGGTTTATGTGCAGCTTCACGGTGCCTGCGCAACGTGTGTCGGAGCCAACGCAACGTTGAAAATGTTGGTGGAGAAGATGTTGCGGGAAAAAGTGAGTGACGCTATCAAAGTTATCCAGGTGTAGAAATAACTTTGAAAACATCGAGTGTGAATTTGGCACTGGAGAAAAATTTCCGTAGAGAATGGAGATGACGTATCCTGCAACGTTAAGAATTGTCCACGGATGACGCTGATATTTTCATTGTGTCAATTCGGCAGGTATTTTTGCACCGATTGTGTCGGTTTTAGCCAGTAAATACAACTTTTCGCGTAATCCCAAGCCTGTCGCGAGCAAATTTGGTGAAACGGGATGGCCACATTTTGTGCTTGCAATAATTCACGTTCAAAAATACAGCCAAAATCAAAATCTCGCCCGTTCACAATTCAAATTTACCTCGTTAACCCGTTTTTCGTAATCCCTTTTTGGAATTTTTGTACCGAACAGGAGTATTTTTGAAGGAAAAGCAAGTGCCTCATTGATATTCCCTTACGTCCATTCCAACAAAAAATTTCCGAGTTCTGGTAAAACTCCTTTTGGCATCCTTTTTTATTTTGTTTCGTTTCCATGATTCCAACTGACATCCTCCAAGAATTTACCGCCGGCGCAGGCCACGAACTGAACAATCCTCTGGCAGCGATCAGCGGGCGAATTCAACTCCTCATGCAACGGGAAAACGACACCGCGAAACGCTACGACCTGGCCGCGATTTTGCGGCAAGTCCAGCGTGCGCAGGAAATGATCGCCGATTTGCGTTTGGTGGCCTGCCCGCCGGAATTGACGTGGGGCAAGGTCTGCACGAAGACCTTTTTTGAAAACCTGGCGGCGGAATTTACCACGACATTTCAAGAACGGAAGATTGTGTGGACGACCCGTTTTTCGGAAGAAATGGCCGTTTTTTCTGCCGATAGGACAGCCTTGCGCGTTCTGTTTCGTGCCCTGATTCTCAACGCGCTGCGAGCCATTGGCGAAAATGGCGAAATCGTGCTGGAAGGCGAAAAAATTGCAGACGGAGTCCGATTTTCATTCCAGGACAGCGGCGAGGGGATTCCCGAAGCAATACGGCCGTGGATATTCGACCCGTACTACTCCTCCTATCAGTCCGGGCGTGGTTTAGGTTTTGGATTGACCAAAGCGCGAACCATTGCCCGACAACATGGCGGTGAAATCGTTCTGGACACGTCGCAGGCCCAAACAACCTTTGTAATCACTTTGAGAAATTGACGCAATCTCTTTCTTTTCAAGGCATTATGACAGGAAAATGCTTTTTCTTCTTTTCTGCCATCCACCCTCGCTGAATTTGTCACAAATTGCTCGTTTATTGGTGGAAAAGTTGTTTTTCAATGTCATGAAAAAGTGGAAAAGTAACGGGTTGTCGACAGCCTTGAGAATGTTTTGTGCGTTGTCGACAATTTCCATTTTTAAACGACATTCTTCCGACAGCCTCAAGACAGCTTTTCCACCGTTTTATACTCCTGTGGATTTTTCATTAACCTCGATATTTCAACAGGTTATCGCATTTGATAACCTGTTTCCGACAACATTTCTCTCCGTAATATTACTACTATATTTAAATATTAATATTATAGTATAATAGAACGTCTCTTGTAAAATTTTCCCTGGGAGTTCCCATGAAAAGATAATATACCTTTCCTTTTTACGGGGGGGATTGACAACTCCCCACAATGCCTTATAATACTCCTATTCAATGGGCGGTTAGCTCAGTTGGTTAGAGCACTAGCTCGACAAGCTAGGGGTCACAGGTTCGAGTCCCGTACCGCCCACTATACCCGTTTGCAAGTCCATGCAGGCGGGTTTTTTATTGCGCGTAAAGGCCGTATTTTCAAGAGCTATGGTACACCCTTATTTCTGCCCCCGTCGGAGCGACTTCCCAAATAATCACCACGAAATCAACGTACTTCTTGCAGGCCTCCAATCGGCCGTTCAAACGCTCCAACGTCCACCGGTACCAATCCATTACCATTTGTCCCTCTTTCATCGGAGGCTTATCCGGCATGTGAAACGGTGAATCCTGTTGAAAATTGGATATTTACGCACTATTCCCAAGGAAACCTTTCTCACACCTCCACACAACAAGCTCCCCAACAAAAGGGGGAATGTCATCCTCCACCTTCCGCTCAACCCCCATTTTCTCCATCACGCTGCGCAGAATCGCCCCCAGAACATTCGTTTGTCTTTCCGAATCCAACGACTGGAACAGACCTGGAATTTCCTGTGCAATATTCGACCTGCCCCCATTCCTGCCCCGTGGAAGGATTGGATTTTCTGAAGTGCCGTAAAAAGAGGGGGGAGGGCTGTATGGGATGAATGTGTTGGAAATCTGGCTGCTGGAAGTGTCTATCCTGAAAATTTCGCTTTATATGATAAAATTCAGAAAAGATTATTGATATATCGGACGATATTGTAACTGTTTCCTTTGAAATTTAAGTCGATTTCCCTTGTAATCTGTTGCAATGAGGATATTGGTTTTGTTGTTTTGAACGCAACGAGGTTTTTATGAATTGCAGAAAAATGATTGTTTTGGTTCTCTCGCTTCTTATGTACCATGGAACGCTGGAGGAAGTCCTGGCTAACCCGAATGCCGATTGTGGATACCCTTGTGTCTGTGATTGTTCCCCTCGCCCTCACAAGCTGTTTGGTCGTCATAGAGGCAGGTATTGTGTACCAACATGCGTGCCAGCGACAGAGGTAGCCGTGGCGGAGCCTGTTGTAGCGGAGCCGGTTGTGGAAGAACCT
>JAUNBF010000046.1 GCA_030527185.1 Planctomycetia bacterium | reverse complement strand
ACCAACTATCAACTATCAATTATCAATTAAAACCGTTTTATTCCGGCTTAATCCGAAATAAAATCGTGTATAAAATCGGCACGACAAACAACGTCAAAAAGGTGGAAACGATTAGTCCAAACATGACAGCCGTTGCCATGGAGTCGAAAAGGGGGTCACGCAAAAGCGGAATCATCCCTACCACCACCGTCATGGCAGCGACCACCACCGGACGCATTCGTTCCACCGACGCATCCAAAACGGCCTGGTACGGCGAATCGCCTTTAGCCAGTTCCTCGTCAATCTGATCCATCAGCACGACACCGTTGCGAACCACCATCCCCAAAAGGCTCATCACTCCCAGCAAAGCCATGAATCCAAACGGTTTGTCGAACAACAGCAACCCAAACGTAATGCCAATCATCGCCAGTGGAAACGTCAACACAATAATGAGCGGTTGACGCAGACCATTGAAGAGTGCCACGACAATAATTGCCATGAAAATGAGCGCGATAGGCAATTGCCCCAAAACCGCTTTCGTCGCTTTTTCCGACTGCTCGTACTGGCCGCCCCACTCCAGCGAATATCCCGTCGGCAAAGGAATCGCCTCGATTTCCGGTCGGACGCTCTGCAACAAATCCGTCCACTGGCATCCCAACGCGTCGGCTCCCACCGTCATTGTGGGCACGCGGTCACGACGGTGAATCTCCCCATCTTCCCAAATTAACGGCATTTCCGAAACCAACTCCCCCAACGCCGCGTTGCCGGGAAGGAGTCCCCAGACCGGAATATTCTCCACATTCGCAATGTCATCCCGTTCGGAAGGCAAGCCACGCACCAAAATCGGCAGGTTTTTCTCGCCATCCGAAAAACTGGCCACCGGCACGCCACTGGTTGCCCAATGCAGCGACAGGATCATATTTGCCCGCGTTAAACCGGCTCGCTGACCACGAATTTGCGAAAACTCCGCCGACAGTGTGGGAATTTTTTGCCGCCAGTTGTGGTTCACATTCTTTGCCAGCAGGGAATGACGAAAAACCTCTTCGGCCTGTTCACTCAACTTCCGCAAAACTTCGGTTTCCGGCCCACGAAAACGGGCTTCCACCTCATAAGGCGTCGTCGGACCCATGGCAAAACGCTGCGTCCGTGTCTGAGCCTGCGGGAAATGCGTTTTCAACCACTGTTCCGTTGGCTCCAACAACCGATCCACATCCGTGATACTCTCCACATTCACCACCAACTGACCGTAACTGCTGTTGGGAAATTGCGGCTCATACGGAAGATAAAACCGAGGCGGTCCCCCTCCCGCAAACGTGGCTACATTGACCACCCCTTCCTGTTGGAGCAAATAACGCTCGATTTCCGCCACATCCGACACCACCGAATGAATCGACGCTCCCTGAGGAAGCCAGTAATCGACCATGAATTGCGTTCGCTGTGCCCGTGGAAAGAAAATTTGCTTCACATGCCGAAATTCCACCATCGAAATTGCCAGTGCCGCCAGGATGATTCCCAGTGCCACCGTTCGATTCCGCAGCGTCCAGGCCAAACCGTGCCGATACGCTCGATAAACCGGACCGCCATGCGGGTCTTTCTGTCCCTTTTCAGGATGGATATGCACGAACAGGTAATAGACCACCGGCGTCTGCAACATCGCGACAAACCAACTGATTGCCAGCGAAATCGCCACCACCAGAAAGAGACTGCCGCAATATTCCCCCGTCATGTCCGGCGAAAGATAAATCGGCAAAAACGCCAACATACCGACAATCGTCGCCCCCAGCAACTGCGTGGAAGCACGGTTCGCACCTTCGATACAGGCCTGCGCACGCTCCATCCCACGTTGCATCCGCACCAGAATCAAGTCCCCCACCACCACCGCGTCGTCCACCAGGATTCCCAACGCCACGATAAACGCTCCCAGCGAAGTCCGCTGCAAAACGACCCCCATCGGCAACAGTGTACACATCGTCGCCAGAATCACAATCAGCAGACTGCTGGTAATCAGCAATCCACTCCGCCATCCCATCGCCACCATCACCACAACCGTCACGATAATGACCGCTTCGTAGAGATTTTTCATGAATGCGTGGATGGCAATATTCACATTATCCGGCTGGTAGGCCACCACATCCAGCGTATAACCGACCGGGAAACGTTCCAGAATTTCCTGCGACTTCTGCCGTACCCGTTCTCCCATGCGGATGACGTTTCCGTTGGGCTGCGGCGAAATGGCAATCGCAATCGACGGTTTCCCATTGAGTCGACAAATTTCCGACGGAGGATCGATCGCCACACGTCGAATCGTGGCAATATCTTTCAGCCGAATCTGCTGCGGCGACTGTGAAATGCCACCATCGGCGGTGGTGCTGGTCTGCTGATGGAGAAGCCCTGTCACCATGCCCCCGGAAGTCAGGTGGCGGGACGAGGTTTGCAACGTATCCGTCACCACCCCGGAAAGCGTCCCCATAATGACCATATCCCCAATTTCCTCCACCGACTGGAATTTCCCCGATGGCGTGATTCGGATCGTCTCTCCCGCAACGTTCATCTGCCCGGCATCCATCGACAGATTCTGCCGCCCCAACGCCGAAAAAACCAGCACCGGCGGCACCGCCAGTTCCGCCATCCGCGAACGGGAAATCACCACTTCGATACATTCCTTCTGAACGCCCCACAGTTCAATCCGCCCCACTTCGTCGATCAGGCTCAATTCCCGCTGCATTTCCCGTGCCCGATCGAAATGCTCTCCCGGCGAAAAGCCTTCGGCACCCAGTGCCAGAACGATGCCGTAAACTTCGCCAAAATCGTCCTTCACCATCGGTGGAAGGGACTCGGGAGGAAGGTCACGCTGGACTTCGTTCAGTTTGTACCGCAATTCCTTCCACGCGTTGTCCAGACTTTGCCCTCGCATTGTCGGAACCATATCGACGTACAGCACCGACATCCCCGGTCTGGAAAACGACCGAATCGCGTCCACACCCTTCAAACGACGGACGGCTCGCTCCACAATATCGGTGACGTTTTCCTCCACCTCTTTCGCGTTGGCACCGGGATAAATCGTGATGACCAACGCGGTTTTGATCGTAAATTCCGGGTCTTCCAGGCGGCCAATCGTCATGTAAGACCAGAGTCCTCCCACCACCAGCAAAAAGACCAGAAAACCTATCACAACACGATTATGAACGGCAAAATGCGGTAACATGATGAAACATTCCTGTTCTGCGTTATTGCAAACGGACCTTCTGTCCCTCTTTCAAAAAACGTGCTCCCGCACCCACGATTTTCTCTCCCGCCCGCAAATCCCCTTCGATTTCCGCCCGTTCCCCCAAAATTCGCACCACATTCACCGACTTCTCTCGAACGATATTTTCCGAATCGACCGTCATGACCACCGTCTTTCGGGTTCCCGCATCCGATTGCGTCTTTTCCCCCTCCGCTTCGCCACCCACCAGGGCTGCCAACGGAACGGCCAACGGAACTTTCGGGCGTTTCAGTCCAATCTTCAACGATGCCGCCATTCCCGGATGCAACAGTTTCCCCTTGCTATCCGTCACGACCACATCCAACGGATAACCCTGTTTTCCCGATTGAAGTGCCTGACCGATTTCTTTCAGTTGGGCTGGAAACGATTCCCCCGGATAGATTTCAAACTCGCACGTGTACGTCTCAAAATCGTCCTGACGAATCAGTAAAGCCTCCGGGATACTCACTTCCACCTCGATCTGACTGACATCCGTAAATGCCAGAACGGGAATCCCCGGAGCCACAATTTCTCCATTTTCCACATACTTCTGCGAAACATACCCATCCGACGGTGCCCGCAAAATCGTGTCTTCCAGCGCATTTTTGGCCTGTTGCTGCTGCACCTTCAAACCCGCAATTTTGGCCTCCATCGCCTGAATCTCTTCCGCCCGCGCCCCCGCTTTTCCCTTTTCCAACTGCTTTTGAGCCGCGTCACGAGCCGCCTTGGCACTGTCGCGAACCATCTTGATCTGGTCGTATTGAGCCTGCGACGCACTCCCCGATTCCAGCAGTTCCGCGTAACGCCTTTCGTTTTTGTCTGCCGTTTCAAATTGTGCTTCGGTGGCCGCCAAGTTCGCTTCCAACGCGGCAATATCTTCCGCACGTGCCCCCGTTTTCATCATCGACAACGCGGAATTGGCCTCTTCCAACCCCGCCGCGACCTGCTGCACCTTCAACTCATAATCCCGTGGGTCGATTTTCCCCAGAATATCCCCCTTGGCAACCCGTTTTCCAATCTCCACGTCAAACGCAACCAACGGTCCCGGCACGCGAAACGATTGTTTGATCGTCTTCCCTTCTTTGGCGACACCCGTAAATTTCCGTATTTCCAGCGCGTCCCCCGACTCCACCTCAATCACCTGCACCAGGGGAACCCGTATCTGGAAATTTTCAGCACTCTCCTCCTGCATGGCCGAGCCTTTTTCCACATTCCGGTAAAAAAGCAGCACCATCACTCCCACCAGCACTGCCAAAACCATCCAGGATACGTATTTTTTCATCCCACCACCTTAAATTAATTGATAATTGATAATTGATAGTTGATAGTTGGGGGGGTAATTACTTGGACTGACGAGAAGTCACTTCCCGTAAATCAATCGTCCCTTCGTACAACGCACGGCCAATAATGCAACCGTCCAGCCCGACACGCTCCAACGCCTCCACATCATCAAGCGTCGTCACTCCCCCCGACGCCACAATCGGAATCGAAACTGCTTCTTTCATTTCCCGCATGGCTGGCACGTTTGCTCCCGCCATCATCCCATCCGTCGCAATGTCGGTATAGATAATCGCTGCCAGTGGCAAATCTTCGTACTGTCGAGCCAAATCCACCGCCCCCTGACGGCTCACTTCCAGCCAACCATCCGTCGCCACCCATCCCTCTTTCGCGTCGATTCCCAACACCAGCCGATACGGAAATTTTTCGCACATTTCCCGAAACCACGCGGGGTTCCGCAGTGCCAACGTCCCGATCACCAGCCGATTTAACCCCAGATCGAGCATTTCCCGAATCGTCTCTTCGCTGCGAATCCCCCCTCCCAACTCGCAGGGAATATCGACCGCTTGAAGAATTGCCCGAATCGCGTCCAGATTCCCCGGTTTTCCATCCTTCGCACCATCCAGATCGACCAGATGAAGAAACGTTCCTCCCTGGCTGACCCAATGTTGAGCCATTTCTGCCGGGTTTTCGCCAAAAACGGTCTCCTGACGATAGTCTCCCTGACGCAGCCGGACACACTTTCCACCCCGAAGGTCAATTGCGGGTAAAATCTGCATGAAATATCTCCTAACTCCTGAAATCTTTTGGCTACAATCTTCCATTATGACTAAAAAATGTTTTTTGACAAGGGTGGGGAGGAATTTTTCCCCCCTCCCCAAGGGAGAGACTTGGGGAAATAAAAGTGTACTACCAACCACCAACCATTAACCATTAACCATTATCAATTATCAATTATCAATTCAACCCGCCGTCCTGCCCCCGCCTTTATTGCAAGCGGAATTTGTGGTAGAATAAGTTGATGGATTCTTTTCCCCCTCGAAAAACTTTTTTTACGACGGGTGCTTGTGTATCGGATTACCTTTCCTCAATTTCACCGAACCGTGACCGCCTCACCAGGAGAGCGGCTTTCGGATATTATTCAGAAATTCCTTCCAAATTCGTGGGAATGGCCCTGCGGTGGAAAGGGAATTTGTGGAAAATGCCGTGTTAAAATCCGATGGAAAAAAACGTCGCAGCCGGAAAACGTCCTTGCGTGCCAGACTTTTTTACACTCCTGTGCCCAAGTCTGGCTTCCGAAGAAAGGGATTCGGCCGCGACGGACAAAAATCTTGTCGCGCTATTATCCCGCTCCTGAAATTCTGGCACATTCGGAGGAAACCGCGAAAACGTATGCCGTGGCGGTGGACGTGGGAACGACGACGTTGGTGGCATCGCTGGCGGAATGGTCGTCGCGGGGAGGAAAACTTCTGGCAACCACCTGTCGACCCAATCCACAGGCCGTCCATGGTGCGGATGTACTTTCCCGAATTGATTTTGCCATGAGAAATCAGGATGGAACGCGACGGTTGCGGGAAATGCTTCTGAAAACGTTGCGGGAAATGTTCCAGGAAATTGGCTCCCGAAAAGGCATTTCCCCCGCTGACCTGAAACGGCTCTGCGTGGCGGGAAATACGACGATGGAGGAGATTTTTCTTGGCATTTCGCCCGAATCGCTCGGCACGTACCCTTTTCTGCCCAGTCCCCGGCTGAAATCGCGTTATACGCAGGCCGATTTTCCTGAAAAGGAGATTTTTGTCGCACTCGGACTGGCACCCGACGCGGAAATATTCGTTTTTCCCGTCATCGGCGGCTTTGTCGGCGGTGACATTACTGCCGGTATCCTGTTTACCGAAGCGGTCTTTCCCTCTTTTTCAACCACCCTGTTACTCGACATCGGCACCAATGGAGAAATGGTTTTGACGCAAAGTGGCAAACGGATTGCCTGTGCCACCGCTGCCGGCCCCGCGTTGGAAGGAGGGACGATCTCGTGCGGAATGCGTGCCGAAACAGGAGCCATTTCCGCCGTCCGCCGAAAAGGGGATTCCTGGCAGTTTCGCACTCTCAGAAAAGGAAAACCGATCGGCATTTGCGGTTCCGGGCTAATCGATTTGACAGCCGAATTATTACGCTCCGGGGAACTCACCTCCGACGGCCGACTTCTCCACACAACCTCAATTGCGCTGACCCCAAACGTTGTGGTGACGCAAAACGATTTGCGCCAATTGCAACTGGCTGCCGGTGCCATCCGCGCAGGCATCCAGATTTTATGGCAAAAACAGCGACTTTCCCCCGACGCTTTGGAAAAAGTCTACGTCGCGGGCGGTTTTGGAAAATCGCTGAACATTCGCAACGCCCAACGTATCGGCCTTTTGCCCGCAGAAATTCCGGCGGAGAAGTTTCTCTTTCTCGGAAACACGTCGCTGGCAGGTGCCGTGATGGGAAGTGGTTCCGCTTTGCGACGAAACCAAGCCGCTCAACTGGCGTCCCAGACCGAATACCTCGATTTGTCGCAGGAACCCACTTTCACGGAAACGTTTATGGACTGCATGATGTGGCCGGAAGGGACTTTGGAAAAAGGGGGACATTCATGACCGAAATCCCTCCTCTGGAACCGTACCTGAAACGATTCGGCCTGACTTCCTTCCGTCCGGGGCAGGAGGAGATCATCCGAACGATTCTCTCCGGCCAGGATACACTCTGCGTCATGCCGACAGGAGGCGGGAAAAGTCTCTGTTATCAGCTTCCCGCCCTGGTACTTCCCGGTCTGACGTTGGTCGTTTCGCCGTTGATTGCGCTGATGAAAGATCAGGTCGATACGCTTCAATCGCTCGGAATTGCCGTTTCGTTTATCAATGGAAGCCTCACGCCTGGAGAGCAGCTGAACCGGATGGAACAGATGCGTCGCGGGGCGTTTCAGTTGATGTACGTCGTGCCGGAACGTTTTCGCGATCCCCGTTTTCTCCGTTCGGTGCAGGACGCGAACCTGTCGCTTTTGGCCATCGACGAAGCGCACTGTATCAGCCAGTGGGGACACGACTTCCGCCCCGACTATTCCCGACTCGGCTATTTTCGCAAGGAGATGGGAAATCCGCCTGCCATCGCCTTGACCGCCACCGCCACCGACACCGTTCGCCGCGACATTGTGGAATTGTTGGGGTTGCAGGATCACGCTTCGTTTATCCGTGGTTTTGCCCGCCCGAATCTGTATTATGAAGTCCGCCAGGTGGGTGGGGAACAGAGTAAACATGAAGAACTTCTGGAATTCCTCTCCCGCCATCCCGGTGCGGGAATCATCTACACTTCGGCTCGCAAACGGACGGACGAAATTGCCGATTTTATCAATTCCTACACCGACCGACGTGCCGTGGCCTATCACGCGGGGATGAATCCTGCCGTCCGCCAGATGGTTCAGGAAGAGTTCATGCAGAAAACGTCGGAAAAAAAAGAGACGGACGAAGAATTGCCCGCGACCTCACCGGAAGAGGTGCTTTCCGCCGACATTGTGGTGGCAACCAACGCCTTTGGAATGGGGGTGGACAAGCCGGACGTCCGTTTTGTCGTCCATTACAATCTCCCCGGTTCGCTGGAAAGTTACTACCAGGAAGCGGGTCGTGCCGGACGGGATGGCAAGTCTTCCCACTGCCTGCTCCTTTACAATTACAGCGATCGGCGGATTCAGGAATTTTTCATCGAAAGTGCCTATCCTTCACGGGAAACGGTGCGTCGCGTCTATGCCTGGCTGACGATGCAGTCCGACCGCGTCATTGCCAAAACGCAGCAGGAAATCCGCGAATTGCTCGACATTCATCAGGGAGGTGCGGACATCATCGGCAGTTGTGAAAAACTGTTGGCAAGTGCGGGGGTTCTGGAACGTCTGGATGCGTCGGAAAATGCCATGACACTGCGGTTGGACAGAGATCCGCTGCTCAACGCCAAGCTCTTTCCCGCCAATGCCAAAACGCGGCAAAAGGTCTGGAACGCCGTTCGGCAGGTGGTGGGAAGTCGTTACGGCGAATGTGTGGAATGCCGCCCGGAAACGCTCCTGCAAATGACCGGCCTGAAGCCCGCTTCGCTCAACACGACGCTGCGGGAACTCAATCGGCTTCCGTTTTTCACCTACATCCCCCCTTTCCGGGGCCGGGCCATTCGGATGATTCCTCTGCGGGAAGAAGGGGAGGACGTCGCCCAACTTTCCCATAGCCGGTTTCCCCGATTCGAGACGCTGGACATCGATTTCGACCATCTCGAACGCCTCAAGGCAAGCGAATACCAACGTCTTGACCAGGTTTGTCAATTTGCCATGAGTTCCGAATGCCGCCAGATGAAAATTCTGGAATATTTCGGAGAAGAAAACCGTTCCCGCTGCCGGTATTGCGACAATTGCCGCAAACGGGGAGGATTGCGTGGGGAAAATGTGGAAAAAATTGCCGAAAATGCGGAAAATTCCCCACCTGCTGTTGAAAATCCACCTGCGGAAAAGACGACTGCCGATTATCAAGTCACGCCACAACTGGTCGAAGTAGTACGGATTATCCTTAGTGGGTTGGCTCGCATTACGATCGAGCGGAATTTCTCCTGCGGGAAGACGCTTCTGGCGCAGGTGTTGTGCGGCTCCGAGACCCAAAAAGTCCGGCAGTTGAACCTCCACTCCGTCGCCACATTCGGACGGCTGAAACAGTTTTTCCAAAAGGATGTCAGTGCCATGATCGAGTCGCTTCTCCTGATGGGACTGATTCGACAGGAAAATGTTCACGCCAACTTCCCCCGCCCGGTGCTTGTTTTGTCGGAAAAAGGAGTCGCGGTGATGAAAGGGACGGAGACGCTTACGGAAGTCCCCCCTTTCCCGCCGATGGTCTTGATTCAACTGGGTTGCCGCCCCTTCGTTTCGCAACCTGCCACGCCTGCTGCGGTTCCTATGAATACGCCGTCCGCAGCTCCCGCGACTCCGCCTTCCCCTCCTCCGGCTGGGAATTTTTCGTTCGTGCCACACACACCGCTTTCGTCGGAAGAAATAGCGGAAAAACCGGAGTTTTTCTGGACGATCGAACTGTTGCGGAAAGGCTTTTCTCTGGAAGAATGCGAGTGGATTCGCCACCTTTCCCGCGAAGAATTGCTGAGCCAGATTCTCGAGGCAATGGAGGAAAAAGTCCTCATTTCCCGACAATGGATTTTCACACCCGAACGTTGGAAGGAACTGACCGAAAAACTCCAGCCCAAGGAAAATCTCGATTTTCAGCACCTGGCCGGGATTCCGCCTGTGGAAATCCTCCTTTTTGCGAAAATGAACGTCGGGAAATGAGTTTTTTCGTCACTCTTCCGCTTCTGCCGGGAAACGATACGCGTCGCCGTAACCGTAATGCTCCACCACGTAATCGACATCTTTGTCGCCGCGACCGCTGAGATTGACGAGAATCGCCCCTGCCTTGTGTTCCCTGGCATATTTCATGGCATACGCGACGGCATGAGAGCTTTCCAACGCCGGAATGATTCCCTCACACTGCGACAGTTTGAAAAATGCCTCGATCGCTTCCTCATCGTTAATCGCCTCGTAACGAACCCGATTGGCATCCCGCAAATAAGCGTGTTCCGGCCCCACCGAGGGATAATCGAGACCACTGGCAATCGAATAGACCGGCGCCGGCGATCCTTGCGTGTCTTTCAGCATTTTGCTCAAAAAACCGTGCATGACGCCATTTTCGCCATACATCATACTGGCGGCATGTTCCCCCAAACGTGTTCCGCGTCCGAGAGGTTCCACGCCAATCAAATCGACCGGATCGTTCAGAAATGGCGTAAACATCCCGATCGCGTTGCTCCCACCCCCGACGCACGCGCAGACCGCTTCCGGGCAAAAACCGGTCATTTCGAGAAACTGTTCCCGTGCCTCCTGCCCCACGACGAACTGAAAATCCCGCACCATGAGCGGAAATGGATGAGGTCCCAACGCGGAGCCAATGCAGTAAATCGAGTCTTTGTACGAATTCAGATACGCCTCAAACGCCGAATCCACCGCCTCTTTCAGCGTTTTCAACCCAAACGAAACCGGCACGACTTTCGCTCCGAGAATCTTCATCCGCGTGACGTTGGGAGCCTGTTTCGCAATGTCCACCTCTCCCATGTGGATTTCACACTCCAACCCAAAAAAGGCCGCCGCCGTCGCCAAAGCCACGCCATGTTGCCCAGCCCCGGTCTCCGCAATCAGCCGTTTTTTCCCCATGTATTTGGCTAGCAGCCCCTCCCCCATACAGTGGTTCAGCTTGTGGGCACCGGTATGGTTCAAATCTTCCCGTTTCAGGTAAATCTGGCACGTTCCCAACTTGCGGGAAAGTCGCTCGCAATGATACACGGGGGTCGGACGTCCCTGGAATTCACGGCGGATCCGGCGCAACTCATTGATGAAACGGGCCGAATGGCAAATCGTCTGGTACGCTTCGGCAATCTCCTCAAACGGAGCTTTCAATTCTTCCGGCAAATACGCACCGCCATACTGGCCAAAATATCCCTGAGCATCTGGATGGTTCCGAAAATAGGTTGTAAAATCCATGGTTTTTGTCCTTCTTTCCACACCTGACGCGGAATGTTCCACAACATTTTCTTCCCAGGAGGCGTGAATCCGAAAAAATTTTTCCTGTTTCCAATCACTGTTACCCCTTCAGTTTAATCCGAAAATGAAAATTGTCAAGGAGGAAATTTCCACCAATTCGGGAATCCCTCTGGTAAAAAAAGTCCAAAACGTGTAAAATCCTGGAAAACGTTTCAATTCCCCAGACTGGAGAATGCCATGCAACCACTCCCCTATTTCACGATTGTCGACCGTTACTTCATCCGCCAGTTACTCTGGACGACGTTTCTCTGTTTTTTTTGCGTCGTCGGTATCTATCTTCTTTTTGACATGCTCCCCAAATTTGAGAGTATCCCGGAACTCTTTCGGGAACATTCCTGGGGCGCGTTTTCCATCCTTTTCCAGTATTACACCGTCCGAATTCTGAATTTGTTGCAGTATACCGGCATCACGTTCATCATTCTTGGCGTAACGATCACGTTTTACTCCATGGAACGCAACAGCAACCTGACCACCCGCGGCGGGGAAGTCATTCCCATGCTCACCAGTGGTTTTTCCCGTTGGCGAGTGGCGATTCCCTTTTGCTATACCGGAATTTTCATGGTTCTTTTGCTGACGCTCGTTCTGGAAGGTTTTTTCCCTTATTGCGAGTCCTGGCCGGGCGCCAATTCTTCCTCATACACACCCGACAAAACCGCGGAAATGGAAGAAAAACGGGACTTTCAAACAGGAATTACCATTCTCGGAAATCAGCTCGACCTCGAAACCGGAACGATTCAGAATCCCCGTTTCATCATCCCCATCTCTCTCACGCACTCCCATGTCGACACCCTGATTGCCGCAACCGCCACCTGGATGGAAGCGACTTCCGAACATCCCAGTGGGTACGCTCTGACCAATGTCGTCGATTTGGGACGCAAAACGTGGATTTTTTCTTCCCTCTCCAGTGAAAAAATCATCCTTTCCCGAAACCAGGCTCCCTGGATGGAAACAGGAGAGCTTTTTATCTGCACGGAAATGCGGCCAACCTACCTGCGAAGTAAGGCCAAAGCCTTTGTCCCGGAATCTTTGTGGAAGCTGCGGCAGAAACTGGCGGAACCCAACGATGACTTTCAATTGGAAACCCGCGTTGCGCTGCATTCCCGGATTTTAAAACCTTTTTTGGAGATGTCCTTGTTTTTTTTGACAATTCCGATAATATTATCAGCCCGACTACGATCCAAGCTGATGATTTCCATTTTACTGTTGGGAGTGATCCTCCTGTTTCAGCTCATCCCCATTTTATGCCGTGGATTAGGGGAACGAGACGTGGTTTCCCCCTTTTTCGCCGCCTGGATTCCTATTTTTGTTTTTTATTCATTGGCAGCCATTTTATTCGATGAATTTTACACCTGACTTTGAAATTTTTAAAAATTTTTAAAAAAATTATCGGAAAGCGTCAAAATGCTCTTGCAAAATTTGGCCGGATTTCCATAATAGGCAGAGCCAAATAAGTCCTGATTTTTTTCGGAATGAAACCTTATGACATCACGAGATCGCGTAATCAATACATTATACAAACAAACGTATCAGCCTATTCCCACGCTGTTGACATTCCCTGCCGGAATTCTCGAAACCCGTCCAGGGGAATGCCGGCAATTGCGGGAACGTTTTCATAGCGACGTGGATTTTCTGGATTACTTTTATTATCCGGTTGCTCAGACGCCCAATCACATCGATCCCTGGGGCTGCCTCTGGACGGAAACTTCCCCCGGCAGATTCCACATCGTCGGGGAAACGGTTCTCTGCCAGAATTTTGACCAACTCAACGACCTTCGGATTCCACTTTCGACACCTTCGGCTCATGAAATCGAGCGAATCAACCAATACTGCGAGAAGAATTCCCGTTTTGTCGTGGCACAGATTCCTGTCCAGCCCATTACCCGCCTGTTGGCTCTTCTGGGAAAGGAAAAAACGTATGTGGGACTGCGTAAAATGCAAAAGGATGTCATGACTTTTCTGACACGCCTGCATGAAGTCTACCTCCAGGAACTGGATGCCTGGCTTCAGACCGATGTCGACGCGATTTGTCTGGGGCGTCACTGGATGTGTGATAAGAATTTTATCCCGCCACTGCGATGGGATGATATTTTTACGCCTCTGTTGCGGGAATACTGCGAAAAAATCCGTCGGCACGATAAATTTGTCTATTATTCGGGAATTGATCACTTTGAGGAAACCATCCCTTCGTTGATTCAGGCGGGCGTCGATGTTATCCGATACGATTGCTCCCAGATCGATTCAGGAACGCTGGTGGAACGGTACGGTCATCAGGTCACTTTCCATGCTATTTTCCCGACGCATAAAATTCCCACCGACGATCTCGTTTCGGAAGTGATTCTGGATATCCGACGAAAATTCCAGGATTGCGGTCTGATTGCGGAATGTCAGTTCCAGGCAGACACTTCCTACCGCAGGATTTCTTCCAGCATGTTGAACTGGCGACGGCGAATTCCTGCCGAAATTTCGACAATGAATTGATTTTCAACTCCGGGTTCGACTTATCAATTCCTGTAGAGAACTCCCTTTCCTGCCCTGCCCCTGTCCAATTGTGAAAAACGTTTTATAATGGAGAGGGAATGGAGAACATTTTTACCGTTTTTTGAAATGGAGGGGCGGATAAAACGCATGTCGCACACCCGATTTTTAGAGAAAATTTCCCAATGGTTGCCGCAGGAACGGATTTACACCGACGAACTTCGCCGTCTGGCGTGGGGAACGGATGCCGGTTTTTATCGGCTGATTCCGCAGTTGGTGATTCGTTCGGAGAATGAGACGGAAATTTCCCGGTTGCTCGCCACGGCACTGGCAGAGTCGGTTCCAGTCACGTTTCGGGCGGCGGGAACCAGTCTTTCCGGGCAGAGCATTACCGATTCGGTCTTGATTGTGGCGGGAAAGCATTGGGAAAAATACTCCGTTTCGGATGAGGGCAAAATCATCACCATGCAGCCGGGATTGGTGGGAGGCCGCGTCAACGAGATTCTCCGTCCATACGGGCGAAAATTGGGACCAGACCCGGCGTCGGTGCAGTCGGCGATGATGGGGGGAATCCTGATGAACAATGCGTCGGGGATGAACTGCGGCATTCATGCCAACAGCGACCGGATGTTGCGTTCTTTGCGGATGGTTTTGGTGGATGGGACAGTTCTGGACACTGGCGACGCGGCCAGCCGTGCCGCTTTTCAGCAATCTCACCCCCATTTTTTGCAAAAAATCACGGAGTTGCGTGAAAAAATTGCCAACGACCCGGAAAATCAGGCTCGACTTCGGAAAAAGTACGCAATTAAGAATGTCGTGGGTCTCAATCTGTTACCGTTTTTGAAGGAGACCGATCCGTTTGAAATTCTGGCACATCTGATGGTCGGTTCGGAAGGAACACTGGCGTTTGTCTCGGAAATGACGATGACGACGGAGTACGATTTTCCGTGCAAAGCGAGTGCCATGCTCTATTTTCAGGACTTGCGGACAGCCTGCCGGGCGGTGGTGGCGATGAAGGCGGGGCCAGCGTTTGGGGCGGAGATGTTGGATAAAAAGTCGCTTGCCTCGGTCAACGATACGACTGGAGAAAACCTGACAGCCGTCCTGACGGAGACCATGGCGGCCACGCCGGAAGAGTTGGCGGCCAATATCCGGGAACTGGAGACGATTTTACGCGATTTTCCCACCGTCACCCCCGTTCGATTTACCGATGATCCGAAGGAGTACGCCCCGTTTTGGAAGATTCGCTCCGGCATTTTCCCGTCGGTCGGCGGGATGCGGGAACCGGGCACGACGTGCATGATTGAGGATGTCGCATTTCCTGTGGAGGTTCTGCCGGAAGCGACGTTGCAATTGCAGGAATTGCTGGCGAAAAATGGCTATACCGATGCCTGTATTTACGGCCATGCGTTGGAGGGGAATTACCATTTCATCATCAATCAGAAATTCGACACGCCGGAAGAAGTGGCACGTTACGAACGCCTGATGCGGGACGTACTCCATCTGGTGGTCGATCAGTACGACGGTTCGCTCAAGGCGGAACATGGCACCGGGCGGAACATGGCACCCTTTGTCCGCTATGAGTGGGGGGAGACGATTTACGGCTGGATGAAGGAGATCAAGGAACTTTTCGACCCACGGAATCTGCTCAATCCCGGCGTGATTTTCAACGACAATCCCCAGTGCCATTTGCAATCGTTCAAGCCGCTGCCACGGACGAATCCGGTGGTGGATCAGTGTATCGAGTGCGGTTTTTGCGAGGTGAATTGCGTGACGTGCGGTCTGACGCTCTCTTCCCGGCAGCGGATTGTGATTCAACGGGAAATCTCTCGGCTGGAGCGGGAAAATCGGAAAAAAGAAGCCCAGGTTTTACGGAAACAGTATCGGTACGCGGGGGAACAGACCTGTGCGGGGGACGGCCTTTGCTCGATGTCCTGTCCGATGGGAATCAACGTGGGCGATTTGACGCACCTTATCCGGGAGGTGGATTTTCCGGCGGGAAGTTGGGGGTATCGTCTGGCGGAACTTTCGGGACGCTATTTTTCCTGGATCAAACCTCCACTGCGACTTTTGCTGACCGGGGCGAATGTGGCTCACACGCTGTTGGGAAGTCGGTTGATGGGATTTTTGGCGGAGAAAATGCACCGATGGTCGGGAAAACTCATTCCGCTTTGGACGTCCGCGATGCCGAAACCGTTCCACGTCCGCGAAACGATGGCGGAAGACTCGAAAACGCTTTCCGAGGACAAACCGGTCGTCGTCTACTTCCCCAGTTGTATCAACCAGACGTTTGGGACGGCCAAACATTCGCCGGATTCCATGCCGTTGGTGCGGAAGACGATTTCGCTCCTTCACAAGGCGGGTTATCAGGTCATTTTCCCGCCCAACATGGAAAAACTCTGTTGCGGCATGATTTGGGAAAGCAAGGGGATTCCCGATGTGGCTCAGCAGAAAACGGCGGAGTTGCAGGCCGCGTTGTGGGAAGCGTCGCGGGGGGGCAAGTACCCGATTTTGTGCGACCAAAGTCCCTGTCTTTACCGAATGCGGCATACGCTGGAAGGGCTGGAACTTTACGAACCGGTGGAATTTATCTCGAAATTTCTGGCAGAGCGACTGGAATTTCATCCCATCGACCGTCCGGTGGCGCTGCACATCACCTGCTCTTCCCGAAAAATGGCGTTGGAGGAGATGTTTGTCTCGCTGGCCAAACGTTGTTCCCGCCAGGTGTTGTTGCCGGAAGAGGTGGGATGTTGCGGATTTGCCGGAGACAAAGGTTTCACCAACCCGGAAATCAACCGTTACGCTTTGCGGAAACTGCCGTCGCAGTTGGAGACTGCTCACATCGAAATTGGCTACTCCAACAGCCGAACGTGTGAAATCGGCCTGACCACCAACAGCGGCATTCCCTACCTCTCGATCGTCTATCTGGTGGATGAGTGCACCGTGGCACTTCCCCGGAAGTAAGGTTTTTTAACGCCCTAACAAACATCCCCACAAAAAAACAGAGAGACTTGCCCCTTGTTTTGCTTGACGTTTTCCGGGGAGTGTGTCACAATAACGTGGTGAGATGTTTTCACCGATAAAGTTTCAGAAATCCCGTTCAGGAAAAACGTACGATGACGAACCTCTCTTTTCCCATACCTTCTTTTCCGGTGCTTCATCTGTTTTTCGTTGCCCTGATGGTTGTTGGCAACCTGATGGCAGGGGAAGGGCTGGATTATGAATACGATAAGGAGGAAGACTACATCCTGATCACCCGATACATCGGTGAGGAGAAACATGTGCGGATTCCTGAGAAAATCGAGGGTTTGCCTGTTACCTCCATCCGTCCACGGGCGTTTTACAGGTGCGATTCCGTGGTGAGTGTGGAACTCCCGGAGGGGATAACGACTCTGGGTTTTAGTGTGTTTGACACGTGTAAACATTTAACCACCGTCACGTTTTCCCAAGGCTTGAAACAGGTCGACGCGGGGTTTTTTGATGCGTGCCCGGAATTGCGCGAAATCCAAATTCCCCCGGAAAATACCACGTTTCAATTTTCTGACGACGTTTTGTTGGGTGACGATGGAAAAACGTTGATCGTCTGCCTGCCTCATAAGCGGGGCGATTACCAGATTCCCGCAGGCGTTACCACCATTGGTCGTTTTGCGTTTTGGAAGTGCCAGGAATTAACCAGCGTCACGATTCCTGAAGGAGTTACCTCCCTGGGCGGCGTTGCTTTTGGCAGTTGCCGGGGTCTAACCTCCGTCATCCTCCCGGACAGTTTAACATCCATCGAGGGAAACGCGTTTACAGATTGCCAAAGTTTAACGGAAATCGTGCTTCCAGACGGGGTGACATCTCTGAAAAGCGGCCTGTTTTCAGGATGTGAAAATCTGAAATCGGTCACTCTTCCCAAAGGATTGAAACAGATGGAAGGGAATCCCTTCCAGTATTGTCCCCGTTTGGAGGAGGTTCACATTCCCTCCGAAAACACTGCGTTTCGATGGGTCGATCACGTTTTGTTCAGTGGTGACGGAAAAAAACTGATTGCCTGTCTGCCACTTCCGCGAAGGAAGGTTTACCAAATTCCCGCAGGCGTCACCGCCATTGGAGAGGGGGCTTTCAGCACCCATAAACACCTTCTGAAAGTCGAAATCCCCGACAGTGTGACTTCCATCGAAAGGAAGGCATTCGGTTTCTGTGAAAATCTCCAGTCCCTGACCATTCCTGAGAGTGTAATCTCCATTGGAGAAAATGCGTTTGTGGGGTGTCTGAATTTGACCGACATCCAACTTCCCGAGGGACTGACTTCCCTCCGCGCTCACCTATTCGCGGGATGTAAAAGTTTAACCGCGATAACCATTCCTGAAAAGGTGACATGTATCGACATCGGTGCTTTCTGGGGATGTACGAATTTAACCGAAATCACGCTCCCTGACGGCCTGACTTTCCTGGAAGATTCTTTGTTTGAGGGCTGCGAAAAATTGACTTCCGTGAATATTCCCGACAGCGTGACGGAGATACGATCGAATGCGTTTTCTGGATGTAAAAGTTTAACATTTCTGAAAATTCCCCCTGCCACGAGCATTGACAATCGCGCGTTTTATGAATGTGAGCATTTAACGTTGGGAGTGTGGGAAGATTCCGAAGCGGAGGCCTTTGCGAAATTGGAAGAAATGCCACATCAGGTTTTCAGGAAATTCCACTATGAGAAACATGCCGATCATATCGTGATTACCCGATACGTCGGTCCCGAAACGCACGTGGTCATTCCGGCAATGATAGAGGATTTGCCAGTCACGACGCTGAAAGAGGGAGCGTTGGAGGGATGTAAAGAGGTCGTTTCTCTGGAATTTTCCGACTATATGACATCGATTGACAAAAACGCCTTGACAGGTTGCCAGTTAACGATTCACGCTTCAGAAGGCACCCCCGCGGAAAAATTTGCCCAGGAAAACGGGATTCCCTTCCAGCAGCTCATCCCCTTCGAGTATGAAAAATACAAGGACCATATCTTCATCATCCGCTATTTGGGGCAGGACGCGAACGTGGTAATACCGGCATTTCTGGAAGGTTTGCCTGTCGCCTTTCTTTCCGGGGAAGTATTTCATGAGTGCCACCATTTAACCAGCGTTACGATTCCCGCCCGCGTCATCGGTATTGCCGGCAATCCATTTGTCCATTGCAGACGTTTGCAGACGATCCATATCGACACGAAAAATACCTCCTTCCAACAGATTGGAAAGGGGTTGTTTAGTCATGATGGAGAGATGATTGCCTGCTTGCCTTGCCATCAGGGAAGTTATGAAGTTCCCGATGGAATTTATACCATCTTTCATGAGGCTTTTAGAGGTTGCGCCGGTTTGACCGATGTCACGATTCCTGACAGCGTTCAATACATTGGAGAAGATGCCTTCGAGGGTTGTGAAAAATTGACCATTCACGCCTCAAAAGGTTCTGTCGCGGAAAAATATGCCCAGGAGAAAAAGATTCCATTTCAGGCAATTCCGTAAGACCGGAAAATCTCGAAAAGGTACGCGGAATTCGCCTCTCCCGACACGAAGTGCGTACCTTTTTGAAAAATCCTAATTGCCCAACGATTGCAACGGTGCCGGAATCCGTCCGCCGTAGTGGACAAACGCCTCACTCCCGCCATCGTTCCGCACGTCCAGAACGGGTGTGGAACCAAACAGGCCACCGAAATCAACCACCTCCCCCGCCTTGGCACCCGGAACGGGGATGATTCGCACGGCCGTCGTCTTGTTATTGATAACGCCAATCGCCATTTCGTCCGCAATGATGGCGGAAATCGTCTCCGCACGGGTTTCTCCGGGAATGGCTACCATGTCGAGACCGACGGAACAGACGCTGGTCATCGCTTCGAGCTTCTCCAACACCAGCGACCCTTTCCCCACCGCTTCTGCCAGGGCGGAATCTTCGCTGACGGGGATGAACGCGCCGCTCAATCCGCCCACGGAACTCGACGCAAACAGTCCCCCTTTTTTCACCGCGTCGTTGAGCATTGCCACGGCGGCTGTCGAACCGGGAGCGCCGATTTTCTCAATTCCCAGTGCCTTGAGAATCTCGCCCACACTGTCCCCCACCGTCGGCGTTGGTGCCAGCGACAAATCGACAATGCCAAATTCAATTCCCAACTCCCTCGCCACTTCACGGCCAATCAACTCCCCCACTCGCGTCACGCGAAAACTGGTGATTTTAATCTCTTCCGCCAGTTGGTCGAGCGTCACATTGCCGTCGTGTAACTCAATGAACCGCCGCAGCGCACTGCTCACCACACCGGGGCCGGAAACGCCGATATTGATGGTCGCCTCCGGTTCGCCAGCCCCCATATACGCCCCTGCCATGAATGGGCTGTCCTCCGGGATGTTGGCAAAAACGACCAATTTGGCACACCCAAATCCGCGAATCGATTCTGTGGCAAACGCAATGTCGCGGATGATACTTCCCATCATTTTCACAGCGTTCATATTGATTCCCGCTTTCCGTGAGGCAACATTCACGGAAGAACAGACCTGGCGTGTTTGCGAAAGGACTTCAGGAAGAGAGCGAATCAGCAAATCTTCCGACGGCGTGATTCCCTTATGCACCAACGCGGAAAAACCTCCCACAAAATCAATCCCACAGGCGGCGGCCGCTTTATCCAGTGCCTGCGCGATTTTCAACGGAGCCGTTTTCCCATGCCCGGCCAACAAAATCGAAACGGGGGAGAGGGCAATTCGCTTGTTAATCACCGGAATGCCATATTTATTTCCCACCCGGTCACACGTCTGCACCAGTTTCCCCGCCACGGAAGTGATTTTCGTCAACAATTTCTGACACACCCCATCGGCGGTCGCGGCCGCACAGTCATTCACATTCAACGCCAGCGTCACCGCCCGAACATCCAGGTGTTCCGCGTGCAGCATCTCAATCGTGGTAAGGATTTCATCCGTATTCAGCATTTTCAACTCCGGTAACGTAAACGGTTGGTGGCGGTAAAAATATTCTCATGCTGGAGCCGGACGGTAAAACCCAGTTCTTTGCCAATCGACTCCAAATCACACTGCAACATCGTAAAATTCCACTTCACCGGAATCTCCACCTGTCCGGTCAACAGAAATTCCGTCTCGCCATCCGCTTTCACCCTCTGGCAACCATACATATCGATGATGTTCATTTCGTGGTCGGAGAGGTATTCGCTAAACCGTCGAACAATCCCGGCCTGGTCTTTTCCAAAGGCGGTAATGACAAAATGCTCCACCTTCTCCTCCTCGTTACGTTCCTGGCTGGCCAGTCGCACAGAAACATCGATCTGGCATGCCGCCGCCGTTTTTTCGAGGATATGCCGCCGCACCTCTTCGACCGGAAGCCTTTCTTCCAGCTTTACAATCATAATGAGCGTAAAATATCCCCCCAGCACGGTCTGGCTGCACGATTCGATATTTCCGCCCACCAATTCCACCGCCGCCGTCACCGCCGCGATAATTCCCGGATGGTCGTCGGACATCACATTCAATACATATCGGGACATTACATCTCCCTCCCCACGTTGACAAAACTTTTTCTCCAGTATATCACAAAAAAACCTTTCTAAAAGGAGGGTTAGGGCACCTTTTCCCTTTTCAGAAAACCACCCTGCCTCCAAAATAAAAAATCGTGTTGAGTTAAAAAATATCTGGCAATGTACCACGTAATAACGCTGGAGTACTTCCAAAATTTGTTTGCCATATTTGCCATTTTGAAAACATCGGGGGAAAAGTTGGCAGCCCGGAAGGGTTTCCACGTCAAGGTAAGCCGTATTTTCCGCGGAAGAAAAAGGGAAATGTAAAATCCCCTCCATTTCCCTTCCCACGGTTCTCTCGGCGGATACTCGAAATCGGGATTGCCGTCGTGATGAATATGCTTCCTCCACTGGGAATTTCCCGAAAACGCCTCCCCCCCGCTTGTATTTTTTATATAATGGTTGTATATTAAAAGGGTGTGATTGTTTTTATGGCCTTTTCCATAGTCCCCCCTTTACCTGCCAAATCTCAGCTTTTCATTATTATTTCAGGAGTTATGTCATGCCTGACGATTCCGTCGTGGGAATGAATCCCACCCCTGACAAGGAACTTGTTTCCAGAGAAAATACTCTGGAAGATGTCGAATCGGCGCGAAAAATCATCCGGGAACGACCGGTTCTGAATCGCCGCGCCGCCACCCCCCGCGACAGTGTGGTACCACGCGGTATTCCCGGCTTGACGCGAATCCCTCCTGGAAGTGTGATTCCCCGTTCTACCGCTCACCTTCATGAAAAGGAGACTTCCGCGGAATCTGTGGAAGAGGAGAAAAACCGATCGCGCGAATTCCCCCCCTCTTCCCATCGCACCGATCGACAAATCCAGACAGGCAATGTCTCTCGTGGGTCGCGACGTCCTTATGGGTATCGAAAACCGGCAGGAAACTGGAATGCTTCCCAGCGTCCTCCCCGTGGTGAATATGTCCATCGGCAGCACCAGGAACCGCTCTCGCTGGCGGAAGAGTTGGCGGAAGAAATGAGTCGCGGGCACCGTCGTCTTCAGGAGAACTCGTTTGCCGGCGAGGATATGGACACGATCGGCAAATTGCAGCGTATGTCGGCCACGGAACTGATTGCGGAAGCGCGAAAATGGGATATTCCTCACCTGGATGAAAAAAATCTCCAACAACAAGACCTCATCTTCCGCATTCTCAAGGAAAAAATCAAGCTCAACGGGCTGATGTATGGCGAAGGAACGCTGGAAATCCTGCCGGACGGTTTTGGTTTCCTGCGAAGTGTTGATTATCATTACATTTCCTGCCCCGACGATATTTACGTTTCTCCCAGCCAAATCCGCCGTTTTGGCCTGAAGACGGGAACGATCATTTCCGGCCAAATTCGTCCGCCGAAGGAGAACGAACGGTATTTTGCGTTGTTGCGAGTGGAGGCTATCAATTACCGCGATCCGAACGAATTTTCCCGCAAGCGGAATTTTGACGATTTAACGCCGACACATCCGACACGTCGTCTGAAACTGGAGGCCGAGCCGGACGATGTGGAAACGCGGGTGCTGGACATGATGGTTCCGATTGGGTTTGGGCAACGTGGATTGATCGTCAGTCCGCCACGAGCCGGAAAAACGCTCTTGTTACAGAAAATTGCCAAGGCGGCATTGAAAAACTATCCCAATCTGTACGTTTTCATGTTGCTGGTCGATGAACGTCCTGAGGAAGTGACCGACATGCGGCGACAGGTGCAGGGGTTGAACTGTGAAGTGATCAGTTCGACGTTCGACGAACCCTCCATTCGGCATATCCAGGTCGCGGAAATGGTGCTGGAAAAGGCCAAGCGGATGGTGGAGTATGGACAGGATGTGATTATCCTGCTCGACTCGATTACACGGTTGGCTCGTGCGTGGAATTCCGAAACGGAACCGTCCGGGAAGACGCTTTCGGGAGGTGTCGATTCGCACGCGATCCAATTCCCCAAACGATTTTTCAGTGCCGCTCGATGTATCGAACAGGGTGGCTCGCTCACGATTCTGGCAACCGCCCTGACCGAAACGGGAAGTGCCATGGATCAGGTGATTCTTGAAGAATTTCAGGGAACCGGCAATTTGGAAATCGTACTGGATAAAAAACTGGTCGAACAGCGTATCTGGCCGTCGATGGATTTGAATCAGAGTGGAACCCGGCGTGAGGAGATGCTTCGTTCCGAGGAGGAATTTATGCAACTCAACAAATTGCGACGGGTTTTGTACGAACTCAATCCGGTTGACGCGATGGAAATGCTGACGAATCGTCTGCGACGTACCCAGACCAATACGGAATTTTTGGCGGGAATTTCGTGATTTTGGGAACTCCATTTCAGGAAGGTAAATGATGATCTACGAAGGAAGCATCTCCCCGAATATTCCGGGGCGAATCGGTATTTTGGTAGCCAAATTCAATCGTACCATTACCGAACGACTTTTGACCGGAGCGTTGGAGAAATTTTTTTCCAGTGGCGTCCCGGAAGGAATGATCGATGTTTTTTATGTTCCCGGTGCCTTTGAATTGCCGACGCTTTCGGGAAGACTGATTCGGGATCCGCGTTATGCTGGTGTGTTGGCATTGGGAGCGGTCATCAAGGGGGAAACGTCCCACGACGAACATATCAACCGTGCCATCAGTATCGAGTTTGCCCGCCAGGGTGCGGAAAGTGGTAAACCGGTGATGTTTGGCGTCTTGACCTGTAACAATGTGGAACAGGCCCTTGCCCGCAGTGGTGGGGACGAGGGGTCGCACGACAAAACCCAAACGGCTCACCTGGGAAACAAAGGGGCGGATTGTGCCGAAGCGTTGTTGGAAATGCTGGATTTATTGCGTAAAATGTAGGTGGGAGAAACTGCCATGCCGAAACGCCGACGTGCGCGTGTTGTCGCTTTTCAGATTTTGTACGGATTGGAATTGAATCCCGGTCAGGATATGCCGGAAGAGATGATTCAGGAACGTGTTCGCAAAGACGAAACGCTCATCCGCTATGCCAAACAACTGGTCACGGGAATCCAACTTCGCCAGAAGGAAATTGATGAGCAGATACAAGATGCCTTGCAAAACTGGAAATTGGAGCGGTTGGCGGTGACGGATAAAAACATCCTGCGTATCGGCGTTTACGAACTGCGATACACGTCAACACCTCCTGCCGTAGCGATTAACGAAGCGATCGAGATGGCTAAGGAATATGGCGAAAAAAATTCCGGCGGCTTTGTGAATGGTGTTTTGGACAAAATTTATAAGAAACAGAAAGAATCCACCGAAGAAAATGGGACTGTTTGACCTTTTTAAGCGTGGTTTGAAAAAAACGACGCAAATTCTCAATACCGATATTCGTGACCTTTTCAAAAAAGAGGGACGGCTGATTGACGACGAGTTTCTGGAAGAGCTGTTCGCGTCGCTCATTCGTACCGACTTGGGGGTTGTCTCCGCGCAACGAATTATCGAGGAAATCCGCACCGAATACCGTGGCCGTGTGGTTTTCATGGAAGATATTGTGGAGCATGTGAAAAAAGAGCTGAAAGCGATCATGAAACAGGACGCGGCTCCGATTCAACTGCAAACGGAAGGCCCAACCGTCATCATGGTTTGCGGCGTCAACGGAAGTGGCAAAACGACCTCCATCGCGAAGTTGACGAAGCTGTTTCGGAACCAGAAAAAAAAGGTGGTTCTCGGTGCGGCAGATACTTTTCGTGCCGCGGCTGTGGAACAATTGACCGTCTGGGCACAACGGCTGGGGGCGGAAATTGTCACGGGAAAAGCTGGGAGCGATCCGGCCAGCGTGGCGTATAATGCGGTCGAAACGGCGGTCCAGAATCGTGCGGATGTCTGTATTGTCGATACTGCCGGACGGTTGCAAACGCAGCAAAATCTGATGCGGGAACTGGAGAAAATCCATCGCGTCATTGGAAAAGTCCTCCCGGAAGCGCCTCACGAAGTGCTGTTGGTTCTCGATGCCACCACGGGTCAAAACGGAATCAGCCAGGCCAAACATTTCACCGAATCGGTGCATTGTACCGGCTTGATTTTGGCAAAACTGGACGGGACGGCCAAAGGGGGCGTTGCGGTAGCCATCCGTCAGCAGGTGCAGATTCCGGTAAAATATGTCGGTGTCGGGGAACAGGCCGACGATTTCGCCATGTTCGATGCGGATGAATATGTCGATGCCATGTTTGCGGAATGATTTCAAGCCCTGCCTTGGAGATTGATTTTCTATTCCCATGTCCACGAAATCACCCTCCATTCGCGAAAAATTGCAAATGTTGGCGGAAGAGCCGTATCGCAAGTTTGCGTTGAAGCTCCTTCCCGGCCAGGAGCGTTTTCTGGGAGTGCGGATTCCTCACTTGCGGAAAATGGCTCAGAAAATAGCCCGAAAAGATTGGCAGAATTTTCTCGCTCATCCTGTTTCGGAACCTTATTTTGAGGAAACGTTGCTGCGGGGACTCGTTTTGGGTTATGCGCCCGCCACGTGGGAAGAACGACTTCCCTGGCTGGAAAAGTTTATTCCTGAAATCGATAACTGGTCGGTTTGCGACAGTTTTTGTGCCACCCTGAAAATAGCCCGCGACGAACCGGAAAAAGTATGGTCTTTTCTGGAGAAATACCTGATCTCCAACCATCCGTTTGAATGTCGGTTCGCTGTCGTCATGCTCCTGATGTATTTTCTCCGGGAAGATTATCTTCCACACGTTTTTCAACGTCTCGAAACCGTTCGCTGCCAGGATTATTACGCTCAAATGGCAGTGGCCTGGGCGGTTTCTCTGGGCTATTTTGCGTTTCCTTCCGCCACACAAGACTTTTTGCAGAAAAAAACACTTCCCCCAACCACTCGCCGGAAAACGATCCAGAAAATCCTCGAATCGCAACGTCTTTCCAAAACCCAAAAACAAAAACTACGGAAATGGAGCCAAAAAATTCTCTGAACTCTTTTTTCTCCTCTCAACCTCCATCGTGTCCCTTGGGCATAACCCTGGTTACAAACCATTTTTCAAAGCTGCGGGGAAACCACTTCCCCGTCGTTCCGCCGTCCCAGATAGGAGTAAATGCGGGGGTCGATACTGTAGGAAATCCGTTGTACGGAACCATCGCAGAGGACGAAACCGACCGTGCCGCTATGCGAAGAGCCGAAGTGCTGGCCACTATCCAGCCCGGAACGTTCCTGGCGGGGAGCGTAGTGCAGTTTGTCGGAGGAGTACGCCGTGATTCGATACGTGTCGTTATCCGGTCCGCAATAGAGGGTTAGGTCGTCTCCCGTGGCACGTCCTGAAGTGTAATGGTCGGACGAAACGTACTTTTCCCCGATGAGGAAGGTGTTGCTGGAACCATCGGGAATTTCGGCGTAGGAAATCGTGCTTTTTTGAAAAATCACTCCGGCGGTCTGGGAAACAGACGTACTGCCTGGATAACGCATTCCCTCCGCGTAGGTGGTGAAGGGTGCCTTGGGGGTTGTGCTGGCATACCAGGTTGCCGAGCCATTCGCGGCATTCCCCGCATAATCCCCTTTCATGCAGGAGGCCATTTTCGCCTGATTGAGCAACTTGTTTCCGGTGTAGGGGTAGAGAATCGGTGGTCGTTTGGAGGGACAGGAAAAAACCGTTACCGCCGTTTGTGCCCGCGTGGCGGCTCCGTTTTCCTGCACATCGTTCGGCTCGATTTCCCCATCTCCCCCCAGACTCCAAAGTGCCTGTTGTTCCAGAAAAGGGAGGAGCGAATATGCCCAGCCACCGGATTGGGAGAGGCCAAAACCCAAATCCGCGTCCCCCACATAACCCGCTCCCCAGCCACCCGACGGCAGCGAACCGTGCATTGTTTCGTGATTCACTGCCGCCAGACCCATCTGTTTCAGGTGGTTGGAACACTGCATTTGCCGAGCCGCTTCCCGTGCCTGTTGGACGGCGGGAAGCAACAACCCCACCAGCATTCCGATGATCGCAATCACCACCAGCAATTCCACCAATGTAAAGCCGCGTTTCATCTCTTTTTCCCCACTTTCCGTATCCCAAAACCCACTCCCAGAAGAAGCAAAATCCAGGAGGCCGGTTCCGGTACCGAATTCCCTTCCAGGCCGACGGCATAAACGTCACTTCCTGTGTAGGGGGTAAAATCGAAAAGAAACGTCTGATCCAGACCACTCGCAAACGTGGAGAACAAAACCGCGTTGTCGCCGGACGCACGGGCTGTCACATCATCCGCATCGGCATTCAGCCAGGCCAGAAAATCGGTCATATCCTCCACACCTGTCACGAACAACGTCAGTGTATAAGGGTCGCCACTTCCCAAAATATCGATAAAACCGGTCTGGGAACCATCCCAACTCAAAGCGGGAGAACCGACGGCATATTCCCCCAGATTTTGGTCAGGGTTCAGCGTGATTGTCCGTTTATCCTCCGACACGGCAAACAATTCGCTGGTTTGGAAAACTTCCTTCCCACTGGCCGTCCCGGTATTGTTGAAAAAACGGACGTCGGCAAGCTCCTCCGCACCCTGCCACGAAACGAACCCGTTCACCAGCCCTGCGGAAATTTTCCCGGTATAGTTGGAACTCCCGGTAATTTCAAAGTTTCCGTAAGACGTTTCGCCGACATGGAGAAAAACCTCGGTATTCGTATCGACATTTCCACGAAGATTCGTGGTGGTGAAAGAGCCGCCGTAAAGATGGATCGTTCCCGTTCCTGTGCGGGAATTGTTGTTGCGATCATTCCCGGAACCAAAATACGCGGTCGTGGCGGTAACCGTTCCGCCGTATTGCTCGAACGTCCCCGTCCCGTTGTTTCCCACGTAGAAGGAAGTGGCCGTCACCGTCCCGCCATATTGCTGGAACAATTCCCCTTTGCCCACTTCCTGGTCGCCTCCCACCGTCAGCCATGGCGTGACAATCTCCCCGCGACGAAAAACCAGTTGGGAATTGCCGTTGCGCAATGTCACCTGATTCATGCTCGAACCGTTCGGCTTGATAATCAGTTCCCCCGTCCCCTCCTCCGATTGGATAATTTTGGCACCCGAATCAAGCCAAACGCCATACGTTGTAGAATAACCGGCAGAGGTCGTGCTGTCCAGTCGCAGCGTTCCGTCCAGGTAAATAGAACCGCCTGTCGTCATCGAAAGCCCGCAAGAAAAGGCCTCTTTCCCTGATGGTATCCAGCAATCCGTCGCGGAAGTCAATCGGTTTATCTGGTTATTCGTTTTACGAAAAGGAGTTACGCCTCCTATCCAATTCGCTCCTGTCGTCAATTGAGCGTCGGAACCACCCCCTTGCCACGTATAGTCGTATTCGACACCCCAAGAAAGTTTTCCTATCCCCCCCCCCCGACGTAGCTTAACACAACAGCCACGCAAAATAGCCAATGGCACACTTTTTTCATCGTTTTCTCCTCTCGATACCTGAAAACTAAAAATTTTGGGGGGAATGGTTTTTTCTCGCCATTCCCGCATCTCTCCTATTTTAATCTCCCGCCGTTCTTTTGTCAAGTGTTTTTTCTAAAATTTCAGAAAATATTACCATTTTCTACAAACGCTGTTATACTCCATTCACTTGAGTTTTTGGATTCACTCCCCCAAGCCTCTTTCCAAGGGAGGGGCTTTCTTTCCATTTCCCTAAAATTCAAAGTGACAGGCATATCCCATACTATCAACCCCATCATGGTAATCCCTTGCGAATCTCCTCCAGCACGTCCCAATTATCATCCAGAATGGAGCCTGGTTTGTCCTCCATTCCCGGCATTTTCGGAAATGGCGGAAGTTGTCCTTTTTCCGGCTTGATGACAGGGCTGTAGGGGTGATTGCGCTTTTTCACCACCCGTGCGGAAAGGATTTTGTCTGGCATTTCGATTCCGGGAACCTCCTTGATTTTCTCCGGGTCGCGCGGCAGGAGGTACGAAACGACGTTCATGCCCCGAACCACCCGACCAAAGACGGTATGGCGGCCATCCAACGTCGCTTTCGGTTGGTGCATGATGAAAAACTGCGACCCGCCCGTATTCGGTCCGGCATTGGCCATCGAAACGGTGCCTCGGAAGTGTTTGCGCGAATTTTCGTGAATCTCATCCGCAATCGTGTAGCCCGGACCACCATTTCCCCGCTTTTTCAGCGTTCCATCCAGATTCGTCTCCGTCTTGATCAGTTCCGAACCACCTCCCTGAGCCATGAAATGCCGAATGACGCGGTGGAAGTCGAGATTCGTGTAAAATCCCTTCTCCACCAGAAAAATAAAGTTCGCCACCGTATTGGGAGCCTCATTTTCAAAAAGCTCAATTTCAATCTCCCCCCGCGTCGTCGAAAGCACCACTCGCGGCAAATCGGCCGCCATCCGCTCTTGATCCCGCAGCGCTCGCTCCTTTTCCCACTCTGTTTTCCAATACTCCAGGTACTGCATGTCGCTCTGGCTCCAATCGAAATCGTTCATCAGGCCGAGTTCCTTCAGCGTCGCCCCCAATTGCTCGGCCGTTTCAAAATCGTTCGAATAAAGCGACGCAAACGCCGCCACTCGAAGGATGTTGTTGTGCGTCAATTTCTGGTTGAGCAAATGCTGTGCCATTTCCGCCGCGTCGTCGTACAGATCCATGTTCATGAAATACTGCAACGCAAACATCAGGAAATATTCCAAATCGGCATTCGCCCGTTCATCTTTCAGATAAGCCAGAATCGCCTGGTCGATAAGCTGCTGATTTTTCTGCTCCGCCACTTTTTGCAACCGGGCATACTCTGTCCGAAGCGTTTCCTGCCGCTCTTCCGGTGTGCCGTAACGGTGAAATTCCAGCCGCATGTCGAAAAGTTGCTGCAAAACGGGCTGCCATTCCCGCAGCAACCGATCAAACTCCGCCCGCTCTTTGGAAATACCCACCGAAGGCTGTTGGCTGAAAACGCCCCATGCCACGCCCAGAGCCACCAGAAAACCACCCCAGAAAAGCCCTTTTTTCCGAAACCATCGTCCGTTTTTCATCAAAAACCACCCCAATCGACTTTCATGACACGACACTCGATTTTTTCCAACGTCTCTTTCAAATTCTGATACGTTTTCTCATCGGGATAGGTTCCGATGATAGCACCGCCACTTCCCGCAAACTTGGCCGACGCACCTGCCTGACGAGCCATTTCCACCATCTCCACCTGTTTCCCCGCAATCCGGCAAATCGACCGACGCAAATCAAAATTGCGATCGACCAGAATCGCCAACTCCCGCCAGTCCTTTTTCTCAATTGCCGTCCGAGCCTCTTCCGCCAGTTCCGCAAATCCCCGCATCGCCTGATGGACTTTCGGGTCTCCCTCCTGCCACCGGACGCGCAGGTTGTTGTGAACAATCTCCGTCGGCTCACTGGCGTCGGCCTTGAACGCCATGTACAACGGCGGAGGATCCTGCGAGTCGATCGTCATCGGCTGGTATTCCCCATACGTCAACTGATTTTCCGTCCGCATTTTCGCCTCGGAAAAGTCCATGAAAACCATCCCTTCGTAAACCTGAATGACGCGATCTTGCAAACCTGCCGTGATTCCCAGTTCCCCCTCCTCCACCGAAAGCACCAACGACGGCTGCAAATAAAGCGGAATCGTCACCCCATAAAACTCCATCAGGCATCGCAACGTCGCCACGATAATCGCACTGGAACCTGCCATTCCCACCTGACGTGGAATCGTCGTCTCGTAGCGAATCGAAAACGTCCTGTCATGGAGCGGAATCTGATAGTTTCGGCAATACTCCACAAATCGCTTGATCGTCGCCTTGATCAGCCGCAATCCGCCGTAGTAGCCGTGCAACCGAACGTCCAGAACCAGGTCGTCCACCGTGCGGAACTTGGAGTGATCGTTCTCACTCATCACGATTTCCACCTGATCCCATTCGTAAAGCGTGATTTTAGCCGCAAACGATTTCAAAACCAGCGAAATGGTCTTGCCGTGATAGCCGTCCGACGGATTTCCCATCAGACCGGCTCGCGCAAAGGCACGGTGACGAATGATTTCCATGAAAAGGCTCCTTCCCAAATCAATTTTACAGGTTTTCGTCCGATGAAAGTCGCTGCGATAGTTCCTCAAGCTTTTCCCGAACCCCCTTGCCATAATCCGGGTCGGTCATGGCAAATTCCAGAAACGCGTTGAAATAACTCTGAAAATTGCCAATGTCGAATCGGTGTTCGCTCGCTGCCACCCGCACGCCGTAAACCTTCTTCCCGTCCGCGAGCATGGCGGCAATCGCGTCGGTCAACTGAATTTCCCCATTTTTCCCCGGCCGCGTCACTTTCAAATACGAAAAAATCTCCGGGCGAAAAACATATCGGCTCGCCACCGCCAGACAACTCGGTGCCTCCTCCGGCGACGGCTTTTCCACAATGTCTGCCAACGGAAAGACCTCAGGATTCTCCAAAGTTACCGGCGACGCAATCCCGTACCGCGAAACATCCCGACGGGGCACTTCCTCAAACGCAATCACCGCGTCCGCCTCTCTGGCCTCAAATTCCGCAATCATCCGTTCAACAATCCGGGACTTCGAGTGAACGCCCAGAATCGTGTCCCCCAACGCCACCACAAACGATTCCTGTCCGATAAACGATTCCGCACACAAAATCGCGTGCCCCAGCCCCAATTGGCGACGTTGGCGGGTATAAAAATACTGCAAGTCCGCCTTCTCAAACGCCAACTCCTCCAAAAGCTCCTCTTTTCCCGTCTGGCGAAGGTGGTCGATAAGCTCCGTATCCAAATCGAAATAATTCTCAATCGCAATCTTCGTCGGCCCTGTAATGAACAACAACCGCTCCAGCCCGCAACGGTTCAACTCCTCCACCACATACTGCACCACCGGTTTGCGACCCACCGGCAACATCTCTTTCGGAAGACTCTTCGTCAACGGTATCAATCGGGTCCCTCGACCCGCCACAGGAATCACAGCTAATTTAATCGACATGGTTTTTAATGAAATAATGATTAATGATTAATGGGTGGCTAGAACACTTCTAAAAAACATCCTCTCTTTTTCATCTCGGCGACAATCCCAATTTTCTGTATCCGCCGAGAAAAAAGCAGGAATGGAAATATCTGCGTCTTCTGCGTAATCTGCGGATAATTCTTAACGTTGGAAGTGGTTGAAATTACTGGATTTATCCAAAAATCTTTCCAAAAAATTCGTTTTCCCGCACTTCCTTTTTTT
>JAUNBF010000135.1 GCA_030527185.1 Planctomycetia bacterium | reverse complement strand
CAATGTCCAATAATGAAAACAGGGTCTTGTTTCAGTTCCGTTGCCTGAATTTTAGGGTCCAGCGTGAGGGACTGGTAAAATTTCAGCGACGAAGTAACTCCGCCCGCGAAAAGGTTGATGGCTATCCTGCCATCCAAAAATCCTGTGTTGACGCTGGGTTGTTGAACGCACGCTCAGTTGGTTGAACCCTTCTGCCGCCTTTCAAAAGACTACGAAATTTCAACTTTTTCCGCCAAAACCATGCTTCGTATTTCTCATTTTTCTCATTTCCATACCTTACTCAAACATGGTTGGCTTTATGTCTACAGGTTCTCGGGGCTTATCCGCAAATAGCAACAGATTTATTCAACGCCATCATCCCAGCGGCGAGGTATAGGAGAGCGTAGTAGGATTTGTCGGTTTTTTCGTAGCGGGGGAAGAGTTTGCGGAAGCGTTTAAGCCAGGAATGGAATACTTCAACAATCCAGCGACAGGCACAAAGTTGGGATTGAGTTCGAGTTCACGCTTTTCCGCGCCGCGGGAACGGATGTTAGGAATGTAACCGGCAGCTTCGACGAGGTTCTCTTTGCCGACGTAAACCGTTTCCAGACAAAGGTTTAGGGAAAGTGCTGTATCTTCGTCCGGGGACACAAAACGTTCCGCGAGTAATGGCTCCAGCATGACCGAACCATGCCGATTCGCCCCGTAAACGACATGGAGAACCCTCCACGAAGATACTGATTTTCGACCCTATTTTTCCCAAAATCCGTCGGGTTGGCTCCGGCAGATTCTGTTGCGAGAAGTGCTTTAATTTGGCAGCCATCCGCCGACTACCACTCCCAGTCAATCCCCTCCAACTCATCGAATTTGTTCAGCCCAGCCTCCCAAATTCGCTCGAAAAACCAACCGCGTTCACACAAATGAAACCATCTGCGCAACGCCAACGACCCCAGTCCGCCGAACTTTTCCCGTGGCAAAGCGTTCCCAATAATTCCCGTCCGCAAGACGTAAACCATTGCAGCAAAACAACTTCGGTCATCCTGCTTCCGCCCCCCGTCTATACTTACCGTTTTTGTGCCGAGACTCCTCCTTCGTCGTAATCATCACCGTAATCTCCGCCCAAAATTCGTCCGATATTTCCTATGGGTGTGTGCGTGCCCTTCGTTTATCCTTCTCTATTTTTATTATCGGAAAAAAATTGGGAGAATGCTTAATTGTTTACGGATAAGTCCTGATAATTATCAATTGAAAAACTAGTCTTCCAGTTTCAGTTCCAGAGGAGCCATTCCCTTCGTCACTGTCACGGTTAGCCCGGATTTTTGCGACTGCGAATATTTTGGGGGAATCAGACTTTTTCCACGAACCGGTTCGCCACCCTCTTTTTGACGAAAATTCGGGTCTTGGGATTCAAAACAGTTGACGCGAATCCGATATTCTCCAAGCGGTGCCCCTTTCCAGTTCTGGGTTTCCATTTCAAACGTTCCGTCGCTCTTGATCACGCCACGCGGAACATACAGGGCATCGTTGCTGACCGGATCGAAAAAGACGGCACCAAATTTCAACGGTGCGTTTTTGTACGTGACCGTTCCGGTGACATTCGTCATGGGAGGACGGCCATCCCCGCAACCACTCAGCAAAACCAGTGCCAGAACCATTCCTGCCCATGACCAGATGGCATTTCTTTTGGAAATCATATCTTCTCCCTTGGAAATCTTAAAAATGAAGGAAAATCCATATATTACCTGCGGGAATCACTCTCCCCAATACCTTTTCAGGATACTCTCAATGTTATCCCCTGTCAAGACTACTGAAAGGGAAAAAATCCAAATTTTATACAAAATCCGGGGATTCCAGGATGTTTTGCTCAATCATTCGGAAAATCTTTTTGCCCAGTTCCATCTTGTTTCCCTGGAAAATAGCCAGCGTTTTCCCGGATGGATGAAGAATCTCGACCTGATTTTCCAACGAATCAATTGCTGTGGGACCATTGAGAACCAGCAGGTCGCATTTTTTCGTAATCATTTTTCGCAACGCTCGCAACCGTGGGTCTTCCGTCTCCAACGCGAAACCAACCACCCACTGTCGAGGCCGTTTCGTACTTCCCAGTGTGGCGATAATGTCGGGCGTTTCCTCCAAGGAAAGGTGCCATTTCTGACCCGTTTTGGAAATTTTGTGGGGAAAAACCTCACTCGGACGATAATCGCAGGGGGCGGCCACCCCAATCACGCCGTCACAACTGGGAAAATAGTCCTGCGCGGCCTGGAGCATCTCTTCCGTTGTGACCACTTTTTTCACCACTGCCTGAGATGGATACGCAATTTCCACCGGACCGGAGATAATCGTCACGTCATGCCCAGCCTCCAATGCCGCGGAAGCCAAGGCCGCCCCCATTCGACCACTGGATGCGTTGGAGAGGAAACGTACTGGATCAATATATTGCCGGGTTGGACCAGACGTGATGAGAATTTTGGCCATCCTAAAGAGACTCCTGAGAGGAAAAAAATCGCTCGATCGTCTGGAAAATCGTTTCCGGTGACACCATCCGCCCCATACCCGTTTCGCCACATGCCAGATAACCACTCTCCGGCCCCAGAATCTGATGACCATCGGCCCGCAATTGCGACAAGTTTCGTTGCACCGCCGCGTTTTTCCACATCTGAACATTCATCGCGGGAACCCAGAGAATAGGCCCGTCGAATGCCAAAACCGTGGTCGAAAGAAGATCGTCCGCAATTCCATGAGCCGCTTTTCCAAGAATGTTGGCTGTGGCTGGAGCAATACAGAACAAATCCGCTTTTCGACCCGATTCGATATGCGGAATTGCCTCTCCTGTGCGGGAAAACATCTCCACCGCCACCATTCGCCCGGTCAAAGCCTGAAAAATACGTCTTCCCATCAGAGCATCCGCTTCCCGCGTCATCATCACCGAAACGCCATACCCCGACTGAACCAGGCGACTGACCAAATCAGCCGTCTTGTAAGCCGCAATTCCTGCGGTGACTCCGATAAGAATTTCCTGCTTCTTCACATCTATATTCTTTCTCAAAGCCCTAGTACTGTGTTAAATTGATAATTAGGGATGTTCAGACCATATTTTCAAGGGGCTGGGTAATAGTCACATCAATATTTACAAGTTTAACAGAGCGCTAGAACACATCTACTTCTTATTTATCTCAACGACAATCCCGATTTCCAGTATCCGCCGAGAAAAAAGTGGGAACGGAAATATCTGTGTCTTCTGCGTCGTCAAGGCAAATCGTATTTTCCTTAATCTGCGGACAATTCTTAACGTTGGAAGTAGTTGAAATTTCTGGATTTATCCTAAAAACTCTCCTGGAATTCTTCTAAAAAATTCGTTTTTCCGCACATCCTTTTTTTGTCCGCAGATTACGCAGAAGACGCAGATGATGTTATTTCCATCTCCATCCTCTGCGGAAAATCTCCTACGCTGCCAACGGCTCAACCGATGTTTTCAAAATGTTAAACGTGGCAAACAAATTCTAGAGTACTCCTAAAAATATTCTCTCTTTATCTCGGCGGTAATCCCGATTTCCAGTATCTGCCGAGAAAAAAGTGGGAACGGAAATATCTGTGTCTTCTGCGTCGTCAAGGCAAATCGTATTTTCCTTAATCTGCGGACAATTCTTAACGTTGGAAGTAGTTGAAATTTCTGGATTTATCCAAAAAACTCTCCTGGAATTCTTCTAAAAAATTCGTTCTCCCGCACTTCCTTTTTTTGTCCGCAGATTACGCAGATAAGATTTTACTTCCACCTCCTGAGGCATGAACCCCAAATTATCAACCATCAATTAATAATTTGGGAACACGTCACCGACCTAAATACTCTGGAAATCAATCTCCTGCGGTGCTTCCGTCGGCATGTCATCTTCGATCGTCCGCAATTCATTCTTCATGCTCAGATAAATCTTATCCTGAACGATTTCCTGAATGACAATTTCCAAATTGGAAGCTCCTGGCATGTAAACCAACGGACGGACGCCACGATTCAACGCAATCAGACGTTTCTGAATCAGTGTGGAGAGCTTGAATCGTCCACCTACCTTCTGGATAATCGCCTCGTCCCGTAATTCATCAATCATTCCATGTTTCTCCTGATTCTTTTTGTATAATTTGGCAAAATTGAACGACCGCTTCTTCCAAATCCCCATTTATCAAGGGATAACGATAATGGGAGGATTGCCCAATTTCATATTCCGCACGTGCCAGACGGCGGAGGATACTCTCCTCGCTTTCGGTGCCGCGAGACCGCAGTCGCTGCTCCAAAACCTCCTGTGACGGTGGCATGATAAAAATAGTCACCGCGTCGGGATAATCCCGCAACACATCGGCTGCACCATCCACATCAATTTCCAGCATGACCCATTTTCCCGACTGCAAGTAAGGTTCCACCTCACTACGAAGTGTACCGTACCAGATATTTTTTCCGAAAACCTGCTTGCATTCCAGAAAATCACCTGCCTGTCGATGTTTTTGAAAAGTTTCCTCCGAAAAAAAGTAATAGTCCACCCCTTCCCGCTCACCGGGTCGTGGAGGACGGGTCGTGGCACTGATACTCAAATGCAGAGGAACAGGCAGCCGCGCAACCACACGGTCACGAATCGTCGATTTTCCTGTTCCTGAAGGGCCGGACAGGATAATGATTTTGCCACGTTTACTCAATATTCTGTACCTGTTCCCGAATGCGTTCGATCGATGCTTTCATACCAATCACTTCCTGGGAAATCAACACATCGTTTGCCTTGGAGCCAATCGTATTTGCCTCACGGAAGAGTTCCTGTGTGAGAAAATCGAGTTTTTTGCCAGGCGTATCTTCCCGCGACAAAATCGTTTCAAATTGGCTTAAATGGCTCTTCAACCGGCTGATTTCTTCCGATATGTCGCAACGATCCGCAAAAATACCCATTTCTCGAATCAAATCCGACGGGGAGACCTGCACCCCTTCCTGCTGATAGAGACGGTTCAACTTCTCCACCAGACGTTCCGTAAACATCTGAACCGTCCGGGGTGCCTGTGACTCCACATTCCGCAAATGGGAGGCAATTTCCGCCAGGTGAACCCGCAAGTCGGCGACCATCGCTTCCCCTTCCTGCTTCCGCATCGCCACCAGCTTTTCCAGTGCCTGTCGCAACGTATCCTGAAGGTGCAACCACTGATCCGAAGTGTCCTCCTCGGAAGGCGTTTCCACAATCACTCCCGGCAAAGTCAACCAGGAACTGGTCTGCCACTCTGTCGGGAGAGGAAGGCCTTCCGACTGCATCCAATCCACCCACTGTTTTCGATAGGCGGAGAGCAAGGCGGTGTTGACACGATACGAATCGGTTGATTTTTCCGCCGTCATCCGAATCGTGACCTGTACCGAACCACGGGAAATGAAACGACGGATTTCCTCCTCAATCGGCAACTCCATCGCTCCCAGAGGTTCACTCGACCGCAAACCTATTTTCAAGTAACGATTGTTGACCGTGCGGACTTCCACAAAAATCGAGATACCTGCACGTTCCATACAGGCATCTCCATATCCAGTCATGCTTTGTAACAAAGGAAACCTCTATCTTACTCGTTCGTTGGGGCAGGAGCTGGAGCAACTTCTGCCGAAGTCGGATTTTCCGTCGGATT
>JAUNBF010000006.1 GCA_030527185.1 Planctomycetia bacterium | reverse complement strand
AACGTCTCCCATTTTTGGATACCAAACCCAAAATTTTCACGCCGCTTAAAATTCCTTCTTCCTGTTGCAGTTGAACTTCTCCATTTTCCGTATGGACAAATTCGTACAACGAATCGTTCTCCTCTGATTTCTTCATTTCCATCCTTTCTCCCAAAGGTTGTTTTTCATAAAACCTTATTTTACAGTCTTTTCCATGCAATACTGGATACTCTGGATGATTCCATCCTGCACGGTGAATCGAATATTCACATTGCCATAAAAATCCCGTTTCAAAGCATCTCCCAAAACCTCATGAATCAACCTCATGAGTTTTTCAACCCGTTCGCAATTGGTGGAATTGTGAACGGTTGTCTTGGAATGATTCTTATCTTTTGTTGTTCTCTCCATGGGAAATCGATCTGTTCCTTTCTTGGTACACTGTTTTGGGTTCCTTTCAGTTTCTCTTCTGTTGTCCATTTCCAGTATTCAAATTTACAGTAAAAACACTTCCGAAAAAACCTATTATCCAAAAATTTTAACCTCATTCCCATGCTGAACATTTGTCACGTATTCATTTGTTTACATCCATGCCGAGATGCGAGTTCCTGCGGTGACATCGCCCCCAGCTCCACCAAAAGCTTATCCGCCTGAACTTCCTTCAGACGATCGTGTACCGACAATCCCGGCGGCGTGATTTGAATCCGAACGTCCGTTAAAACTTCCGGTTCCAGACGACCCGCCACGACAGCATGACGCAGGACTTTGCCCAATAGACGTCGGTCTTCCCGAATCATTTCGTGCTGCAAACGTTCAAACATCCTCACCGCCGGACCTTCCGCAATCATCGTTGAGGCGTAGTTCGCGTTGCTGGCATCGCTCGTCAGCATGAATTCCGGCATGACCAGACGGCTGGCAATGGCTCGTAATTCAGCCTGCAAAACGGTGACATAACGGGACGCATCCACCGCAGCCACCGGAAATTCGTAATCGACCCCCGACGACGTGTCCAGAATCGTCCCTGGAGAATAATGGCGGTAGAGCGTTTTGCCATTCGTGGTGGGAAAGGTGCCGTCCGCGTTGCGACTGGCGAAACTCTCAATTCCCAGACGTGACGTTCCCTGATGTTTGCGGATGATGGCAATGGCCGACTGGATTTCCGCCACGACACTCATATTCCGCAGCAATTTTTCCGCCCGACGGAGATTTTTCCGCACCGGGAAGAAAATCGGCAACCCGCGACGAACGTTAAAATCGACATTCGCTTTCCGATGTTGAATTTCCTCGGCTGGCACCCAAACTCCATGAACCCAGTAACCCAGCACATGTTCCACATCGTTCGCAAGTGTTTGAATTCCAAGACGATTGGAGATGTTGGCTTCCTCTTCCGGTACCCCGTCAGGTCGCTGAATTTCCTCCGGTTCCACAAAGCGAATCGACGTTTTTCCCTCCGAATCGGCAAACAGACGTAAAAAAGCCTCCCCGTCACGGTCTTTTCGACGGACGATTTCCTGTTGACGTTCGTACCACTGGTTTTCCTCGATGAATTCATCCAGACAATCCTGCGTTTTTTGCAAAATTCGGTCGGAAACATCCCGTCCCGGACGACTTTCCACAAAAAAACCATGGCCGGAGCCGACGATGAAACTGATTCGATTTTCGTGACCATTGATGGCAAACTCATTTGTCAACGCCAGCCAACGGCACGATTCGCGAATCTCCTCCAGCGTCTCCTCATTTTCCACCCAGCCCGAAACCTGGTCTTTTCCGGTCAGACACCACCGCTCTTCATCGTCCATCAGATACTCCAACGGATGGACATAGTAAGGTTCATTCATCTGTAAGTCCTTTCTTTACAATCGTTTCTAAAAATGGAATCTCTGTCCGGGGGTCAGCAGGTTTTTGCCCAAACCATCTTCAAACGTCTGCTCGCCCAGTTGTTTTGCCACCAACCGTAAGGCCATTTCCAGAGCGTCGGGTCCGTCGTCGTGATCGCCCACGGGAAATTGCCGCAGTTGTTCCACCAACAGTCGCGTTCCGGGGGAGTGGGTCTGAAAATGAAGTTTTCCCGATGCCAGATAGGGTCCAATCCGCCGAATGCGAATCTCTTTCGAGACGCGGTTGTGAATCAGCCACGGACGAATCGGCGGAAGGCGGCTTTTCTTAAATTTTTCCGCAAAAATATCGGCCAGCAAATCCTGAAACTGGTTCCCTTCCACACCGAAAATATCGGGCTGAAACGTTTGGTAAAGCTGCACGCCCAATTCCACCAGTTCCTCCACCGGACAACGCACCAGTTCCGCTTCCACGTAAAAATCCCCGTCGGCATCCATTTCCAACATCACATACGCCGAGAAATCTCCCCGTGTCGCCTCTTTTCCCTTGCTCGGATCGAGTGCCATGACGCGAATGGTGGGTTTGGCAAGCCGATTTTCCACCCAAAAACGTTCGGTTTCAAAATAGCGTTCCTCCCACTCACACATTTCCAGATGAATCGGCGAATTCTGTTTTTCCCGCTCAAACGCGGTATGCCCGGCTTCCGCCCGCATTTTCATCAACGTGTACAAATCCTCTTCCGCTTCCCACAAAACGGCTGCCCCTTCGGTCATCTCTTTTTGATGTTCCTGGTAAAACTTTTTCGCCGCCACGTCCCCCGATTCCATCAAAACCTGCTCCCACTTCTCCCACCAGAACATCTGTTTCGGATAACGCACGATCGCCTTGAAAATACGGGACTTCCAGCCAGGAGTACGAGTCAGTTCCATCGCCAAAGCCTCCTGGTGCAAGGCGGTTGCCAGATGGATGATATTGGTTCGCGTATTCCCCGCTTTCAGGAGCGTTCCGAAAAACCACTCCCGACTTTTGGCTCGCATGGAGGAGGAGTGGCAGTGCGAATCGTTCTGCAAATCGTCGCAAATGATCAAACTGGGACGGTAGGCACCATGCCGACGTCCGCGAATTTTCTGGCCGGTTCCAAACGCCTCCAGCCGAACACCATTTTTCAATTCCAGCAAACCTGCCCGATAATGCGTTCCACGTCCTGTCGCAAACGGATATGCTTCAAGGAGTTGCGCATTTCCAACAATCGCCTGGCGAATGTTTTCCAGGTGCATTTTAGCCTGGTCAAACGTGTCGGAAATAATCCAAATGTACGATTCCCGATTCTCCAATGCCTGCCGCAGAGGATAGGCCAGCGTCCCGATGGTCGATTTTGCGCCTCCTCGCGGTGCCAGAATGTTGACTTTCTCACCCCGCCGATCCGACATTTTCTCCAGGTACCGTAACATCCATAAGTGCATGAGAGATGGCGGTTTACAAAAATGTTCCGGCAAAAAAAGGTGGCACCATTGCGAAAACGATTGCGGAAGAATGGAAACAGGGGCGGACGGATGTCTCTTTTCTCCATGATTTTTCGCCAACACCGTCCGAAAACGCCTGGCGAAACGCAACAACCGGTTTACATCCTCCGGGGATTCCCATTTCCATTCTTCGTTCATCGTTTTTCCTTGATTTTCAACACGTTACAACGTTTTCGCAATCAACTGAATTCTTTCATAAACGCTTCCAGTCGTGCCAAAACATTTTTTCGATAGACCGGCGACTTCACCTCTTCCACGATCATTTGCGAAAGCTGCGTCACGATGAATTTCAACTGTTCCGCGTTGAGGGAATCGGGACTCCGCAGTCGAAATTCTTCGGGATTTTTCCGCTCCAGAATCCAGGCCGCCGCTTTCCAGTAACGCTCCTGTTTGGCTGCGTTGTGGATGTTTTTCATGGAGGAAATCTCCGCCTGTTCCTGAGCGCGAATCAACTGTTGGGCAAACGTCTCATCCGTTTTGGCCGTTTTCGCAATGGTCAAGGGGGTGCAGCCGACATAACGAGCCGCCGTGCGACGGGAACAGCCTACCGATAAAATCGCAATCACTTCATTTTTCTGTTTTTCATTCAAAAGAGGTACTTTTTTTGTCATGTTTCCTTCCTGACTTACCTGAAATTCAGGGAAGAGGAATGTTTCTCTCCCGTTCCACAGGAACGAGCATTCATGGCGGGAACTGACTCGGAAATTTCCGATCGCAGTCCAAATGACATTCCCCCTCTCCTGAATCCGGTAGATGATGATCGTTTCTCCCGAAATTTCAGGAAAACCGTTCCTTTCCAATATATTCAAACGATACGGTCACTCTTCCCGATGCGCTGCGGTATCCGAAAACGCTGACTTTCCGGGGTTGCGAAGGGGCGTTTTTCAGGTTGACCGCCTTCCACAACGGGGACTTCTTGCAGTGGGCTATTACGGAAGGATGACTTCCCGTGATGTTGATTCGGTCGCCAGCCTCTTTGTACAACTCGCAAATCGCCTCCGCAAAACGCATTCCAATCCCCATTCCCTGAAAATCGGGGAGCGTTACCAGGCGGCTGATACGGAAATGGTGTTTCTTGCAAACCACCGGCAAAATCGCGCAAAAGGCGACCGGTTCGTCTTCCCACAAACCGAGATATGTCCGACACGCAGGGGCGATATTGCCGTTCAAATAGTGATGACGCGCAAAGAGTTTCCACGCTTCACGCCCGCAACGAACGATTTCGAGGGAGATTTCCGGTCGCCGAAGACACCTCCTTGACAACGTTCCGGTTGCCATGTCAATCACCCAGTCCGGTTCCAGCCACTCGGCTATATCGTAGTGGCACGTCACCGCCACAAAGCGGCACGGAATCGTTCCCTGGCGGATTCCTTTACGAATCGCTGCCGAAGCGACTTTCGCCACATTCCGATCGACGACGCTCGTAAACTCATCAAAAACAACGACTTGCCCACGTCCCTTTTCCGTTTTGGCAATCGACAACGCCCGCGCCAAATCGCACCGAAATTTCTCACCGTTGCTCAAAATGGCATAAGGTTTGGCCCAACTGGGAGGGGAACTGAATCCCACGGAAGTCATCAGCCCGGTCACATCGCGAATGGAGAGCGACGCATCGAAACCATCCACCACCGCTCGATTCTCCGGCCACGGCGGATTGTCGTAAAGTGCTTTCCCAAGCCACTTTCGGGCAAGTGTACTTTTGCCACTTCCCGACGGACCAACAATCAGGCCGACGTTCCAATCTTCCTCGAGCGAAGGCGTCTCCACCTCAAAACTCTGCTGAAGTTTTTCCTCCAGCGTCACATCGAACAAACCAGCCACCTGACTAACTCGAAACGATTCGTAAACGGGGCACGATACCGTTACCTGCATTTCTCTATCCTCCGGGAAATCAAAGGTTTAGCAAACGACACTGGAAACCTTCCGACCGAAGCCGTTCGTAAACCTCCCCCTGCTGCGTTTCGCTCTCACACTCCACCACGACCTGAAAAACTTCCGGCACGACAATCTCTTCTCGAAAAACCGGTTCCGTGGCCTCTTGCGAAGTGAGACTTTTTTCCAACATGGCCTGTACTGCCTGAGACTGCGTTTCGATTCCCTGAATCAGCTCCGTCAAAAGCACTTCATTTTTGCCTGCCATCGCACTGAGCGGGTCGAGCGTCGCGAGGATTTTGTCCGCTTCCGCTTCACTCACATCCAGCACCAAAACCGGCACTTCCTGTTGAGGAGTCGTTTCGGCACGCAAATGGCCGTCGATCAATTCCAAACTTCCATCTTCCCGTTCCCGTGCAATCAGCGCGTCCGCATAACCCACCTCCGCCAAAAGTCCTTGAAGAACATTCTTTTGCGCTTCCGGGTGCGTTCGCCAGTTTTTCGGATTCGGCAACAATTCACTGGCAGGAACACGGCGTAATTCTTTAATTCGATCTTTAATATACATCCTTAATTTCTCCTATTTCGCGGCTTTTAATCGCTCCACAATCGTTTTTCCCGTGTAGTAAATCGCCAGTGCCGGGGGAGTACTCCAACCCATCGCCATGAAAAGATTGATCAGCAACTTTCCCAACCAACTGATGTTTTGATCCTCATACGGTTGTGAGGCGGGTGTGGGAGAAACGGTTGGATTCTCCTTGGAATCGCGAAAATTCTGAAGTGCTTGTAAAATCTTGACTAACAGCAACTCGTCGGAACCACTCTGACCGGACACAATGGGTGAAGTGGAGGGAGGCTGCGTATTTTGCAGACTATTATCCGGGAAAAGTTCCTGCAAACCGGACGACGGAAACGCACTTTGCGTAAAGCGTTGAATTCGCTGGTTATACGTTCCGCAAACCGTTCGTCCATCCGTTCCCCACAGCACGCCGACCAGTTCTCCCTGGGAATTCAAAATCGGTCCTCCTGAATCCCCTTGTCGGGCACGTCCCTCCACCACCAGCGTTTCCGAAGTCTTTCCACCCCGAACCTCACAATAACCGAGCAGTTTTCCCCTTCCCTCACGGTATTTTCCATCCGGTCCATACCCGGCAAAGAGCAAAATTTCTCCCTGTCGCGGGGCGGTCTTCCCCAAAGCAATCGTTTTCGGCAGTTTTTCCGCATCCTCCCTGGAAATAAGGACTTCCGAAGGCTTGAGAAAACGGCAGACCACCACTTCCTTCTCCGTACAGTCTGGAAGATTGAAGCAAAACGCGTACAATACCGCCAAATCCCACACCCGATCGATCGCCAGAAGCTCGACTTCCAGCGAAAACGTATTGGGAAAACGAACCATCACCCGCTGAGGTGGTTCCTGATCGAACAAATGAGCGCAAGTCAATACAAATCGATGGTTTTCGGCATCGTGAACCCAGGTTCCCGAACCATAATTGCGGGTCGTCCTGTTTTCCACCACAATCCGTACAATCGCGGGATGAGGCGTGGCGGTTTCCATCGAAAAACGTTCTGTGGGGCAAATTCCACCGGGACAATTTCCGCCCCAGGCCACTCCACCAGTTCCCGCCAACCATCCCAATAACATACATCCTAAAAATCGCATTTCCCTAACTCCTTGAAGGGTAACTACTTCCGATACCCCGCTTCATACAGAATAACTTCCATCTCTTTTTCTTCCTTGTCCGGCAGAAGCGAAAAGAGAAAACCAAAAAAGGGACTTCGCGCCAGGTCGCTCGGTTCCGTGTAATGATCGGCCAACTGCGGAACAGGGTCAACATTCCCACCCAAACGATACGCCATCGTCACCGCCTGCGAACAAAAGGGGAACTCTTCCGCACAGCTCGAATCGTCCGTGTTCGCCCGCAAAAACAACCGCACCAACGGCAAATGGAGCAGCGAAACCTTCAAAATCCCTTCATAACCATACCGACAGCCCATCAGACAACTCATGTATTGGACGCAGCGCTGGCGGTCGAAACTTCCCCAACGTTCTTCATGATTGGCTCGAAAAACATCGTATTGCCCCGGATTTTCCCGCACTGCCTGCCGCAGATGAATCGCCCGACCGCCCACTCCCTGCAACACTTCCAGACAAAACGGTTCCCCATTCCACCACGCAAACATCGCCGCGTGGGAATAACTTCCACGTCCTAAACAGGAAATCAGGCTCTTTTGCCGAAAGAGCAGCAAATCGCCATCCTTCATCGATTTCAACGCGTCTTCCAATCTTTTCTCACTCATCCTCATTTCCTTCCTGCCAGTGGTATTCCAACCCGTTTCGTTCCAACTCTTCCCGCACCTTCCGCTCATGAATTTTCAAATACCGTTCGTAACATTCAGGACTCAATTCCAACGCAAAGGTCACGGGTCTCGACGTTTGGAAAAGCGACTTTTCCCGTTTTTCCCGTCTCTGCGGCGGCAACTTTTCCATCGCGCATTTCCGGCATGGCATTTGCACCATTCCACCACATTCCGGGCACCGTCGCCACTCCTGATTTTTCTCCTCTTTGGGGAGACGTTCGTAGGGAGGAATCGAAAAAAGATGATTTTTGGCAGGTCGGCCCCGTTTGCGGAATTCCGGTATCCAACCATCCGCAATGGCACTGATCCACTCCACATTCACCCCTGTGCGGGAGGCAATCCGTAAGACATTCTCATGTTTGGCAAGCCGTTTGCGAATCCTTTCAAAAACTTTCCGGGTCAGCATAGAAGTCCTTCTCTCCTTCACACATCCTGTGTCGACAAAAAAAGCCCGATACAGAAGTCTTTACCGGGACGAACTCTCGGTAAAAAAACTTCCGTATCGGGCTATCTTCGTACTCCAAAACAACCTGCCTGTTTCAGAGCCGCGTCATATACCTCGCTTGCAACTCATTTCCGCAAAAAAAGCTTTCGCGAAAAAAAGTTGTACGGTTCTTGTTATGTAAAAAAATATACCATACAAATTTCCCATTGCAAGTAAGGAAAAGAAAAAAATTCTAAAAAATGTTCCTGCCACCCCTTGCGAAAAAACGTAAAAGAGTCACAATAAATATCTTCGTATCTCGTATTTTTAAGGGTTTTCGAGGTTTTTCCAAGCCGATTGCCCTTTCCCCATTTTCCTTCCCGATTTTTGAAAAAAAAGATTCCTAAATTCGTGAAATTTTTATTCGATTTAACCACCGACGAACAAAAAAAGTGGTTTTTCACCACGGCTCAAAGTGAAAATTATCGCTTTCGGCAATTTCGTAAATGGCTCTTCCAACCCGGAGTCACTTCTTTTGAGTCGATGTCGAATCTCCCACGGTCGCTGCGAAAAATGCTGGCCGAAACGTTTACGCTGCGAACCATGCAGGTGCTTGCCAAAAATGGGGAGGCAACGGAAAGTGCCGAGAAATTTCTCCTCCAGTTGGCGGATGGAAATCGTATCGAAACCGTGCTGCTTCACAACGATTCCGGCGAACATTCCGTCTGCGTCAGTACCCAGGTCGGATGTGCCATGCGGTGTGCGTTCTGCGCCAGTGGAATGGATGGAATGCTCCGAAATTTAACGGCTGGAGAAATCCTCGAACAGTTTCTCCTCGTGGCCGATTACCTGAAAGAAAGAGAAAAAACGACGCACCGCGAAGAACGCCTTTCCCACGCGGTGATTATGGGAATGGGAGAGCCGACCGCCAATGCGAACGCGCTACTGCAAGCTCTGGAACAGGTCTCTTCCGCCGATGGAATGGGGATGAGTGCCCGGAAAATGACGATCTCCACCGTCGGAATCCCCGGTGGAATTGCCAAAATTGCCAACTGCGACAAGCCGTATCACCTGGCCGTTTCCCTCCACGCTCCCAACGATGCGCTCCGCAACCAAATCATTCCCGCCAACCGCCATTTTGGAGTCCGACAAATCCTGCGCGACGCGGACGATTACTTTGAAAAAACCGGACGGCGGGTCACGTACGAATACATTTTGCTGGCGGGAATCAACGACCAATCGCAACATGCCAGCGAACTGGCGCAACTTCTGCGCAACCGCAACGCCATGGTCAATCTGATTCCGTGCAATCCTGTCCCCGGAAAACCTTTTCAAACACCTTCCGAAAAACAGATTCAACGATTCGTCCGAATCCTGCAAAATCACGGTATAAACGTTGTTCTGCGCCATCGGAAAGGGGACAAAATTCAGGCGGCCTGCGGACAATTACGGGCGGCCCATCGTCGTACAAGACCACTTTCATAATCTTTATTTTTAAGAGGATATATTAAAATGCTGATTCCTATTTATCGAAAAGAAATTGTCGCGTTGCCGGAACATCTGGACGAAATGCACCACGTCAACAACGTCTGGTACGTCCGTTGGATGCAGGATATTGCCATCGAACACTCGGCCGTCAACGGTTGGGAGACGGAGCGGTATATCGAACATGGAGCGGCCTGGTTCGTCCGACGGCATACCATCAATTACCTCCATCCCATTCAGGAAGGGGACGTTATCGTGGCGGAAACCTGGGTGCGGGAGATGAAAAATGTCACCAGTTTGCGGCAGTACCGTTTTCTGCGAAAATCCGATGGACTCGTCTTTGCCACCGCGGAAACCAAGTGGGGACTCGTCAGCCTGAAAACAGGGCGTCCCACCAAAGTTTCCCCGGAAATGCTGGCCTGTTTTTTGCAGTGTGAGGAGAAGATTTGAGAACGTTCTCCCCAAGCTGAAAAAGACGATTTCCCTGGGGATATTCAGGAAAATCGTCCTCACTTCCAGTCTTAAATCTGCGAATGCGGCGAAGGTTTCAGGAAAAGATTGATGATTCGCGTGGCGGTGTGGTGAAATTCCGGCTCGTCACGCATTTTCTTCCATTCGTCGGACGAAACGAACTTCTGCCAACCAGCACGCCGGGCATCGTCATTCTCGAAACTTAGCATATAATGCAAACTGGGAGCCATCATGCCGCCCAAGAGCGTTTCTCCGAAGAAAACGGGAGCCATGCCGCAACGTCGAAAAAGGCTCAATTCCCCGCGAACGTCGAACATATCCCGTTTGGAACGATTGCGATTGGCATTCGGGCTGGCATAACATCGTAATTGCAGCACCCGTTGGGGAGAAAGCGTTGGAACTTCCAACGTGGGACATCCGGGGAAAGCTCGCAGAAGCGTATTTTGCTGGTCGTCGTAAAGTGGCCTGTCCAAATCGGGCAGAATCGGTTCGGCGGGAAAATCGGTCGCGTGAAGTTGTTCGTGAAGATTTTCCAGTTTGTCAAACGTGGGGGAGGAAAAAACCACCAGCACCGCATGACGGTATTTTTCCGGGAATTGGGAATCGTTGGCATGGAGGTCGTGACGAAGGCTCAAAACGCCGACTTTGGCAAAACCTTGCTGATTCAGGGCGGGAATCAGAATCGTGTCCAATCGCTCCACCAGTTTCCGGCAGGCCGTTTCGTCAGGGGTGAAAAAAGTAGCCATTTGGATATATTCTCTGGGAGAATCTCCATTTTCTTCTGCGTTTCCAACCGTGGAAAGGGTGGGAACGGCGGAAAAAATTGCCATGGTTGTTAAAAAATTGCGTCGATTCATAGAAATCTCCTGAAAAAACGGTCTTGGAAGAAATGAAAATTTTATTGTAATGCCTCCCGGTCTTCATGTCAAGAAGTGGGAAAAATGGCGTTTCTGTAAAATATTAAAAATTTTTGGTCATTTTTTTCTATTTTGCTTAACAAGTGGGGAATATTGCTTGACAAATGAAAAAAGGGAAGTTATAATAAAGGTGATTTCTGGAAAAAGGAACTCATCGTAAATTTGGGGAGAACGAGAATGCAATTATTGTTCCGAAATAATATGTTAAAGTCGGGGGGGGGGGTAAAATAGCACATTTCCATTTCCTCCTCTTTTTGAGTTTGGCTGGCACGGAAAAATTCTGGCAGGAAAGCTCGGCGGCAGATTGTCCATCAATGCCGGACTCTTTTATCTCCATGGACAATTTCTATGGTTCGACAGTGGAAAATGCAAGTCCGATGCTTCGATTACCACCGATACGGGATGTCTCTGAACGGAGGATAGCGTGTTTGTTAATGATGAGATTGGGTTTCTACTTTTTTGAAAAAAGGGGTGTGTTATGAGGAAAGAATGGAAAAAAGGGTTTACGCTTGTCGAACTTCTGGTCGTCATTGCAATTATCGGAATGTTGGTGGGACTTCTCCTGCCAGCTGTCCAACAGGCACGCGAGGCAGCACGCCAAATGCAGTGCAACAACAATCTGCGTCAATTGGCACTGGCTTCACTCAACGTGGAGAGTTCCAGTCGGGTATTTCCAGGAACCGGTTGGGGGTATGGCTGGATTGGTGATCCCGATGCCGGAACAGGGATGAAACAGCCAGGCTCCTGGTGCTATGCACTTTTGCCGGCACTGGAACAGAATGCGCTTTACCAGCTTCCTGCTGACGGCGAAGTTCCTGAAAATCCGCAGCCTCAGCAAAAAACAGGAGCAACGGAAATGCAGAAAGTGGCGATTGCGACATTTTACTGCCCTTCGCGACGTTCGGTCAAAACGTATCCGGCCAAGAATCCCCGGAACATGAATAATTACGACCAATACAGTTCGTGCGGCAAGACCGATTATGCGGGAAATGCAGGTACCTACTCAGGTAGTGTGGGAGTGGTGGCAACGCTCACAGGACCTAACACCGCCACTGTGGCAGCCTGGCGAAAAAACAATTCCTGGGCCACTTATACATCCGAGTACACCGGGATTTTTTACGTCATGTCACAAACGACCATCGGTGAAATCCGGGATGGTTTGAGCAACACGTATTTGATAGGTGAAAAATTTTTGAATCCCGATTGTTACGAAGATTTGACATACGGCAATTCCACATCTCAAAATGGAGATGATGATTACAGTCTCTTTTGTGGTGCGGATGTGGATCACCTGCGTACCACATACACGGGAAGTTACAGTTCCTCCAACGTTTTTCAACAGTCAACCTCGGCCAGGCTTCCCACGCAAGATCGGGAAGGGATAGAGACTTCCGGCTCTCACAAATTCGGAAGCTGCCACGCCGGATCATTTGGAATGGCCATGTGCGACGGCTCTGTCCACCGGATTTCCTACAGCATCGACGCGGAAGTCCATCACTGCAAAGGTTCCCGTGCCGACGGCCAGGCCGCATCTTCTCGTGGTTTGGATGGAATATAAAAATGTTCATGTTTTGATAAAATAACGTCTATCCTTAAAAAACGATACACAAACAAAAGTCTTGGAAAAAAGGGGGATTTAGGATAAAGTCCCCCCTTATTTTTGCCCAAAACAGATGAAATTCCTTTCTGGAAAAAATATTTTGAAAAAAAATTTCCATTTTGCTTGACAAACGTGGGAAGTGGTGTTAAAATGAAAAACAGTTGGGAAAAATCAACTATTTTGGAACCCAAGGAGATTGAAAATGCAGCGAAATGAATCTTTGTTCACCCATCAAGTGTTAAAGTCGGGGGGGGGGGTAAAATAGCAAGTTTTTGCATTCTTGCCCTGATGATGGTGTTTTCACCAAGTTTTTGGCAGGAATGTGGAGCGGTGGATTATACGCTGGTCGATGGGGAAACTTTGTCGATCACCAATCTTACCACCACGGACAATTTCGTTGGTCCGACAGAGGCGGGAACTTCCGCAACGTTGACGTTGAACAATTCTTCGGAAGTGCGCTTTTATACCGGGAATATCACCGGAAATATTACGCTCTATCACACCGGTGGCAATATCCGTGCCTACAACGCTTATTCGGGTTCTGCGACTCCTTTTACAGGCGATGTTTATCTTCAGGGTGGGAATTTCTATCTCAGCACTGGTAAAGAACTGGGAACCGGAACGATCTACCTGAACACCAATAGCCATTTGGTCAACGAAGGAAGCCAAAAAGGTGACGGCACGTACACACGGAATTGTGTGATTGACAATAATATCGTTCTTTCAGGAACGAGTGCGAATATCCGTACCATTCGGGCGGGTTGGAATACAACGACGGGTGGGGCAGCAACCATGACGCTTAACGGGGTTATTTCCGGTGCGGCACAACTGCAATTCCAGGCAGGAGAAGGCTCACCCGCGACGATGTATATCAACGGAGCCAATACCTATACAGGTGGAACGATACTCCAAAGTAGTGCGGGAAATTCTTCTCTTGTTGATCATGCGTTGTATGTTCTGGGAGACAACTCCGCGTTCGGAACGGGGACGGTTACCACCGCGGGAAATAAAGTGAAAGTGGATGTCAGTGGAATTACGGCACTGGCGAATAATTTTACGTTGGGTGCAACCGAAACGACAATCCGAAATACCGGAGCCAACAATGTCGTTTTGGGAGCAAGTGCCGACAATCGGACGGCGTGGGATGTTCCGAGTGGAAAGACGTTGATTTTCCAGAATACTGGAAGCGGGTCGTTGACGTTGGGCGGAAATACCGCAACTACCGGGTGGATGTTGAAGGGAAGTGGAACGGTCAAGTTTGAAGATTCCGCCACGGTTTATCTTATTGGCTTAGAGAACACGGCCACCTCCATCACTGGCCCCACCGACGCGGGCGAAAAACTTACCCTGAGGTTTCAGCACCAGGATACTTGGGGAGTGACTTACACGAGTAAACTATCGGGAAATATGGATTTACATATCTCGGTACCAACCCGTTTTATCAATGCGAACAGTGATTTTACGGGAAATATCTACACGAGTAATAATATCTACTTCGGCACGGGTGCGGAGATGGGAAACAAAAAGTCGAACATCATCACCATGTCGAGTGGACATATCGTCAATCAGGGACAATCTAATCCTATCGTTCCAAACGATATTGTCACGACTGGTTCAGGAAACATCGTCATTCGGGCGGGTTGGAATCTTACGAGTCATGGCGGTGGTGATAAATCTTCGCTCACTCTGACCGGGGATATTTCAGGAACGAAAGGAATTTCTTACAGTGGCGAAACCAATGCTGGAGCCATTTATTTGCGTGGTAATAATACGTATGCAGGAAATACGTCGATTACTTATGGTTACACTGCCTCGACGAGTGCCAATCATCGGTGTTGGTTTGGAATCGGAAGCGACACGGCGTTCAGCACGGGAACCGTGACCGTCAATACTTCCATACCAACGACCGTTTTCAACCTGGAAACAGAAGCAAACGAAACGCGGACGCTGAACAATGCGATCGTCGTCGACAAAAATACGCTCCAGTTTGCCAACGGCGGGGCTGGCGATGGTGTGATTAACAGCAACATTACCGGAAAGTCCACCAACGCGATTGAATTCGGCTCGGACAAGGCGGCGGAAAATGTGGGAAGGTTGTTTTACAATGGCGTAACGACGAAAAATGTGGTCGTCAATCCTTCCGCAACGTTGGGTGGAACGGGAACGGTGGGGAATTTGTCGATTCTGGATGATGCGGCATTTTACCTTTCCAGTGCCATCAACGCGGAAAAAGCGTTTACGGTCGATGGTACGTTGACACTCAACGGAATGCTGGAAGTGAACCTCGATTCTTTGGTGAGTACCGACGCACTTTTGCTGAACGCGGAATCGACTGTTTTGGGAGATGACGCCTTTTTTGTCATTAACAACCTCACCCCGACGGAAGCAGGCACGGAATTTTTCGTGATGAATCTGGGAACAGGCATTACGGAAGACGACCTTCTGGGACGCATTTCAGTATACGGTGCGGGAAGTGGTTGGGGGTATGCACTGAGTGATACGGGCGTTTTGTCGCTGACGATGAACGTTCCTGAACCAGGTACATGGGCTATGTTGTTATTGGGGCTGGGGTTTCTGTTTTTTTGGAAAAAAAGGGGTGAGACATGAAAAAGAATGGAAAAAAAGGATTTACGCTCGTCGAACTTCTGGTCGTGATCGCGATTATCGGAATGTTGGTGGGACTTCTCCTGCCAGCCGTCCAACAGGCACGTGAGGCAGCCCGGCAGATGCAGTGCAACAACAATTTGCGGCAACTGGCACTGGCGTCGCTCAACGTGGAAAGTTCCAGTCGGTCGTTTCCAGGAACGGGTTGGGGTTATGGTTGGATTGGCGACCCCGACGCGGGTGTGGGGATGAAACAGCCTGGCTCCTGGTGTTACTCCATTTTGCCAGCCTTGGAACAGAATGCGCTTTACCAACTTCCCGCCGATGGTGAGGTTCCTGAAAATCCGCAGACTCAGCAGAAAACCGGGGCAACCGAGATGCAGAAAGTGGCGATTGCGACGTTTTACTGTCCCTCCCGCCGTCCTGCCAAACCGTATCCTGCCAAACAGCCGCGAAACAAGAACAATTACGATCTCTACAGTCCCTGCGGTAAGACCGATTACGCGGGGAACGCGGGAACTTATACGAAAAATTTGGGAGTTATTGAGGATCGCGACGGCCCCAGTAAGTCCACGATCACAACATGGCGAAAAGACAATTCCTGGGTGACGCATTCCTCGGAATATACCGGGATTTTCTATGCCATGTCGCAAACCACCATCGGCGAAATCCGGGATGGCATGAGTAACACGTATTTAATCGGGGAAAAATTCCTGAATCCCGATTGTTATGAAGATTTGAAATATGGTAATTCCACCACCGATGGCAATGGGGATGACGATTACAATCTTTTCTGTGGAGCGGACGTGGATCACCTGCGTCCCACCTACACGGGAAGTTACAATACCTCCAACGTTTTTCAACAGGCAACGCAAGCCCGACTTCCGGCTCAGGATCGAGCGGGAATTGATACCAACGGCTCTCACAAATTCGGAAGCTGCCACGCCGGATCATTTGGAATGGCCATGTGCGACGGCTCTGTCCACCGGATTTCCTACAGCATCGACGCGGAAGTCCATCACTGCAAAGGTTCCCGTGCCGACGGCCAGGCCGCATCTTCTCGTGGTTGGGAATGATGTGGTATTATGTTACCTTCCAACGACGCAAAATAGACCGCAAACGGTACCTGTGTAAAATCAATCTTTCGACCAGATGGCGAGGTCCCTCACGACAAGCTGAGAGCCTCCCAACCTGGGCGAAAGATTTTTGAATTCTAATCTATCTGAAACCTCATCGAGAGGAATCTTTTTCCAGGGTGAAATCGATCTGATTTTTGCCGCGAACAACGGTTGCGGTCAATCCACTTTCGTGTACCGACTCGTATTTTTTAGGGATGAGAGGGGGATGGGGAATCATGGAATTGCCGCTCCAGCCAGGTTTGTGGTAGGGATAGCACGCAATCCAGACGCGGTACTCGCCGGTATAGATGCCGGAAACAGGAGCTTGGCGATCCCCCCGCATTTCCAGTGTATACTCACCTTTTTCGATAGTTCCCTGGGCTGGCGGCAAGCTGGAATCGACCGGCACAAAATGAATTTTGCCAAACTCCAACGGCTGGTTCTGATACGTCACCGTACCCGTCACTTTCGCGACAGGGTGTCCGCCGCAACCTGTCAAAATCAGGCACCCCAACAACCATAAACTAAAAGGACGCGTCATGGACAATATCCCCCTTGTTGCAGGTAAACAGACTGATAAAGGTATCCGGTTGGATACTGTTATTGATGAAACGTACGGAACCGTCGCAAAAAAGGGTGTTGCAGCCCCCGGTATGGAAACTGTAAATTTCGCCACAGTTATGATAATTCATGAGGGAAGTGGTGGCAATATGCTGGCACGTCGTAACCGGGCTGGCCCATTCCGCAATCAAATCATTTTCATTACTTTTCCCTTCCCCCGAGTTGGGTACAAAGGTTTTCTGAACGCCATATTCGTAAAAATCCGGTCTGGCAGAATCTTCAAAATATAAAAACGTATTGGAGCAACCATCCCGAATTTCCCCGATACTGCGAGGTTCCTGCATTCCTATACAACCCCAGCGAGTCTGATAATTATCATGCGGAGAAAGTGCCCCCAGAACATTTTCCACGGTTCTTGTCGTTCCACAGGTGTTGTTGCTGTAACTGACGACCCAACTGTTCATCAACGTCATGGGAAGATAGTCCGTACAATACGGATTGCCGCTTCGTGGGGAGGAGGGACAGTAGAACATGCTGATTTCAGCTTTACAGGCTTCCGCGTTGGTTCCGCCATCATCGTTGGTTTCGGTACTGTCGTAATCTTTGGCAAGATCAAAACGTTGGTAAATCCCGGTCTGTTCCAGGTAGGGAAGAAGGAATGTCAAGCCACTGTGGCGTCCGTAAGGGTTCTTGTTGGGCGTATACGATTCCGTGTAGGCGGGTGGCAGGCGTTTCATGCCCGTTTCATAGTTCAGAATGGCAAGTCCCAACTGTTTCATATTGTTGGCACACGACATGTTCCGTGCCGCTTCACGTGCCTGTTGGACAGCCGGAAGGAGAAGTCCCACCAGCATTCCGATAATCGCGATCACGACCAGAAGTTCCACGAGTGTAAAGCCATTTTCCCTTTCTTTTTTCATGTCACCCTCCTTTTTTTCCGTAAAAAGAGAATTCCTCCCAATCCCAATAACAACATACTCCATGTTGCTGGTTCGGGAAGTTCGGAACTTCCTTTCGCGTAATGATCCGCAATCTGCGCGGCGGACAAGGCATAACCGTAAATGGCCAGGTCACTCATCATCCCGCTGATGTTTTTCAGCCATATTTCACTCCAGTTTCCCCCCTGAACGAGAGTTTGGGACACCACCAAATCCCCGTTGAGGTAGAGTGAACCGATTTCTCCATCGTAAGTATAAGCCAGATGATTCCACTCCTCGAGAATCATGGACTCTGAATAATCGGCGGGAATAATTCGACTCTCACCATTCTGTCCCACATAAAATTTGCCGACATTACCAAATGTGTGCATACAGAATCCATTAGCCCAACCGTCCTCGCTCGTTGTACCGCTGCCATTCGTACCACTGGTCCATTCGTGATTGGTTGCGAAGGTATCGGGATTCAGCCAGAACTCTACCGTAAATCCATCTCTCATAACGACTCCCTCAGGAATTGCCGACGCAAAGGATATTCCTGCCGCAATTCCCTGAGGCGAAAATTGGGGACATGGATTGGCAAGGAGCGTCTTTCCTCCCCCCAGCGTAACGCCGTTTTGAATCGTCATGTGACTTCCATAGCCTGTCGCGTCGACAAACCTGTCCCCTTCCGTTTCGTTCATTCGCCAGTAGGCCATCGGATTATCCTGAAGTACCGCATAAGCGTAAGCATCCTGATTCGACTGGAGCGAAATAACATCGTTGGCGACAGCGTTGACGGTCGGGGTCGTCATGGCAGCCACCTGAGTCGGGGTAGCTTTCTTCCCCGCCAGCACTTTGGTCGCGTTGGCAGAAAGAGCGGTCGTCCAAACCGCAACATCGTCTACATGGCCGTAAATGTTATCGCTGCTTCCCGCATTTCCCAAATGAAAACTGTTCCATGTGGATCGACTTTCCCATTGAGCGTCTGTGTAACTCCCTGCCAATTCGCCATTTTTGTAAATGGAAGCGGAACCTTTGTCATAAGTATAGGTGACATGCGTCCATTTATTCGTATCGTAGAGACCCGCAATAGCCGCGCGTGTGGTACCATCCTGCCCGATATAAACATTCCCATCGGTAAAGCTGTGCGACCAGAAAGTATTCCAATCACCATTCAGACCGATCACATTATAGTAATTGGCCTGATCGCTCGCCTTGATCCAGTAAGAAACCGAATAAACCGAATAAGTTGAAAGTGAGGAAGAATCAAGCGTAGCGATGGCGTCCACCTGATTGTTTGCCGGAGAATAACTCATTCCTGTTCCGGTCGGTGTTTCGGTAGACTGAGAATTTTTCGCATCTCCGCTGATGGTAAGGTGATAACCATGGCCGGAATCGTCCTGTCCCAGATTGTCGTTATCAAACGACCAGTACATCTTCAGAGGATTATCCGCCCAGGAAACGGAGGATAAAGAGAGAAAATATATCAGCAGAAGCGGAATCAAGAACCCATTATATATACATATATATAATGGACGAAGGTAAAATCTGAACGACATGTTATCACCTCATACGCAGAAACCTAGCGAGCATATCCCGACGGAAACTTACCAAAATTCCTTTTTCCATTTTGATAAACGCTCCCGTTACTGAACTTTATTTTATCATAAAAAATGCGTTGTCAAGTTAAAAAAAGAAAAAAGGGATAATTTTTTGTAATTCTGGTATCATGCGGTAAAATTTTAGCTCTTGGGAAAGATTTCATATCCAAAATCCCGTCTTTAGGGGGGACTTTTGTTTTCCCGGTATCGTGTCTATAATGGAATCTGTTTCCGTGAAGTTTTTCGGAATTACCCTCAGCCTGAAGGAGAATGTCAAAATGATGAGAAAACTGGTTTGGGTCTGTTTTTTAGGAGTGATCGGCGGATGGTTTCCTCTTTCCGCACTGTGCGGTGAGTACCCCACGCAATTCCATCGTGGCGGCGGCAATGACCGACCGGAAAATACGCTCGAAACGTTCCTCTGGGCGTGGGAAATGGGCGTGGCTCCCGAAGCGGATGTTCGTTTGACGAAAGATGGCGTACCGATCGCGTTTCATGACAATGAACTGAATCGTTTGGGACGTCATTTCCCCGAATCGTGGCGAGATGTGCCGGTTGCGCAGTTGACTTGGGAACAACTTCAGAATGTTGACGTTGGCTCGTATTTGAACCCGCGGTACGCAGCCCAGCGAATTGCCCCCATGACCGATGTTTTTGCCGCCATGAAAGAAGACCCACGCCGGATGTTGTATCTCGACGAAAAAGGTGCCACACCCCAGCGAATGGCGCAAATGTCGAAAGAATACGGTGTTCAGTCGCAGGTCATCTTTGCCTCGCCCAACCGTCACTTGCTGGTGGAGTGGAAAAAACTGGCACCGGAGGGGAAGGCAATGCTGTGGGTACCGTCGTGGAATGTGCCGGACGAGAAGGTGGACGCATTCCTGTGGGAACGGCTGGAAAAGTTGGCGGCGGACGGGTTTCCCAGTATCGACATCATCCAGATTCACGTCTATACCGATCTCTCCAAACCCGACCCGTTCAAGCCATCTTCCGCCATGCTGAAACGGGTGGCGTCGCTGCTGAAAGAAAACGGCATCCATTTTCAAGCCATTTCGTGGAGTCAGGGAGACCGCCCGGAAACGTATCGGAAACTGATGGAACTCGGCGTTCAGTCGTTTGCCACCGACCATCCACAACCGTGCCTGGAAGCGATTCGTTCGGAAAAATAGCGGTTTATAAAAATTGAAACAATAATCGTGTCCCCGGAATGAGAGATTCCCCCCTTTTTGCCAATGGAGTAATGATGGCAAAACCTTTTCTGGAAGTCCGAAATTTAAGCTGTACGCTGTCTGGTCGGGAGATTCTTCGGGGAATCACCTTCACCCTTCACGCGGGGGAATTCGTTTCGCTTCTGGGGCCGAACGGGGCGGGAAAATCGACACTTTTGAAATGTCTCATGCGAATTCATCCTACCGCAACCGCCACGCGGATTCATCTCAACGGACGCTCTCTGGCCACGTTCCCGCAAAAGGAATTGGCTCAAAAAATTGCCTATGTTCCCCAAGTTCAACCGCAGCCATTCGCTTTTTCCGTCCGGGAGTTGATTCAGATGTCCCGCTATGCCCACCTCCATCCGTGGGAAACGTTGCGAGCCGAAGACCGCCGGTGGTGCGACTGGGCACTGGAGCGAACGCGGTTGCAAAATTTCGCGAACCGTTCCCTGCAAACGCTTTCCGGGGGGGAATTGCAACGAGTTTGGCTGGCGGCTGCCCTGGCACAAAATGCGGAGATGCTCCTGCTGGACGAGTCGGTTTCGCAAATGGATTATCGATTTCAGGTCGAAATGGCCGAACTGCTCCAAACGCTTCATCGGCAGGATGGCAAAACGATTCTCCTCGTCACGCACGATTTGAACGATGCCACGCGAGATTCCGAAAAAATTCTGGCACTCAAGGAGGGAAAACTCCTTTTTGACGAATCACCGCAGACTTTTCTTGAGAAGACGAAACTGCGGGAAGTTTACGGCGTTGATTTTTCGCTTTTCCCCGTTCCGAAAAGGGCATGCCCGTTGGTTTTTCCGACTTTTGGAAAAAACTCACCCCGTGGTTGACTTGACAAAAAACACGGTATCTTTTACAATTACTGTATCTTTTGCTATCAAAGAATTTTCATTGAGAAAGGTGGAGCATGAGTAAGTATTGGTGCATTTTAGGAATCGTGAGTTTATTCCCTAGTCAGATCGCCTTTCTCCAGGCAGAGACACCTCCCCCTCCAGGAACGGTCGTCGTTCAGAGTCCGAATGACGTGCGGAATATCGGCGCGCCGATGGTGACACGGTTGGCGGACGGTACGATGTACGTCTCTCACGACTGGTTCAACGACGGTTTCAGCAACCTCATACGAAAACAGACGGAGCTTTACGAATCTCTCGATTCTGGAAAGACCTGGCAAAAAATCTGCGAAATTCCCAAATTGGGTTCCGCCACCCTTTTCCATATCGACACAACGCTCTATATCATCGGGCGTTACGATGCTCAACTTCTGGGGAAGCACCGCGAAAGCATTGCCATTTTGCGGTCGGACGACCGGGGGCGAACCTGGACGACACCGCGGGATGAGCATTCCGGGCTGTTGCTGGACGACGCGCCCTATGCCATGGATCCGATGGATATCCTGTTTCACGCGGGGCGAATTTGGAAAGAAATCCAGTTTCGAGGCGAAAAAACCAATCCACGCTGGTGTTCCGGGGATGAGGCGATGGTGATGAGTGCCGCGGTCGATACCAACCTCCTGGAGAAAAACGCGTGGACGTTCAGCAATCGGCTGGAGCGTCCTGAAAATACGCCATTCAATGGTTGGCTGGAAGGGACGGTCGTTCCTGCCCCGGACGGTTCCATGAAAGTGTTCATGCGAGCAGACGAGCCGAAGAAGGGGGAGATTGCCGCCGTGCTGAATCTGTCGGCGGATGGAAAGAACCTCACGTTTGACCGAACCCTCCCGTTTCCAGGGGGATGCGTCAAATTTTGTATTCAGTATGACGAAAAAAGTCGAAAATATTGGACGCTCTCCAACTGGGTTCATCCCGACAACCGCGACGCTCCCGACAAAGAACGTACCCGGAACACACTGGCGTTGTGCTGTTCCGACGACCTCCTGAACTGGGAAGTCCGAAACATCGTCCTGCGGCATGAGGACTTGCGGTTTGGATTTCAGTACGTCGACTGGTTTGTGGAAGGAGAGGATATTCTTTTCGTCTGCCGAATGAGCTGGTACGGAAAGAATTGCCACGACTCCAATTTCGTGACCTTCCACCGTCTGGAAAACTTCCGCACACGAACGCGGGAACACGATTCGCCCACTTTGGGAAAGTCTTTGTAAAAGGATATTTCCTCCAGTGCTTTTTTCGGATTCCCTCCCTCCATCGTCGTTTACGGAGTGAGTCGACTGAATTCCGTGATGCTGGAGCCGTTGCTTGCGAAGGGTTTTATCCCGGCGGAAAAGGTGTCTGACGAAGATGACACACTTCCCCTAAACCTTTGTCTGGAAGCGAGTTACGTCGTTCGCAAAGATGTCATCGAAGTATCAAGTACGCTCCTCACATCCATTTTCGCGGTGCTACGTTCCCCTCCACCTCACGGCTGGGATGAGTGCGGTTAATAAAGTTGTGGTTATTTATGGAGAAGGTCTAATGATTTTTCCATCTAACGCAATATGTTCCATCCCCTCTTCTCGAAACTTTTCCGGCAACGTCTGAAAAAGCTGCATGAGCAGTTCGGAACACACTCTATTTACCACCTGAGGTGCTTTCCTTTCGTTTTCAGGAAATTCCAAGGGGAAGGAGTATAACGCCCAAAGTAGGAAGGAATCGTAAACTCGTATTCAACAGAAATGAAAAAACGCAAGAATATGCGACTTGCCACCCAGAATGACGAAAAAACGGCAAGGAGAGGTGGTGTAACCGCCCAGAACGACGAAAAAACGGCAAGGAGAGGCGGTGTAACCGCCCGGAACGACGAAAAAACGGCAAGGAGAGGCAGTGTAACCGCCTGGACAGCTTACGGCGCCCGGCTATATTTATTGACCAGCCGCCAACGAGCGGCGGCAAAAGAAGAGTTAACGTCACTATACGACTCGCTCCCGGTCGTACCGGGCGGCGGTAAAAGAAGAGTTAACGTCACTATACGACTCGCTCCCGGTCGTATCGGGCGGCGGGGGGGTTTACAATTTTTGGGTTTCGGGTAAAATGATTTGTTGAATTTGCTTTATTTTTATTCAGGAAAAGCTCATTTGGAGATACCATCATGGCAAAAAACAAAAAAAAGGCGGAACCGGTCTTTCTCGTGTGTGCGGATTGCGGCGACTATAATTATGTTCTGCGTCGAAAACCGGGGAGTGAAAAACTGAACATCAAAAAATATTGCCCGAAGGATCGGAAACATACGCTGCACAAAGAGAAGAAAAAATAGTTCAGGACTCTGTTTTTGCGTTTGAAAACGGGATATGTCCGTATCTCGTTTTCTTGTTTATATATAATTCCAAACCTGAAGTCTCTGGGATCTGCCGAAAAATGGTTCGGTAGAGAACAGGTACGATTTCATGGGAATTGTTTTATTTCTTGCAACGGTGAAAAAATTCCCTGATTCGAGTCCTTATTTATGCCCAACCCGCGTCGTAAAAAATGGTGCTACCGTCCCGGCGAACGAGACCAAACTCGCATTGGCGATATTGCTCGTTTTGCCCGGATACCACCGGTGTTGGCAAAGTTGCTCGTTTCCCGTGGCGTTCACACACCCAACGATGTAGCCAAACATTTAGACCCTCGTTTGACCCATCTGAACGAACCGAATCTGCTGCCGGGATGTGCCCGTGCCGCACAAATTCTTGTCGATGCGGTGAAAGCGGGAAAAAAAATTGCGGTTTATGGGGATTACGATGTGGATGGGATGACCGCCACGTCGATTCTGGTGAAATGTCTGCGGCTGGAGAATGCCAAGCCGATTTTTTTTATCCCCAATCGTCAAACGGATGGTTACGGACTCAATCGGGAAGCGATTCAGGAACTCCACGAAAAAAAGGTGGACGTGATTGTCACGGTCGATTGCGGAATCACGGCGGTGGAAGAAGTGGCACTGGCAAAGCAACTCGGCATGACCATCATTCTGACCGACCACCATCAGCCGGGGGAGACTTTCCCTGAAGCGGACGCCATTGTCCACCCGAACCTCTTTGAACACCCACAATTTGCGGGCAATCCTGCGTTTGAACCTTGGCCGGAAGATGCTTTTCTTCAGCAGGAGATGCGGAAAAAAATTTCCGGGGCGGTTTTGCAGGTACGCGGACCACGGCTGGAAGAACCGTATCCCTTTCCCCATTTGAGCGGGGCGGGAGTGGCGTTTAAGCTGGCCTGGGCGATATGCCAACGCTTTGCGATGAGCGTCAAGGTGGGGCAACGACGGCAACATTTTATCCTCGAAGCGATCGTTTTGGCAGCGATTGGGACGATTGCGGATGTCGTTTCCCTGACGGAAGAGAATCGTGTCATTGTGGTGCAGGGGTTAACCTGGCTGCGAGAACTCCCTTCTGTCGGGCTGGAGGCGTTGATCAAGGTCTGCAAACTCTACGACAAGAATTTTTTCGAGGCGGAAGATGTCGGGTTTTCGATGGCTCCGCGTTTGAACGCTGCCGGACGATTGGAGCAGGCATGGCTGGGGGTCGATTTGTTGATTACCGAACAGCCGGAAAATGCTCGCGAAACGGCGGTCTATCTCGACGAACTGAACGAAAAACGGCGGGAATTGGAAAATCGAATGCAGCGTGAGGCGATTGCCCAGATTAAAAAACTCTACCCGCAACTTCAGCGGTCGCCCACGGCACTGGTTCTGGCAAGCCACGACTGGCATCCGGGAATCATCGGGATTGTGGCGGGAAAACTGGCCGAACGCTATACCGCCCCGACGGTACTCATTGCACTGAGCAAAACGGGCAACGGCTTCGGAACCGGCTCGGCACGTGGTATTTCCAACGTTCCCGGCTTCAATCTACACGAAGTCCTCTCTCAGTGCAGCGAATATCTGGAACGTTTCGGTGGTCACGCGGGCGCGGCTGGCTTGAAAATTGCGGAGTCGAATATCGAAGCGTTTCGGGAGGCGTTTTGCGACGTGGTGGAGCGGACGTTGACTTCTGAAAATCGAATTCCGCAACTTTGGATCGATTCGGAAGAACTCCTCTCCATTTTCACCCTCCCCACCGTCCAGGCCATTTATCGGTTGGCACCTTTCGGAACGGATAATCCCGCCCCGGTCTTTTCCACCAGCAACGTCCATCTCGAACGTCCGCCAGTACCTTTGGGGAAACAGAAAATCACGCGGGAAAATCGCGACGGTCGGGAAGTGGAACAGCCCGTTCATCTCGCTTTGACCGTTCGCCAACTGAATCGCACCTACCGCATCGTGGCGTTTTATTTCGGGGAAGATTACGAAGAATTGACCGCTCTTTACGAACAGAAAAAGCCGATTCATATCGCGTTTCGCCCGATTCTCAATGCTTTTAACGGAACACTGCGGGTCGATTTCCATCTGGTGGACTGGAAACGTGCGGAAACGTCAGGCGAAAAGGCTTAACCAGACCTTTTCCAGCCAACTCAACCGAATCCGCCGCCTCAAAACGACCACCGGATTTCGTCGGATCTTGGAAAAGAGCATCGCGTAAGCATCCACCATCAGACGGAGGTTTTTCTGATACCGAGGTGGAATCTGAGCCGTCAAAGTTGTCGATTCCTGATAGAATTGTTTCGTCTTTTCCAAAAATCGCTCCAGCCGAGGCCGTAAAAAACGAAAATCCTGATTTTCCACCGCCCGCGACATCGTTTCGTAGGAGGCCTCCTCCAGAGGGAGATAAATTCGTCCGCGTTCCCAATCTTCCCGAACGTCCCGGAGAATATTCGTGAATTGCAGCGCCTTCCCACACGCAATCGCCGCCCGCTTTATCGGCGTATCCGCTTCTGGAGCCACCTCCTCCGCAGGAATCCCCCAAATCGGCAGGCAAATCAGTCCCACCGCCGACGCGACATGGTAACAGTAGTCCTCCAACGCTTCGTATGTGGCATAATGGTACGTTTCCAAATCGGAAGTCACCCCTTCCAACACCGCGTCAAAATAGACCGCGGGAATCTGAAAACGAGCAATTGCGTCGGTCACTGCCGGAAAAATTCCGTTGACATGTTGATAGAAATTGATAAACGCGGATGAGGAGCCGTTCGTCTGCGACTTCAGAAAATCCCGCCGAAAATCCTGAAGCTGTTCCCGCCGCGTTTCGACCGGCAAATCAGAATCGGCCAAATCGTCGGCACAACGCATGAACGCATAAACCGCTTCCATGGCACGACGCTGTAACGGAGGAAGTGTCGTCATGGCTCGGACGAAACTGGAACGAGAATCCTGCACAATTTCCCGGCACTGTTCGTAACTCAACGCCACGTGCGGCAAAAAAAGTGGGGACGACGATTTTCTACCCGATTTTGACGAACGTTTTTTTCTCACTGGTCTGCTATTCCTGCGAAATCTTCCCTTTCGTTCTCTCCTGCAAGAACCTCCTCTTCTTTATCGGAAATTTTCCTCCTCCTTCGCAGGTTTTTTTCCCAGATAAATATAATAAGGTGCCCGAATGAGGGGAATATAGGGGATTTTGGCGTAAAATTCCTGCAACCGCAACGTTTCAAAATGGCGTTCCAGATACGGCAGATGGTCTCCCGAAAGAAAGACGTTATCCGTACTGAAATGAACCGGCCAGTAACTTCGCGTGAACCAGCTATGCTTCCGATGGTTTTCCGCAGGCCATTTGCGAGCCACGTAAAAATCGACAATGCCAATCGTGCCACCCGGCTTGAGAATCCGCAGGGCATTGTCCATTGCCGCAAACCAGTCGGGAATCATGGTGAGCGAATAGGAAAACGTCACGATGTCGGCATAGCCCTCTTCCGGCGTGAAGAGCGTCGCGTCGGCATGAACGGCCTGAACATTCGTCCAGCCGCGATCGGCAATCCGCTCTTGCGCCACACCCAAAAGCGACGAGGCCAAATCAACGATGTAAACCTGCTTCAATTTTGGAATCCGATCCGCAATCCACTCCAGATTGGCTCCCGTCCCCCCTCCCATATCGACCCAGACCGCCTCATCCTGCGGAGGAATCAGGCGCATCATCTCTTCCCGACCTTTCAAAAGGCGTTTGCGAAAATCATCGTACCCCCCTGCCTGGCCGGAATAAAAATGGTCCAGACGGTCGGCATGATTCTCCCCCCGCCCACGGGTAAAGAGCATGTGATACAATATTTTCAAATCAGAACCGAAACTCATCTTTTCTCTCTGTTTTTCAAATCTGTTTGGAGCGATCGGTTACTTCAACAAATCGGCAATGTAAAAACTGCCGTAAGTGTGAACGCGATCCTTTTCATGCAGTTCCGCCGCCAGTTCAGGATACAGTTTCAAATGCTCCATCAACGGTTCTTGACGACCCTCTATTTCCAGATTCACCCGTTCGAGAAAGTCGGTCCGCATTCCGCCGCTGCGCCAGATAAGGCGTGTTTCGGGAGCCGATCGTTTCCAAATCGCGTCCCATTCCGAAACCAGTGCCGGGAAAAGGTGACTCGCCAGCCAGTCCATGTGATCCAGAAGCACGAACCGGGAAATCGTTACCTCATGCTTCCGTAAAAAGCCTTCCACCGAATCGGTATAAGTCGTCACGCAATCGACCAGCCCATCCTTCAAACGCTGAAAATTCTCCTCTTTCAGATATTCCGGGCAGCATTCTTTCGTATAACAACCCTGAATATAGACGCGCCAGAAGTAGTTGTCCTGAAGTGGAAGATCGCACAGAACGCTGTTGAGACAATCCTGCATGAATTTGACGATCTGTCCTTCATACTGCGACTCGACCTGATACCGCTGGGCACGGGGAACGCCGAGCATGGAAAGTGTCGTGTCCCGATTGAGCAGGAATTTGATCGTCCGCGTCCAAAACCGCTGCGAAACTTCCTTTTTGTAAATTTCCCGTTGTTCTTCCAAGGTTTTCGCCTCAAAAAGACGGTTCACCTGCGGTCGGACTTTGGCCACGCGGTCGACGTAAAAATTGATTCCACGCGCGAACATTCCCGAAGTGCCGTTGAAATAGTACGTCCGTCGGTGTCGGGTAAAATAATGCTTTTTCTTGTCCCAGAATTTTTGCGACAACTCAGGAAGCTCTTTTCGCAACGTTCCCTGATAGAGTTCCACAAATCGAGGATGGTATCCCTTTCCCCAAAGCTGGAAAAAATCCTCGTAATCCAGGCACTTGATGGCTGCCTTTTTCAAATCCAGAACGGCATTCTGGCGATAGTTCATATCGACCGCGTAAACATGACGACACCCGGCCAGAATATAATCCAGCGCATTGCAACCCGCACTGGTAATCACCAGCACCTCATCCGTCGGCTTCAACTCCAGTGCCACCCGATCCAGACGCGGATCTTCCCAACAAGTATTATAAACAAGGTGATTGCCATGCACATGCTGGAACACCTTGGAACTCACCCATTCAAAAAATGCCATGAAACTGCTGTCCTCAATCTACGGATTCAAAAAATTTTGACAACTCCACTCCCATTATTATACTGTTCATTTGTAATTATGGTAGGGGCGGGGGGAAGATTCCCGAAAACCAGAGGTTGACGGGGGTTGGGAGGAGTCTCTTTTTCAACGACGTATTATTTTTTACTCAAACGTCTTGTTTCGCAAACAAAAACGGTCTTTTTTCCTTTTTTCCGTGAAAAATAAGGTTCTTTTTCCAACTTTTTTCCCTTCACCCCTACCCAATCTGTAAAAATTTTTTACAATAGGAGTGAGAGTCGATTTGTATTTTGTGAAATTTAAATGGAAGAATCCGGTGACAACGCGACGTTCCCGTTACAATCTCGATACCACGCATACCGACGAGGAATTGCTGGAACTCTTCCGTTCCACGCATGACAACGCCTGGTTGGAGCAACTGGTCTATCGTTACGAACGGGATTTGTATAATTATCTGCGACGTTTTTTGGGAGATTCGCAGTACGCGGAAGATGTCTTCCAGGCAACGTTCCTGCAAATTTACCTCAAGGCAGACCAGTTCGACACCCAACGGAAATTCCGCCCCTGGCTTTATATGGTGGCAACGAATCAGGCCATTGATGCCCAGCGAAGAAATAAACGCCATCAACACGCCAGTTTGCAAAAGAATATTTCTGCCACGGAAAATTTTGACGGAATGTCTCTGCTCGATATTATTCCCAGTGAAGCTCCTTCGCCGGAAGAAAATCTGGAAATCCAGGAACGTGCCAAACAGATTCACGAATTTGTGGATACGTTGCCCCCTCCACTGCGGGATGTGGTACTTTTGATTTATTACGAAGGAATCAAATATCGTGAGGCGGCAGAAATCCTCGGTTTACCTGTCGGAACGGTGAAAAGTCGGCTCCACAATGCCATGAAACGAATCGGACAATGGTTGCGGAATAAAAACCTGACCTGAAATGAAAAATTTATCCTTGAAAGAAGAACCGCCGTGGAAACCCTCACGTATTAAACTTTTGAGGGAGAATTACGGCACCTGAAATTTCTGGCCTGCGGAATCGCTCCAAGGTGCGGGGGTTCTGTTGAAAAACACCTGTTATTTGACAAAGGAAAATGGCAGGTGCGTGTTTTGCGAAAATCAGAAAGACCCACCGCAGGCGACAGATTTTTCATATCCTATATAGATAGAAATTAAAAACCATGTCTCAATCAGAAATGGAAAAATTGCTGATCAGCTATATTTGCGGCGCTCTGGAAGATGAGGAGGCGGAAGAAGTCGTGCAGCAAATGCGAGCCGACGGTGATTTCGCTCAGGAATACAAACGGCTTCTCTCGTTTTTCCGTCCCGCGCTGCAATTTCGGGATGAACATCACCAGTCCTTTCCGATTCCTCATGGGCTGGCACAGCGAACGATGGAGTTTATTCTTGTACACAGCCCTGCCGCCACTGTTTCGATCGGTGAGAATTTGATCGGTGAAAATTCAATCGGTGAAAAGGGCTTGGATCGGTACGATTATGGCGAAACGATGGAGTTTCCTCCTTTCCAGGAAGAGTCGATGGTCGTCTCTCTCAAAGAGACCGTTACCTGCCGAACGCAGGATACGTTGGTGACTCGCGAAAAAATCGCCGCCGCTCCCATCCCTCAGGAGGAAGAGTCTCTGGCACTCTCCCATTCCCGATGGCACGGATTGGATTGTCTTGTGGCACTGTCGCTTTTGAGTGTGGTTTTTCTGGGACTGTTTCAGGTCATTCTTTTCACACGGCACGAAGCTCGCGTGGCGGTCTGTCAGGATAACATGATGCACATCGGGCGGGCTCTGCAAAATTATGCTAATCTCCATGGCGGAGAACTTCCTTCCGTGAAAAATACCCCCTTTTCTCAATATCACGTGGCAGGTCTTTATGGCCCCACCCTGTTGGAAACCGGGCAAATCCTCCCACGGCACCTCTTCTGCCCGGATGTTATTCATTCGACGCACGAAATTCCTCGCCATATTCCTACCTTGTCGGAACTCGAAACGATTCATGACCAGGAGCCGTTGGTTGCTATTCTGCCGGTCATGGGGGGCAATTATTCTTACAACATTGGCTATGAAACGGAAGGACATTACCATCCTCCCCAAGACCTGCGTCGTTCACGGCACGCACTTTTGGCCGATGCGCAAAATCCCGAAATCATCCCCGTTCAGGTTCCCAGTCATGGACCACGTGGAAATAACATCCTGTTTGAGGATGGCCATGTTTCGTTCCAAAAAGAGATGGAATGGGATGGAGACCATATCTACCTGAACGATCTTCAGGAAATTGGCTTGGGAATTCACTCCAACGACACCGTTTTGGGCTTCAGTGCCCTGGAAATCAAATAGCTTTTCACAAAGACCGTCCCCGTCGATATTTTGGAAATTCTCATTTTTCAGGAGGGAAGAACTTTCTTCAGCCCTCCTTTTTTATTGTCTATTTTTAGCATTTTAATCCTGTGTTAAACTTTTCCGATTATTCCGATTGTAAGGATTTTTCCAGTGGAAAATTGTCGGATTCTCCCGGTTATGCCGGAAGAAACTGAAGTCGGGGTTGAATTACATCCGATGTTAGTGATGAATAAATGGATTATGATAGTTTTTCTATCATGATTTTTCCAAAAGAGTGGTAATAAACATGAAAACGAAATGAAAAGGAATGGGACATTCATCGTTTTCGTGCTGCACGATGACAAACGGACTGGAGGAAACAGTATGCGACGTGTAATTTTAAGTGGAGCCATCCTTTGGACGGCAGCATTACTTCCTATGGTCACCTGGGGAAGTAATCAGGAAATGGCGGAAAAAATCGCCAATGTACTTCAGGAAGATTCCCTGACCGATGGTTGCGATATTGGCCTGAAGTTTCAGAACGAGACGGTCTGGCTGACGGGAGTGGTGGATGATGCTTCCAAAATCGCGGAGATTGAAAATGCCATCGAATCCCTGGCCGGTGTATCCAAGGTAATCAATCGCCTGGAAGTGGAAAAAGAGGTCATTGCCGACTCGGAAGTGCAGCAGACGGCTGGTTATCAGCGGAGTATTGTCAAAGGAACTCCCGCCGTTTTGCAGGATATTCCCGGTGCGGAAATCATCAGTGATGAAGTGGTCGTTTCGGATGTTCCCGTGAATGGACAGGAACAGATTATCGCCACCTCCACCGTTCCTACCGCACTGCCAGCCGCGTCCCATGATTCCACCGCCGCTGCCATGAGTGAACTGGCCGCCAAACCCGTCCAGACGACGCAACTTCAGGGAAGCGGAACGCCCGTTGCTCTGAAAAAAGTCTCCTACGGAACGACCGTGACGGAAGCCCCCGCGGTTTCTTACGGAATGGGAGGAATGCCGCAACCGATGAATCCGCAAGCGTACAACATGCAGTATCGCACCAGTGCCTCCATGCAGTATGACAATCCTCACATGCCGAACAAAGCATGGCCCAGTTACGCGGCTTATCCCAATACCGCCGCGGTGCAGTATCCCAAACGTCATACGCACAAAGCCTGGCCTTACGTTGGCCCGTACTATCCCTATCCGCAGGTACCCGATGGATGGCGGAAAGTGACGCTGGAATGGCACGACGGTTACTGGCACCTCGACTTTGACGACGGCACAAGCCGTGGCCCATTCAATGGACTGTTCCGTCAGAAGCCGTAAAAAATGACACATTTTCAGGAAACGGTTCTTTTTCAAGAGCCGTTTCTTTATTTCTTGCCAGGATTTTTCTATCCGGGAAAATCAACTCTCTTTGCTGAAATAGTCGTTGAGCAGTTCCACCGCATATCCCAATACCGTTCCGGTATATCGTTTGCAGCGTTCGGGACGCAACATTTTATGCTCCTGCGACGGGTCTTTCGACAACCAGGCCGTGGTATTCTCTTTACACAAAATGCTGTGCGAAACCGACTGGACGAAATGGGGGTGTTTGTCGTCTGCCGGAACGAATTGCGGCATGGGCGTTTCCTTGACAAACTCTCCCACCTGTTTGATAAGTTGGCACAACTCACCGTAATCTTTCACAAACAGACCCATGAAAAAGCCTGCCCCATTGACCGCTCCGCAAAGCGACTCCATGGCACCGCAGCCTGTTTTGCCACTCCGCAAGGCGATGAACGGGAACGCCCGGCAACTCTCAGCCAATTCGGGATTTTCCGCCTCGATTGCGGCGGCATACTCCAAAATCCCCGCCTTCACCGCACAGTACATACACCCCCACGGATCGTACAGATCGTACGCACGCTGAGCGCATTGGGCTGGATCGAGAGGAACATATTTCCACGTCTCCTCCCGAACAGGACGTTTTCGCGGACGTCTGGCTCGCTTCTTTTCGCCACCTTCGTTTTCTTCACCCAAAACCGGTGGAGCTGTCAGAAAACTGCCCAACGCCACTCCCAAACCACCAGCCAGAGCGGTTCGTCGATTGATTGAATTTTCCATCTTATCCATCATCACTCTCCTTAAGTCTACGGTTCCAACATTGGCAAAATAAGACATACTACCATTTTTTCACAATTTCCACCTTTTTTCAAGCCCCCATCCCAGAATCTTTTGGGAAAAAACCAGAAATTGTCCTAAAAAAGAGGTGGGGAAAGTCTTTCAACCGCGATCTTTACGGTATTGAAAAATCGTTTTGCCGAAACGCTTTTTGAACGCGGTGCAGATATAATATTCGCTCTGAAAACCACAAAGCCGAGCCAGTTCGTTAATATTCAGGTCGGTTTCCAGCAAAAGAATACAAACACGACGAAAACGGGCATCGAGAATGACGTCGTGAATGCTCCGTTTCAGGACTTTGCGGAAATGTTGCTCCAACAGACGGCGGGAAACCTTGGCGGCTCGCACCACATCGGAAACCTGAATCCCTATCCCCGCATGAGCCTCCACGAACTGAATCGCGTCCTGAAGAAAACTTTCGATATGGTGTTGGATGGCTGTACTTTGACGGGTGTGAACGTACAGCGGCGGATAAAAGCAGGGTTCCAGTTTCTGAGAGGGGAACTCCATCATTTTCGCCAGCACTTCCGCAGCCAAATACCCACCTCCCTCATTGTCGTTTCGGATGCTGGAGAGCGTCGGATCGCAAATCTGGCAAAGGTCTTCATCATCGTCCACACCCAAAACCGTCACCTCTTTGGGAATGGTAATCTCCGCTTTATGACATGCCTGAATCACCTGTTGGGCACGGGCATCATGGGCACAAAATACACCCACCGGCTTGGGAAGTTCCCGCAACCATTTGAGAAGACGACGCGACTCGGTTTTGGGATATTTTTTGGAGAGAATATCTTCGGAGTAAACAAAACAGTCGGAAAAACCTTCCGGCAACTCTTTCCATCGAGACAAAAAACCGTTCCGACGATTGAGTGACCAGTTGATATTGGAAACCTCATCCACAAAAGCAAAGTTGCTCAAGCCGCACTTCATGAAGTGTTCCAACCCCATCCGTCCAATCAGGTTGCCGTCGCAGCGAACATGCGCAAATCGATAGAAAGGTGCGGCCGTATCCTCCAGATAATCCAACAGAACGATCGGACGACGTGTCTTCATCAGTGGTTCCTGGGAAAAATAATAAGGCACGCAATCGGCAATAATTCCATCGTAAGTTGCCAGAGGAATCTGGTCGTATGAACAGTCCTCAAACGTCGGCAAATGGAGTTTCCATGGTCCGTACAACCGTTCGTAACGCAGAATGCCACGCAACTTCTCCCGACATGCCGACAGAGACATGTTCAGCAAAATGCAAACGTGGGGAATGTGCGGAACTCTCTTTTTCATCGTTCTGATGGGAAATTTTCCTTTTACTTTGGAGTGAACGTCGAAAAATATCCATGGAAAGAGTGACTTCCCTCCTCCTTATTTCTTCGGCAATTCCCTTTCCCTCCATGAGAGAACCTCCTGAACTGGAAAATTTTCAACGTAAATGGAGAATGGAAGCGATTTTAAAAACGGTAGCTGGTGCGCGAAATCTGAGGAAAGCTTGCGCGAAATTGCATTGACAAGGGGTATTCATGGGTTTATAATGGATTTTGTAAAATGTTTATCTTTACCACTTTCACTTTTTACGAGGAGGCTGACTATGAGGCCTATTTTTACTATTTTGAATGGGGGACTTCTGATAATATTGTTTGTTTCGACAAGTTTTTCAGAAGTTGTCCGAACGACATTCAACGGTAGTACGATAACCGGGCAAACCGTCGATCGGACACTTTCCAATGCGATTTTCACAGGAATACCCTCGTTTGCCAGTGGGGACATTTTGACGCTCAGTGACAACGCCACTCGTGGAGGAGTTCTTTCCTGGGGTGGCAATCCCTACACACTGACCATCACTTCGGATAACGATACCGTTCGCACGATTACTCCGGGAGCAGGGGAAACGGGAGCGTTTTTCAGCGATGTTCAAGGTTCCACCTTCCATCTGAATCGTGTCACCTTCGACGGCAATTCTATCCTGGCGGGATTCCAGACGACCTCTCACGATTCGGGAATGGTTACGATTCATGCCCGCGACGTGATATTTCAGAATCTCCGTAAAGATTTTGGCGGCGCGGTGTTTGCGCGGACGACAACCCTAACCGGAAACAGCCTCTTTTCCGGGACTCAGGCAGACGGTTCGGGCGGGGCGATCTACAACTACGATGGAGTGACGCGGATTCAGGGAAACCATACGTTTCTCAACAATCGTGCCAACCGAGGGGCTGCTGTCTATAATCAACTTGGAGAGGTTTACGTTTCTGGAAACGTTTCGTTTCTGAAAAATACGGCGGTGGAAAAAGGTGTCGCGATCGATGCCAGTTGGGGAGAGCAGGGAAATGTTTTTCTGGGAGAGGATTCCCAGGTTTCACGTCTGATTTTTCAGGAAAATACCGCTTCAGGTCTTTCTGGTACAACAATCTATGCCCTAAATTCTGTCAACATTCGCGGTGCGGAAACCTCGATCGTTTTTCAGGATAACGAAACGCGACAGGGAAACGGGGGAGCCATGGTTGCTGGTAAATCCATGACTTTTTCCAATGGTTCCAGTATCTTTACAGGAAACCGTGCCTGGGACGATGATGGTGCCAATACCGGTTGGGGGGGGGCGTTGTATATTCCGGGAGATGGTGGGCTGACGCTTTCCAACAACAATTCTCTCTTTCAGGATAATTCCGCAACGAAAAGCGGCGGAGCTATCGAATCGGATTACAGGGTTTCCATCACACGCGGAACGCACCTGTTTCTCGGCAATTCCGCGGGGCTTTACGGTGGCGCAATTTCCACCTGGCACGCGAATTCCTCCATTTCCTTTTCCGGGGCGGATACGTCGGTGACGTTTTCAGGCAATACGGCGGGGGGAACTCCGAACGACATTGGTTCCCAGAATGGCGTCGCGGTCACGATTCAAGATTCGGGGAATTACACTTTCGGTGGTGGAATCAACAGTACCAGCCTGACGATTTCCCAAGGGGCGCATGTCACGCTGGGTGCCGGTTCGCAAAATTCGGTGGGAGTGTTGACATTGGCCAATGCCGACCTGAAAGTGTATCTGGGCAAAGCGACGGATACTGGCGGATTTGAGACGATGTTGGCGACAACCTCCCTTTCCCTCAAATCCTCCGCAATTCGGTTTATTGTGGACGAAGCCTTTACAGGAACGCGAACGGCGTTGACCACACAATCCATGCCGGCGTTCCTTCAAAAACCGATCGTGACACTGGCTTCGGGACTGTCCGGGTTGGCTTACGCGACCAAGACAAATGATGGTTACAACATTGCCATTCAAGCCGAAGAGACTGGAAAAACGGTGTATCAATCCAATGGAACGACGTTTACCTCAGGAACAAACCTGGGTTCTGTCGGAGCGCCTGGGGAATTGGAAACCGTTTGGGTAACTGGAAATGTCCCGGCGGGAAATACGATTAATTTTACTGGACGCAATGTGACGTACCAGTCCAACACAGAGGATGTGCGAACCGTCACGCTTTCCACCTCCCGACTTTTCCTCGCGGGGAATATCACGTTGAACGTTGCCAATCTGCACTTTCAGGGAGGCGAAATACCTATCTCTGGCAATGGAGGGTTCCTGTACAATAGTGGTGGGCAAGACCAACCGGTTGTTTTTTACGGCGACAACGTAACGTTTTCCAACATCGTCACCCATGGTGAAGGAGGCGTTTTTTTCTCTTCTGGAGATGGAAATAACCTGACTCTTTACGGCACGAATACGTTCGATTCCAATCACGCAACGGCACAAAGTGGAGGGGTTATCTCCGTAGCCGCTGGTTCCTTCACGATGTATGGCACGAACATCTTTCGCAATAATAAAGCACTCTACGCTGGTGGTGCGATTTATGCCAGAGAGGATATTTTCATTTCGGGAAACAGTCTCTTTGAAAACAATGAAAGTACTGAGAATTACGGTGGTGGAGCGATCCGAAGCAACTACGGAAACATCACCCTTTCCGGTGTCCAGACATTTATCGGCAACAAAACAACCGGTACGGGTGCGGATGAACATGGCGGCGCCATTCTTCTGGGAAGCGCATCGAAAACACTCACCCTTTCCGGCATCTCCCTTTTTCAGAACAACACGGCCACCAAAAATGGCGGTGCGATTTATTCCGAGGGGAATCTGGTTCTGGAAGGGGATGGCTCTTCCGCCTGGTTCTCTGGAAATTACGACCAAAACGGAGCTTCCGACATTTTTGTGCGAGGCACGACGACCATTCGCGATAACGGAACGTACTATTTCGGAACCGGTACGTGGACGAATGTTTATCTCGTGACGGATGGCACAACGGTAACTTACGGTGCCAACAGCCAAAATCATACAGACAATCTTACCATTTCCAACAACGCTCAGGTACTTTTTGCCGCCACGCCGGTAGAAAATGGTTTTGGTTCCTTCGCGACTCTGAATAACGCTCCCACGGTGGAAACCGGTGGTCGTTTGGCTGCGGAAGTCCATGGTTTTACGGTACTTGCGCAAAACAGCTACAAAATTCTCCCTGTGGCAAGTACGTCGCTGGACTATTCCACCGATCTGTTTGATCTTTCCACCGACAATGGGACGACGCTGACTTTGAAAGCGGAAACGGGCTTTGGCGGAACGTTTGGCTCGGTTGGAGTGGATCGTCTGTTGGGAGTCGATTTTGAAAATGGCATGACGCTGGTGGAAAACTATCAACTCTGGGTCGATACGCCTTATACCGACATGTTCGCGGACTGGCTGGGGCTGGTGACGGGACTGGAAACCACCGGAGAAAATGGACGGGTTCAAGTGGATTTGGGCACCTTTCTGGAACTGGGTGATTCTGGGAGATTCGTCTGGGATTTTTCCGGTTTTGAAGAGGCTTACGGTTATACCGCCAAACTCCTTCGAGCCGGAGTGAATGACAGCCAGGCCGTTCCTGAACCGTCCACACTGCTTTTACTGTTGGCAGGTGTCTTGATTTTGTGGAGGAGGAAAAAATAAGATGTCTCTGCTACGAAGTTTGGCTCTTTCCCTGGGTCTTCTCTGCCTGGTCGGGTGCGGCGGAGGAGAGTCGGGAACGCGCGTTTCCGGTACCGTCCAGTGGAAAAACGAGCCGATTGCCAAAGGGAGAATCGAGTTTGTCCCGGTCGATGGAAAAACCGCCTCGGCAGGTGCGGTGATTCAGGACGGACAATATTCCGTCACCATGCCGCCGGGGGAAAAGGTGGTTCGCCTTTTTGCCTACGAAGATGTCCGGGAACGCACCATCAATCTTGGCAACGGCCAGACTTCCACCGTCGTCGATACGAAACAGATTTTGCCGCCGGAGGAAAATGTGAATTCGACCCGTCGCGTCACCGTTTCAGGGAAAAAACAGACCTTGGACTTTTGATTCCAGACCTTATTTTACAGGAAAATTTTGTATGAAAAACCATCGAGCATTTACGTTGGTGGAACTGTTAGTCGTCATTGCCATCATCGGCATGTTGGTGGGGCTGCTGCTCCCTGCCGTCCAACAGGCACGCGAGGCGGCTCGGCGAATGCAGTGTTCCAACCACCTCCGCCAGTGGATTTTGGCAATCCACAATCACGAAGTAGCGTTCCGTGCCTATCCCTATGGAACGATCCACGGAAGTAACGCGGGAACCTACTGCCAGCGAGACCCATCCCGTTATCCCGTATGGACTTACGGAAATCGTGCCTCCAGCGTTCGAGCCACCTTTGTCCCGCAGCTCTGGTCGTACATGGAACAAGCCGCTCTGGCCGGGATGTGGGATTTGGAGACGGCCGATTGTTTCGGAGACTCTCTGGAAGTGCAGGTGCCGATCTATTTTTGTCCCAACGATCGGAAAGGCTATTGGACGGTCGGTTCCACCACGCCCCAACGTTCTCGTGGCAATTACGTCCTCTGTTACGGTTACGGCGACCACGAAATGCGTCCCTACGAAGGGAACACTTACTATGCCGCGGCCTGGGGGAACAATCTGCAACGCCGTCCGTCCGAAATTCGAGATGGGCTTTCCAACACCCTCTTTCTCTCCGAAGTCATTCAGGCCGCCAACGATGAGCAGAATGATGTTCGCGGAGACATTCTCAATGACGATTGCGGATGTGCCCAATTCATGACGGTTTACGGTCCGAACGCGGGTGTCGATACCAACAACTGTATTGATTCGCCTGCCGATTATCCCGGTCCCTGCCAGACCAATACCGGTCAGGTGATCGTTTCTGCCCGCAGCCATCATACCGGTGGTGTCAACGCGGCTTTCGGCGATGGTTCCGTCCGTTTTGTCTCCAACAGCATTGCCATCGAAACCTGGCGTGGCTGGGGAAGTATCCACGGTTCGGAAATCCTTCAGGAAAATGATTAGTCTTTAGAAAACAAGGAGTTACCGTATGTACCAATTCATCTCAACCATCCTCTTGAGCCTGTTGACGACAGGACTGTTGGCCGCACACGATGTTGTGGAGCCGGTGGTAAAGGATGCCCTGATTCCCGTTTCCTTGTGTGAAAAGGAGTTGGGCGGAGAAATCGGACACCGCGTCCACGATTGTATCTACCAAAATTTCATGGCAATCGACCTCGACCGCGACTGGCTGAACCACTTTCGGAACCGTCGGGAACGTGGCAACGAACATTACGTCTACTATGGCATTGGAAAAGTTCTCGACGCGGGAAGTCTCTTCGCCCGCTACACCAACGATCCGAAAGTTCTAGAGCGAACCAACTACATTGCCGACACACTCGTGAAGTCCCGCGACCCGGATGGTTACGTCGGTTTCTGGAAAGTCGAGCCGGGAAATTTGCAGGAATACATCAACTGGACGCTCCATGAACACGAATACATCAATCTGGCATTCGTTCGCAACTACCGATGTTTCGGAGACTTACAGTCTCTTGAAAACGCGAAAATCATGGCGGACTACATCATGAAAACATTTCCCACCGAAGAAAATGGTTTTTACGAAGCCAACAAAATTTGTACCGCGGGATTACCGGAAGGATTTCTGGAACTCTACCGCGTGACAGGCGAAAAAAAGTATCTCGACTTTGCCGCCAACGTCAAACATGGCAACAGTTACGCCGAAATTCGATGCGAGTCGCTTGATTCCTGGAAACAGACGTTTACCGAACGCCCGGCACATGTTTACGTCATGCTGGCTCGAATTTATGCACAAACCGAACTCTATCGTTTGACGGGTGAGCGTAAGTTGTTGGAAATGAGTGATTTCATGCAAAACGAACTGTTCCGAAAGGGAAAAGGGGCACTCCTGGCGACCGGTTCCTGTTCGGAAGGAGAACATTTTACCTACAACCAAAATGGAGCCGGAATGATCGGGGAATCGTGCGTCACCGCTTATTTGCTCCGTTGGCTTGACAGTGTTCTGCGTCTCTCCGGGGACATGCGTTACGGCGACGTGATGGAACGGACGATTTATAACGCACTGTTTGCCGCGCAATCGCCCGATGGCCGGAAAATTCGCTACTTTACGCCCTTTTCGGGTGAACGTCCATACGATTCGCGAGACTATTTCTGCTGCTGTGGGAATTTTCGTCGTGCTATGGCCGAGTTGCCGCAAAAAGTCTATTACCAGACACCCGACGGAGGCGTGGCGGTTCTGCTGTACACCCCTTCCGAGAAGACGTTCCAGATCAACGGCCAAAATGTCACCCTGAAACAGGAAACCCGCTATCCCAGTGATGGAAAAGTGCAAATCACGCTTCAAATGGAGAAGCCGACCGAGTTTGCGATCCGTTTTCGCACTCCGGGTTGGTGTGAAAAAATGACCGTCCAACTTCCCGGTGAACCTGTCGAGGAAATTCTGCCCGCCAGCCAGGAAAAAGGTTTCCGCGAATATCGGCGTACCTGGAAAAATGGCGACACGATTCAGCTTTCCATGCCGATGGAATGGCGTTTTTTGCGCGGCCGTGAGACTCAGAAAGATCGCGTTGCCCTGATGCGTGGCCCTGTTGTTTTTTGTGTTGGAGTGGCGGAAAACGCGGAGTTGTTCCAGAAGTTCCCCAACGTTCGCGATTGGATTCTCGACCCTGCCTCTTTGGGAAATGTCGAATCGTACACGGCCATTCGTCCCGATGGTCAGAAAGTGACTGCCCAAGTCAAACCTTCCTCCGATTCCGACGCCGTTGCCATGGACGTTATCTTAACAGAATTCCCCGATCCGAGTGGGCGTGAAATTTACCTTCGCGTCGGCGATCCGGAAAATACCGCACCGATTCGTCTCACGGACGATGAGCTTCTCATTCGCTAAAGAAACCCTCCACCCAAAATCCCACTTCTGTCAAAATCGGCAGAAGCGGGATTCGATGGTTCCTGTTCGTTCGGAAAGTTTGCCCATATTTATAAGTTTCACAAAGCATTAGGCCATTGCAATTTTCTTTCCTGAGAATTATACTGAAGAAAGATTCCAACAGTGATTCTTGAGGAAAAGGAGAAAAAAATGTGGAAAAGAGTGGTTGGTGGGTTGTTGGTTTGGGGATGGGTAGCTTGTGGATGGGGACAGATGCTGGACAGGACGGATAGTCGGGTTCAGACGACGCTGGCTATTGAGTGGAAATGCCTGGGAACGATTCAGCCCCGCGGCGTCACGGAGATTCCTGGCGAGCAGATGTGGACGCTGGGATGTGAAACGCTTTGTCGGGATTATATCTATTGGGATACTTACAAGGAGTATGTGGCTCCTCTGGGAATTAAAAAAATCCGCTTGCAGGCCGGTTGGGCAAAAACGGAACAGGAGCGGGGAAAGTTTGATTTTACGTGGCTGGATGCGGTGGTGGACGATGCTCTTGCGCGTGGTTTGGAGCCGATGTTGGAGACGAGTTACGGAAACCCCATTTATCCCGGTGGCGGCGATTGGGATTTGGGTGCCGGTTTCCCCGTTTCGGAAGAAGGTCTGGCGGCATGGGAGGTCTGGGTGGAGACTTTGGCAAAACATTATCGAGATCGCGTGAAAATCTGGATGATGTGGAATGAGCCGGATATTGGTAAGAAAAAAACACCGGAGGAAATCGTTCATTTTAACATTCGGACGGCGGAAATCATTCGACGGATCATTCCCGACTCGCGTATTGGCGCACTTTCACTGGCCCGGAATTCCCCGGAATTTTTGGAAAAATGTCTGAAAGTCCTGACGCAAGAAAAGAAAGAAGGGTTGTTTGAGTGGATGATTTATCATGGCTATGCGAAAAATCCTGACTCTTCTTACAAGAACGTGGAGGCCATGCGAGAGGTGATGAATCGTTATGTGCCGCAGTGGAAACTCTGGCAGGGAGAGAATGGCTGTCCATCCGAGATGGCACACCGGTTTGCGTTGTCGAATCATCCCTGGTCGGAGTTGACGCAGGCCAAATGGAATACGCGACGAATGTTGGGCGATTGGGGACACGATGTTCTTTCGGCTGTCTTTACCATTTGCGATTTTGACCATAAAGGACGGGAAATCAATCGGAAAGGATTGCTGAAAATCAACGATAAGCGGAATCTGGCCAAAGTCAAAATGGCGTATTACAGTGTTCAGAATGTTGTGGCTGTTTGGGATGGAACGCTGGAACGGCAGAAGGATTATCGATGTGAAATTGTCTGCGAAGTTCCGATAACGTGGTACGCCGCACGAGATGAGAAAAAAGGAGAGGATGTGTTGGTTTTCTGGGATGGAAACCAGATTCCCGGCGACTCCAACGAGACCCATAAAGGAACGATTACAGTGGAGAAGGGGCTTTTTTCCGATCCTGTCTGGGCAGATTTGATAACGGGAAGAATTTACGAAATTCCAGCAGAATGCAAAGAAATACAAGAAGGAAAAATGGTTCTGAAAAACGTTCCTGTTTATGATGCTCCCGCAATCATTGCCGATCGTAACCGATTGATTCAAGAGAAGTAAAGAAAAACTCAACCATAAAAAAAGAGACGCGGAAAAACCACATCTCTTTCGGGACATTCTTATTGAAACAACTCAATCAGAAATGCGAAAATAGAATTTTGGCAAAACCTTATTCAGGATGAGCGGGATTTTGCTGCTGGACGACCGCCGGACGAACGCGACGCTGGAGGTCCACCTCAATCACGCCGAACGTCGCTTCGTGACGCTGCAATGTCAACTGCAACGCATGGAGCATTCGTTTGGCGGTGTAGTAATTCATGACAATTCGCTGGGAAATGTTGATGGGCGACGTGGGAATTCCGACTGGCTGAGGATTCAGACCAAAATCGATAATCATTTCTTCCGGTGCCCCGGAAACCCGACAAAAATTCGCATACGAGCAGATCGCTTTTTCATCATTAACCTGAACGACTCGCTGTTGCTGGGCTTCTTCGGTTCTTACTTCTTCGTTCGACATAATTTCTTCCTTTCTATTAAAATAATGCCATTCGTGAGAATACATCGTTCTTTTTTTCTTCCTGCCAAAGGAATTATAGAGAATTTTCCGATATAAGTCGATAGCAATTTGGAACTTTTTCAAAAAAAGAGGCAAAAATATGATCTTTATCGAAATCACATTTACCATCCCTCAAAAAGAGGAAGGCGAAAAAATCATCCAGGAACTTCTGGAAAAACACCTCATTGTTTGTGGACAATGCCTCGGCCCAATGACCAGCATTTATCTTTGGCAGGGGAAAATCGAAAAATCGACCGAATGGAAAATCTCCCTGAAAACGCAGAAAACCTTGCAAAACGATGTTCTCACCTGGATTAAATCCACGCATCCCTATGAAGTGCCAGAAATCGTTCTCACGGAAAAACTTTCGCTGAACGAAGATTACAGCGAATGGATGAAAAAAGAATTGTTTGCCTACGATTAAATGGGTGAATGGAGGAAAAAGCGGCTTTGCGAAAGATTTTGCCTTGACGACGTAGATGATTTTTCTGTCGGTGAGGTTGCGTTTTCACTCGCTTCTACTTATGAATGTGTCGATGGCATGATTCCTCCCAATTGAAGGACTTATGCCATCGACAGTTCTCTTTATGACGACCGTTCCCGGTAAGCTATCGCCAGACGGGGAAACAAACGCTCAACTTCCAACGGTTCTGGTTGGAGTACACTATTCTTCCGCTGCCGGAGTTTCCGCCGCGGGTGCCGGGGTATTGAAATCATCACTCAGGCCAAATCCGCCGCCATCCTCTTCCACATCCGGGAGAGTCGCTTCCGTTTCCGGCCCGAACTGAGCCTTTTCCACAACGGCCTGCAAAAGGTTGATGTAGGTATTGGTCATGCTCCCTTTGTAAGTTCGGAGGACAAATTCGTATTTTCGCCCTTGCTGTACCGTTACCAAAAGGCGGTTGTCGTAGTCGTAATCTTCCGAACGGGAAAGTCGGGCACCGGAGATACACGTGTAGGAGCCGACCTGGGCAACTTGGAACGTATCGGGGTCACCTTTGATCGTCTCTTTCACAGCATCCGCGTTTTCCGCCGTCATCGTCGTCATTCCACCGGGAGCAGGTTCTGCGGTGATATAGAGACTGACCCCTTCACTTTGGGTATTTCGGAACATGGCGACATATTTATTACTGCGTGAAGCCAATTCCCAGCCCTTGGGGCCAGGTACGGAAAGACGTCCGTTGTCAAACGACTGGACTTCGCCCAGGGAACTTCCGCCTCCTTTTTTGGCCGCTTTTTTTCCACCACAGCCGACACATCCGAAAAGAGCCACAACCAGAAGCAAAACCGATACTCGCCCAAAAATTTTCATGCAATCCTCCGTTTCGTTGTTTTAAGAAATTCCTATTCGTCAATGACCTGTTTTTCCATTCGGACAAAATGTGGCGTTTTTTTCGTTTCCGTCAACTCCGCGGCCAACGCGTCCGCCTCTTCACGCTGAGCATACTCGAAAAGTTTGACACGCTGCAAACTTTGAGAATAGACTGCCCAAAACGCCTTGAGCCGAACTTCTCTGGAAGCGGCTTTTTCCATTCTTTTTCGGGTTGTTTTCTTTTTCGGGGCCGGTTTTTTCTCTTCAGCGGCAGCCGTTGAACCATCCCATTCCCTCTCATCCACAGGAGGACGTTCTTTTTTCCGATTGATTACTTTTTTGGCCATGGCATCCCATATCCTTGTTTGAGTCCCGACAGGTTGAAAACCTCGTCATCCAACATCCATCTCCTTCTATCTTACCCGGTGGAAAAAGGTTTTTCCATCCCCCCCCGCAAATTTTTTACCGTTTTTTTCGATTTTCCCTTCTTTTTTCAGGGATGGGGCAGGGGAGGAAAAACAGCAAAAAGGGGTTGAATAGGATGTTTGGGAGGAAGGAGGCAGAAAATTTTTTGAATAAAACCAGATTCATCCCTCCCCCACTCCTTTTCAATGATGGGGTTCCGCGTTATAATGAAAAGGAATCATTCTACCCAAAATGTGTGAGGATTCTCTATGGAAAGAGGTTCCCCTGAAACCACTTGGGAGAGAAAGACCATTTTCTGGTTGCAAAATCAAAACAGATTTGCTGGATTCTTTAGTCAGTTGAGGAGGAAAAACGGTATGGATACGAAAATTCGCTATCGGGGAATCACGTTTGACGATGTATTGCTGGAACCACGCTACAGTGAGGTGGTCCCCTCGGAAGTGGACGTTTCCACTCAATTAACCCCTCGCATTCGGCTCAATATTCCACTTTTAAGCTCTCCGATGGATACCGTTACGGAAAGTGCCATGACAATTGCACTGGCGCAGGAAGGGGGGATTGGAATCATTCACAAAAATCTTTCTATTCATGCTCAAGTTTCGGAAGTCATTAAAGTCAAACGCTCCGCCAACGGAATTATCAACAATCCGGCAACGCTTCCTCCCTCGGCAACACTGGCCGAAGCCCGTAAATTGATGGACACCTACCGCGTTTCCGGGATTCCCATCACGCAGGAAAATGGGCATCTGGAAGGAATCATCACCCGTCGCGACCTTCGTTTTCAGGAAGATTCGACTTTGCCGGTTGGGGAAGTTATGACAAAAAACCACCTTGTAACGGTCACGGGAGATATAACGCTTGAGGAAGCTGAGAAAATTTTAATGAAAAAAAAGGTGGAGAAACTTTTGCTGGTTGACGATAAATATATATTGACAGGACTGATTACGATAAAAGACATCGATATGCAGCGTAGTTATCCCAATGCGTGCCGAGACCGGCAGGGACGATTACGTGTCGGAGCCGCGGTGGGCGTTCATGACTACGAACGAGTGGATGCGCTGGTGGCAACGGGAGTCGATGTTCTGGTATTGGACAGCGCCCACGGTCACTCAAAAAATGTGCTTGAGACGGTTCGCCGAATCAAGAAGGATTGGGACATTGACGTGATTGTGGGAAATATCGCGACGGGCGAAGCGGTGATGGATCTCATCGAAGCGGGTGCCGACGCGATCAAGGTTGGAATTGGTCCTGGCTCGATTTGTACCACACGAGTCGTTTCCGGGGTAGGCGTTCCCCAGATTTCCGCGATTTATCATGTTGCCCAGGCTGCGAAAGGAGCCAACGTTTCGGTGATTGCGGATGGAGGAATTCGCTATTCGGGAGACATTACCAAGGCGATTGCTGCGGGGGCACATGTGGTGATGCTCGGAGGACTTCTCGCAGGATTGGAAGAGAGTCCCGGAGCCAAGGTTTTTTATCAGGGTCGTCAGTTCAAATCGTACCGTGGCATGGGTTCGCTCGGAGCCATGGTGAAGGGTTCGAGTGAACGTTACCGTCAGTCCAAAGCCGGGCCGGACAAACTGGTGCCGGAAGGTGTGGAGGGGCGGGTGCCGTATCGAGGCGAACTTGGCCCATTCGTTTACCAGCTCGTAGGGGGGCTTCGGGCTGGTATGGGATATTGTGGAACGCGAAATATTGAAGAATTACGCACGGAAGCGAAATTTGTTCAAATTTCCCCAGCAAGTGTTCGGGAGAATCATCCCCATGACATCAAAATTACTCAGGAAGCTCCTAATTACAACTCGGAAGATAACGGTTAGTTTTCCTGCGCTTCTGGTTCTGTTATCGGGAACCGTGGCGTGGACGGCGGAGGATGTGGTCCGCCTGGTGTATTATCAGAAAAGTCCGACTTCCCCGGCGGGTTCTTTGGCCCGTCAGGAGGAAGCTCCGGTAAAGTTGGTCTCTTATGAATCGAGCCGAAAGTCCGCTTCGGCAACTGCCTCTTCTTCGGGGCGTGCGTTGAAATGGGTGCCGGTCAATGCGCCGGAAGCCCGTGAGATTCAGCAACGTTCCAGCCAGGCCATTCCAACGGAATATTCCGAGGAAAATTCGGTACGACTGGTTTCCGCGGAAGAACAGGTTTCTTCCAACACGTCGATTGTCCGAAACGGAAAACCTGTTCGGCGTGTTGCTCAGAATGGGAATTTGCCGGGCGTGAATCCGACAGGGGAAACGTCGGCGTTGGAAATTCCGACGGAATCTTTGGAGGATTTTCAGAGTTTGAATGGAAACGGCACTCCTTCCGGCCTCTCCGAAATGGAAATCCCGGAAATGGGAACGTTGGACGATGTGGAAACGCCGAATATTCCGAGTCTGGACGAATCCCCCTTGGGAAATACTTTATTGGAAGAAGACAGTTTCGATGTGGATGCACTGAAACCGGGAGCGATTGGAAATGGACGGAACCAGGGAGAACTGGGAGAACGTCCGGCGGATAATTCTTCAGTCGCACCGCGTCGAAACGAAATTCTTCCTCATTCCGAGGAGATGGAATTGCCGGAAAGTAGTCTGCCGGTTCCTGAGAGCAACCTGGGTCGCCGTCCCTCCCTTTCGGAAGGGGAAGCTGGTGAAGAGGTGCAGAGGGAAGACCCGTGGAATCAGTTCGACCGGAAGATTACGCTGGACAACAGTTGTCCGAAACCGCGTGACATGAAGATGATTCGGGAAATCACCAACGACATCACCCCCCCCGACGGCAATTTCCCGATCGACTGTCCACTGGCTTCGGAAGACGAATCTTTCCCCGTCCGACAGTTTGCCGGGACGCACGTCACCTGGACAGCCTCCAACCTTTGCCACAAACCGCTTTATTTCGAGCAGCCTGCGGTGGAACGTTACGGACATTCGGCCGGACCGATTCTCCAACCGTTGTTGTCTGGTGCGGAATTCATCATCACGGTTCCCGCCCTGCCGTACCTCATTGCGATGGATCCGGTCAACGAGTGCCAGTACCCGTTGGGCTATTACCGACCGGGAAGTTGTGCTCCTTACAAGTGGAATCCCGTCCCCTTCACCATCCGGGCAGGCATTGCGGAAGGTGGAATTGCGACAGCCCTGGTATTCCTGATTCCGTAAGACGGCTGAGTTAAAATTTTCCTGAAACGCGAAAACCCAATCTTTCCCGATAGAGAGGTTGGGTTTTATTCGTTTTCCGAGAGATGCGGCAGGAATTTTCTACCGAACGTAAATCGTCAGCCGCCTGGGAAGGACTTCCACTTCGACTGGCAAATTTCCACCCGGGTCGCCATCGAGTTGATACGGCACCGGCACATCTTTTTGGCCGGGAGCCAGCGAAATCCGAAACCGGTTTCCTGTTCGCATGTGACATCGGGAAAACCAGGGGTGGATTCCGCATTGTGCCGTGACGGTGAGGAAAAGACCACTTGCCAGCGACCCACCACGCCAGAGACAGGCATCCATCACACCATCGTTCGGCACCGCTTTGGGCGTAATCGGTACCCCCCAACCATATTTGGGAATGTTGCTGATGAAGAGCCAGTGCGAATCGTGGAGCGTTTCGAGTACCTTTCCCTCCGCATCCAGAATTTCCAGTTGCACCCGTGGAAAAGGGTAGTGCAGGATGGAGTGCAGAATCGGTTTCGTGTAGGAAAAGTAGTTGATATGCGCATGTTTCGGGTGTGCCATCCTGGCCTGATGGACTTGCTCCACGACGTCGGCATCGAAGCCACTTCCGATCATGGTGAGGAAAATACGGCCATTGGCACGGGCTGCGTCGATGGTCAAAACCTTCCCCTGAAGAATCATCCGGGCAAATTTTTCCGGCTTAAAACTGTATCGAAAGTGTTTCGCCAGCAGATTGGCCGTTCCACTGGGCAAAAGCGCAATCGGCACGCCCGGCACCGTTCGGTTGGTCAATTCTGCCGCCGTTCCATCTCCCCCGATACCGATCAGCGCCCGCAGTTTCCGCTCCTCAAACCAGAGATTGGCCTTCTCCGCCACTTGCTGGAGGTCGGTCATCGTCTCGACCGTCAACCCTTCCTTTTGCAATGCCGCCTCCAACCGTTGGACGCGCAACCGCGAATTTCGCCTTCCCGCTTTGGGATTGACGCTGAGAATAACATGTTTTCGATCTTCCGGCAAAAAATAAGGCGTATTTTCCGTCACGTCGGGACTCTCTTGTTTGTATCCCTGAAAAGGGAGAAGGGGGGAACTCCATTCCACTGACAATATTTATTATTTTAATCTTTTTTTCTCTTCTTTCAACCCGTCCCGGCACACACAAGAGCGTTTTGCCTCAGAACACGCCCTTTCTTTTGCCACCAATAACAAAGTGAGGAAATTTTCTCTTGACTTTTTTCCACAGGCGTCTATAATTGGGAAACGATGAAAATTCCAAAAAGCGGAGTGGTGAATGAGTACGGAAGAAACTTGGAGTGTGCTGCGTTTGTTGACTTGGACGACCGATTACCTGAAACAGCATCACGCGGAAAGTCCTCGGCTGGACGCGGAAGTTTTGCTGGCTGAGGTGTTGGGTTGTTCACGAGTGGATTTGTATACCCGGTTCGATTATGAGCCAACTTTGGAAGAACGTGTTCAATTCAAGGCCATGATTCAAGAGCGGGCGGCAGGGAAACCGGTGGCGTATCTGGTGGGTAAAAAGGAGTTTTACTCGCTCGATTTTGAGGTGAACGAAAACGTTCTGATTCCCCGTCCCGAAACGGAGTTTCTGCTCATGGGTCTGTTTGACTGGGCAAAAACGTTGCCGGAGGGGATGGAAAAAGCGTGGAAAATGGCCGACGTGGGGACAGGAAGTGGCATTTTGGCCATCACCAGCGCCATCCATCTGAAAAACAGCCGCGTCACCGCTATCGATATTTCTCCCAAGGCACTGGAAGTTGCCCGAAAGAATGTGGAAAAGTACGCTTCCCGGTTGCAAAATCGTGTGCGTCTGGTGCAAAGTGACCTTTTTGCGGCTCTGGAAACATCGGAAAAAGGGACGTTTGACGCCATCCTTTCCAATCCGCCATACGTGGGACGGGCGGAAATGGGGCGGGAATTGGAAACCAACGTCTGCCGTTACGAACCTCACGTGGCTCTCTTTGGCGGCGAAAAGGGAACCGAACTGATTTCGCGTCTCCTCCACCAAACATCCGAATTTCTCCGTCCCGGCGGACGACTTTTCATGGAACTCAGCCCGATGATTCATACGGAAGTGGTGGAGATGGTGAAAAACGTAAAATCTCTGGAATACCTCCAAACCATCCGCGACCTCGACCGTCAGGAACGGATTTTGGTAGTCGAGAAAAAATAGCGAGGGCAAGTGTAGCGAAATTCCATTGATTTGACGCGGCACTAGGCAGGGAATAGAAGCCACATCCCCAGTGTAATCCAAAATACGGTTGTGATAGGGGTGAAAAAGTTCGTCGATAACACGGCCTGCACGGCGGTGACGGGTGAACCGCCAAAAATCCGCGTGAACATCACAATCATCATCGCGGAGGGCATCGCGGCCTGAATGATTAAAATCTTCTGCAAAAGGGGATAACTCGACAACCCCAAGGCGGCGAGAATCATCACGAATGGGAAAAAAACGCTACGAAAAAAGAGTGTCCAGCCAACGACAGGAAGCGTCTCCCAACGGCGAAGTTCCCGTGATTCCAGCAATTGATCGTAAATAATCGCCCCGATAATCAAGAGCGGAAGGGAGATTTGTCCCAGCCCCACCCACTGAATCGTCTGGCGAATGGTACTCGGAATCCATGGCAAAATGCCCAAAATATTGAGACCTGCCGAGACCAAAATCGTGATAAACGGCACGGTCAGCATGTTTTTCCACCAGCCACGATGAAATCCACCCGCCAAACAGGGCACCGCACACGTCCAAACCGCCAGTTCCACCCCTAAAACAAACACGAAAAGCATACTCATGATTTCCGGGTCGTTGGGATAGAGCAGTAGCAAGATCGGAATCGGCAAATAACCGTAATTGTACAACGACGTGGCACACGCAAACGTCCGGCACTCCTCCGCCGACCGCAAACCGGTCACCTTACGTGGCAGCCAGGTAAAAACGTTTGCCATGAGCAACGTCAGCAAAACCGATAAATATCCTGCCAACGGCGCTGCCCACATCGTTTCCCAATGAGCCAGAATATCCGTTTGGGAAATCTTGTCGAAAATCAGGCAGGGATACAACACGTTGATACACAACGACATCAACGATCCATCCGCTTCCTTCCGCAAACAGCCCACCCAACGCAGAAAACCACCTGCCACAATCAGCAGAAAGACCGAAAGCGTGGCATTGAGAACAGGAAATATCATGGAAGACTCGGAGCAAAAAACAGGAAGACGCAGCTTCTTATAGAAACTGCGCCGTAATTCCTTCCTGATTCAACAGGAGACTATTTTTTCGTGTCGCAATAAAGCTGATACGCTTTTTCCGCCGTTTCGTTGTTGTGAACAATCTCTCGAACGGCTTGAATCATGGCAATCGGGTCTTGAGCCTGGAAAATATTCCGTCCCATGTCCACTCCCGCGGCTCCTTCGTTGATGGCGTTCCAGCACATTTCCAACGCCTCGTCTTCCGGCAATTTTTTCCCGCCCGCAATCACAATCGGAACCGGGCAGCCTGCCACGACTTCTTCAAAACCTTCCGAGCAGTAGTACGTTTTCACGAACTGGCAACCCAACTCGGCACAAACCCGCGTCGCCATGCCGAGATACCGGGCGTCGCGCACCATGTCTTTGCCAACTGCCGTCACGCCCAGCGTCGGGATTCCGTAACGAACGCCAGCATCCACCGTTTCCGCCAGGTTTTTCAACGAATTATGCTCAAACTCAGCTCCGGCAAAGACCTGAATCGCCATGGCGGAAGCGTTCAGCCGAATCGCGTCGTCGATGTTGACACCGATACATTCGTAGCTCAATTCCCGCAGCAACGTTGCCCCGGTCGAACATCGCAACGCGACCGGTTTGTTGGAGTTGGCCGGAACGCACGAACGCAAGGCTCCCCGCGTACACATCAGCACGTCGGCATACTCGATGAGCGGCGTGACGGTAATATCCATCCGTTCCAACCCTGCCGTCGGTCCCATGATGTAACCGTGGTCAAACGCCAGCATGACCGTCCGCCCACTTTTCGGGTTGAACATCCGCGTCATGCGGTCTTTGATTCCCCAATCGTAGCCATTGAGACCCTTCAGATAGAAACCTTCGTTCTTGACAGGAACGTCGGTATAATAATTCTTCGCAATTTTGTTTCCTGATGCGTCAGCCATTTTGAAAATCCTCAATCCATAAAAAATATTGTTACAATATCAACCATTATCCATTAATCATTATCTGTAAGTCCCTGAAAAAGGAAGCTCCACGAGGTTGCTCCAGGATCGGCGGATCCTAAAACGCGGTCGCCCAGATTCCGGGCACGGCCGAATTTTGCCAACATCTGCTCTGTCGCCCGGGCACCTTCCGTAGCTGCCGCCGCCGCTTTTTGAAGTGCCGTCTCGACATCTTCGCCTGCCGCGGCACTGGCCTGAAGAGCGTCCACCGCAGGTTTCAGCGCGTCCATCATCGTGCGGTCGCCCACATTCGCTTTGGAAAACTTGAACATTCCCGCGTGACCCGCCTCGAAAAATTTCGCCACCGCCGCCGTATCCATCGCGTCGGGATTTTCCGGCAAACCTTGCGCAAGACCGAGAAAAAACTGGCCCATGAGCGGCCCGGCGGAACCACCACCTGCCGACATCGCGCCCATCCCCATCGCCTTGAACAGTGCGGGAAAATCGGTAAAACCTTTGGCATCCATCGCCGCTTCTGCCTTATCGACAATCCGAACCATCGTCACGCCGTGGTCGCCATCCCCTGTCGCCGCGTCGAGTTTCGTCAGCGTTTCCACCTGCTCCCGAATCTTCTGAAAAGCCTTGCGAAACCGTTCCAGCAGGGCTTCCAAACGAATCTCCTTCATGTTTTTTTCTCCTCTCACCAACACCAGGTCGGGGTTTTGCAAGGATCGTTCCACAAATCCAGAATCTCGTCGTCCACCTTGGCCAGCAGCAACTGGAATCCGGCCGTTTCCTGCACCGTCAGATACTCCCCGGCCTTGCAGACCGCCAATGTAATCCCACGTCCTTCCAGGAATTTCTTGGCCGACCGCGCCACGATGAACATTTCCATCAGCGTCGTCGCTCCCGAACCGTTCACCAGCAGCAAAACCTGGTCTCCACTTTTTGCCTTGACCGCTTCCACCAACGGAAGGAGCATTTTCTCCACCGTTTCGTCGCACGGCAGCATTTTTCCACGACCCGTTCCCGCTTCGCCATGCTGTCCCATGCCGATTTCCATCTCGTCGTCTCCCAACTCGGAAATCACCATGCCGTTGGACGGATGCGTCGCGCCACGCAGCGCCACGGCCAGCGTCGCCATCTGGTCGTTGAATTTATTCGCCACCCGCGTTACCTCATCCAGACTCCACCCGCGTTCCGCAGCCGCTCCGGCCACTTTAATCAACGGAATGCACCCCACCAGACCACGGCGGTCTTCCACCGGCGCGTCGGCACCAGGAGCAATATCTTCGTGCGTATTCACGCTCTGAATATTCTTCAAACCTTCCGCTTCCGCCATTTCCAGAGCCATCGTGCCACTGAGAACGTCGCCGGCATGGTTGAGAATCACCAGCAGCGTTCCTGCCGGACGATCCACTTTTTTCAACGCTTCCAGAACTTCCACCGGACCAGGAGCGGCAAAAATATCGCCCACGACGCTAATATCCAGCATTCCCTTTCCCACAAAACCACTCAACGCCGGTTCATGTCCCGCTCCTCCCAGCGTCACGACTGCCACTTTATCCTGAGGCTTTTCCTCCACACGGCAGACCAGCTTCTCCTGTTCCAGCTTAACCGTGTCTCCATTCGTGATTACCAGACCTTCCAATAACTCGGCGGTAAGATTGGCCGGATCGTTGATGAATTTTTTCATGACCATGCGAGGTTCTCCCTGTGAAAGTTCCACTAAAAGACTATCATCCATTAAAACATTTAAGATACCACAGAGAGAAGAGAGAATCAAGAGGGGTAGGAGGATTTGTCCATTTTTTCTCAAAATTCATCATAAATTTTCAAATCGTCCCCCCCTTCTCAGGAAGACAGAGATTGCTGAAGGGGAACGTCGAAATTGGGTTCCATCACACTGGCATTCTGAGCCGCCCGACGAATCGCCTCCAGCAAAACCGCTTCCGTAAACGGTTTTCCGGTCAATTGAGAGCCGGGGTACCGTATTTTCGTATTCACCACCGTATGTTCAGGATTGTACATCCCAATCTGCTGCAACAAAACAAAGGGAGGATGTTTCCTGCCGTAAAGACTCCCCATCCGCATGATAAATTGGGTACAACTTTTAAATCCGGGAATCTTCTCGATCGGTGTCAGAATGGCATAATAGGGACGATTTTCATTCAGCGCAAGCTGTACCAGCCCCAACGCATGGGAACCTTCCTGGGCAATATCCACGTAATAACCATGGCGGCTTAAAAGTTCGTGTCCCTGCTGTAAAATCTCTTCATCGGAATCGACCAGCAAAACCCGTTTTCCCTGCAAATCCTCCTCCGATTCCTCCTCCGCCTTTGTGGCCAAACCGATCGTCAGAGCTTTGCCAATGTCCAAGATAACCTGTTTGGTCTTTTGAGCGTTCTTGATAATTTTGTGCAACTGCAACTGTATTTCCGGCTTGCACGACTCGACCGATTTTTGCTGGAGCAAATCACTCATCTGGATTGCCGCACCCAGAATATTCCCGATGGGGAGTGCCACTTTGCCATGAATTTCCTCCACACTGGTTTGCAGCGTATTCTGTTTCTCTTCGTCCAAAAGCCGCAGTGTGTTCAACGTTACCGCAATTCCCCGCACGAAAATCTCCATGAATCGAATGTCCATCTCATTGAAGGCACGGACACTCGTACTTTCCACGTTCAATACCCCCAGCAATTCGTCGTGCAACTGAATGGGAAGCGTCAGGGAAGATCGAGCGTCGATTCCTCCCGGCAAATAGTGCGGATCCTGGCTGCAATCCATGCAGAGATAACTGGTACGATTTTCGGCAACCCAGCCGTTGATACCACCATTTTTCTCCCCCACAGTCACTTCCCGCTGCTGTGCTTCGGGCGTCATGCCGTACTGGAGAAAAAGATTCAAATTCCGCGTCGCCGGGTCGTACGTCCGCAATTCCAGCATCTCGTATTCCAACAACGAATGAGCCGTATATAAAATATTGTCCTTCACCAGATCCATTCGCTGTTCGGGATCCAGTTCCAACACTTCCGAAGCAGGCATCTGATTGATTTCCAGATCGGCATTGTGGAGCGAAATCAGTTTGTTATCCTGCCGCTTGCGTTGGGTAATGTCGCGAAGAAAAACGAGGAGATACCGTTGTTTATCATCAGAAATTTCATAAGGATCGACTTCAATTTCAAAATAACGACCGTCGTCCAGCCGAAATTCGGAGTGCGAATGTGCGTGGGTCTTGCGCGTCGCGGTAATCGGATTCCATTCTTCATGACTTTTGCCCAAAAAAACAGGACTTCCGAGAAAATTGAGGAAATCCTGCTGCTGCGTGGGTTGGCCGGTGGTGAAGAACCATTCCTGAAACTGTTTATTCGACCAGACGACCGTATTGGCATCGTCCAGAATCACTACCCCTTCCCGAACCTTATTTAATAAGGTACTTCCCTGCATGAAAAAAGGATAAATATCCAGAGGCACCAGAATCGCGTCCGCGTCGGTACTGAGAATCAACTCATTCCACTGCGGGCCCATTTTTACGTTCATTTCCGGCAGGACAACCTCCACCGATGGGAGTATGCGGGAATCGTACTGAGTACATTCTGTTTCGATAGTATTTATAAAAAGAATTTTTTTAATCGGTTCCATGGACTTGACCTGGCAGCTTATCTGTAATAAATGAAAAAAGATTCTTCATTATTATTTTAACGGATTCCTCTCTATTTTGCAATCATTTGGTTCGCAAAAATGATCATTTTCAGGAAAAAATTTCCAAAAAAATCCTTTCACCATGACTTTTTGACCTGTAGGAACCTCTTTTCACGGCAATTCTTTCCATTGTTTTCTGTTAGATTCCGCTAATTTCCCTTTGCTCACGAAATTTTCCTCCCTGCATTCCCATCCAGGATGGAAAATGGTATAATTTCTTCAGTGTGTTGGAGTACTTCCAGAATTTGTTGACCACATTTGGCTTTTTGAAAACATCCATTGAGAAGTTGGCAGTAATACTATGAATCATAACACGAATCTCCCATGAAAATACGGTACAAACAACCATGCAATTATCAATTATCAATTTCACAAAGTACTGGAGTCGATACCCTTATGGCATGGAAGGGGGTAAATCCCACGGAGGAATTTTGGAATGCGTACGTTGGTAACAGGTGCCGGAGGATTTCTCGGCCTCTACATTACAGAAATGCTGGTGGCTCGCGGCGAAACGGTGCGGACACTTTGTCGAGGAGATTATCCCGAGCTTCGGCGTTTGGGGGTGGAGTGTGTGGCTGGCGATTTGCGCGATGAGGAAAAAGTCCGTCAGGCGTGTGCGGGGGTGGAGACGATTTACCATACCGCGGCCATTTCCGGGTTGGGGGAACCGTGGGAGAAATATTACGGAATCAACACCCTCGGAACGCAAAATCTCCTTCAGGCCGCCAGGGAAAACCACGTTCGGAAGTTTATTTTCACCAGCAGCCCCAGCGTGACATTTGACGGCCAACCGCAACGTCATGTGGACGAGTCGGCACCCTATCCTTCCCGTTGGCTGGCGTATTATCCGCACAGCAAGGCACTGGCGGAAAAGAGGGTTCTGGAAGCCAACGGCCAGGACGGGATGTGGACATGTGCCCTGCGTCCGCACCTGATTTGGGGGCCACGGGATAAAGCCCTCATTCCCCGGCTGATTCAGCGTGCCAGGGAGGGGCGGTTGCGGCGGGTGGGGGAGGGGAAAAATCGTGTGGACATGATTTATGTGGAGAATGCGGCCAGAGCCCATCTTCAGGCTGCCGACGCGCTCGACGAAGGAAGTCCCGTCGCGGGAAATGCGTATTTTTTAAGCCAGGGAGAGCCGGTCTATTGCTGGGAGTGGATCGACGAACTGCTGGCACTGTACCGTCTGCCACCGGTCAAGAAGCGGATTTCGCTTCCCGCCGCGATGAGGGTGGGGTGGGTTTTGGAAAAATGCTGGAAAATGTTGGGTTGGGAGTCCGACCCGCCGATGACACGATTCCTGGCGTTGCAGTTGGCGGTGGATCATTATTTTGACATTTCGCGTGCCCGAAACGATTTTGGTTACGTCCCTGAAATTTCCACCGAAGAAGGAATGCGGCGTTTGCAGGCAAGCCTTTCCACGGAAGCGAGAACGTAATATTTTTATCGACGCAACGACGGTTTGCGGGAAAAAAAGCAACGTTTAAACCAGAGGAAACAAACGGTTGTTTCCTGTGTCTGTAACCCAGGATTCAGAAAGGTTTAACGATGAAACATTTGACACCACTGGCGCTGGCAGCCCTTTTGGGACTGTTTTTCTTGTACGCTGAAACGACAGCAAACGAACCCCAGGGACCGCCACCTCCGCCACCGGCACCGTCGGAAGCTGGCCCGGAGATGAAGAAGGACTTTCCGCCGCCACCTCCACCGGGAGACCGCGAAAAATGCCGTCACCGCGATTCCAAAGACCGTCCGCCGATGGGGCCTCCGCCAAAAGATTGGGAAGGTTCCAAAGAGGGATGCAAGGATCGTCCTCCGATGAAACCGCGTCCGCCGAAGGAAATCGAATGCCCACACTGCGGTAAGAAGATTCCTCTCGGACCTCCGCCCAAGTTTGACGGCAAAAAAGGAGACCGCCCGCCCATGGGCCCTCCGCCCAAGTTTGACGGCAAAAAAGGGGATCGCCCGCCGATGGGACCTCCCCCCAGAGACGATGAGGATCGTGAAAAAAAGCCACCGATGCCTCCACGGGATGTTTGAAATGAGTGTGTAACCCAGGTGGGAAAGGACTTGAAAAAAGCCTTTCCCAACCACGTTTTCCCCCCAAGCGAGACGATTGATGAAAAAAACCAACGAGCAGGAACCTTCGGTTGAACAGTGGATTCAGCAAGCACGTGGTGGAGATACGCAGGTTTTGGGGACGCTTCTGGAAAATTATCGGAATTACCTGATTTTTCTGGCACGTCTCCAAATCGACCCGCGTATTTGCAGTAAGTTGGATCCTGCCGACCTGGTTCAGGATACTTTTCTGGAAGCGTACGAGGCGTTTCCACGGTTTCGCGGAGAAACGGAAGCGTCGTTTCTGGCCTGGTTGCGGCAGATTCTGGCCACGCGGCTGGCGACGGCGGTTCGTTATTATCTCGGAACCAAGCAACGCGATGTTCGTCTGGAACGAAATCTCCATGCTCAGTTGGATCAATCGTCCGTTTTCTGGGAACATCTGGTCAGTTCCGCCAGCACGCCCAGCCTGAAAGTCTCCCGCAAAGAGACCGAATCCCAATTGGTTCAGGCCATGGCACGTCTCCCCGAACATTACCGACAGGTTTTACAACTACGGCACACGGAAAACCTTCCCTTTGCCCAAATTGCCGAAAAAATGAACCGAAGCATCGACAGCGTCCAAAAACTCTGGGTACGCGCCCTTGCCCAACTCAAAACAGAAATTAATTAATTGATAATTGATAATGAAAAGGTGCTTGCCTGGACAGAGTGGATGATAGTAGTGATGTATAAAACACTTTCATCTCTCCATCTGGGGCAGGAACTTTACCAAATAATTATCAATTAACAATTATCAATTATCAATTCCTCCCCCCTCCGTTCCTTTAGAGCTTGTTTGCAGGAAATTGTTTTATGAGTTCCCAGCCGTCTTCCGAGAATGAGTTGTTCCGAATTTTGGATTCCTTTTTGGGGAAGTCGAGGCTTCCCGGGCGAAAGGAGTTGGAGGAGAAGTACCCTCATTTGGCGGATCAGCTTTGGGAATGTCTGGAGGGGATGGCACTGTTGCGTGGTGGGGCGTCGGTTTCGTCGGAACGGGTTGTTCAGGAAGAAACCTTGCCGGAAATTTCTGAAAAAACGATGGCGACCGCGCCGATTGGCGATTTTCAGATTCTTCGCGAAATCGGACGCGGCGGGATGGGTGTGGTTTATGAGGCACGGCAGTGTTCTTTGGGAAGGCGGGTGGCACTGAAGGTTCTTCCTTTTGCGTCCACGTTCGACCCACGGCAACTCCAGCGTTTTCACAACGAAGCCACGGCAGCTGCCCAACTGGAACATCCTTCGATCGTGCCGATTTACGCGATTGGCAGCGAACGGGGAATCCACTACTATGCCATGCGGCTGATCAACGGCCAGCATTTGGGAAACCTCATTCGGCAATTGCGGGAGGAAAACCACATTCCCGAAAACGCTCCCGACGATACCACGTCGCTTTTTTCCACAACGTCGGAATCTTCTTCCATTCCCCCGGAAGTCACTTCCCCGGAAGGGAATTTTCATGTCACAACGCAGGTCAGCCAACTTTACAGCGGCCATCGTCAGGAATTTTATCGAACGGTGGCGGCTCTGATGAAACAGGCGGCGGACGCGCTCGATTACGCTCACCAGTGCGGCGTCATCCACCGCGACATCAAACCGGGAAATCTGTTGGTGGACGAACATGCCAAACTCTGGATTACCGATTTTGGCCTGGCACACATCTGTTCGAGTGTCCAGTTGACGCAGACGGGAGAGGTCTTCGGCACGCCCCGTTACATGAGTCCCGAACAGGCTTCCGGGAAAGTCCGTGCGTCTGATCATCGTGTCGATATTTATTCGCTCGGAGCGACTTTTTATGAATGTTTGACACTGCACCCTATTTTCGAGACGAAAAATCAGGTGCAACTCCTGCGGCAAATTACCTCGGAAGACCCGACGCCGCCTCACGAACACGATTCGCGTATTCCGCACGATTTGGAGACGATTCTGCTGAAAACGTTGGAGAAAAATCCGCTTGATCGCTATGAAAGTGCGGGGGAACTGGCGAAAGACCTGGAACGTTTCCTGGAAAATCGTCCGATTCAGGCCAAACGCCCCGGTTTTCTGGAAATCACGCGAAAATATCTCTGGCGGCATCCTTCCGTTGTGGCAGGAGGGATTTTCGTCATGGCGGTGGCTTGGCTGGCACTGTTGGTGAACCATCACCTCGTCTCTCAGGAAAGGAACAAAACGGTGGCCGCGCTCTCCGAAGCCCAGACCCGTTTTGAAAAAGCCCGGCTGGCGGCGGATGCGCTGATCGACATTGTGGAAAAAGATTTGGACGAGCTTCCCGGCACACGCATTCGGAAAACGAAGCAGAAATTGCTGGACACCGCATTGTTGCTCTATCAGGACTTTCTGACAATGGACGCGCTGGATGAAGAAACGCAGTCGCAGTTGGAAGCGATTCGGGATTATATCGCGCGATTTTTGCAGGTGACATCTGAAATGGACGGCATGCCTCCCCTTTTCCTTCTGACGCATCCGCCCGTGCAGCGAGATTTGCAGCTTTCCGAAACGCAGCGGACGGAAATCCTGGAATATTGCGATCGAATGAAACGGCATGGCGAAGCGATTTTCCGCCAGTCGCGCGACCGAAAACCGGAAGAACGGCTCGAATTGCTGGCAGAATCGATTCGGCAAAGTGAGAGTTTTCTCCAAAAAATCCTCACCACCCCCCAAAAACGCCGTCTGCGCGAGATTGAGTTGCAGGTTCGCCCCGACAGTCTTTGTGATGAAAAGGTGATTCTGGCACTGGAACTTTCCGACGAGCAGGTGGAGCAGATGATGGAAAAACTCGCTATCGGTGAACGGGAACGTTCCCGTCCGGCTCCGCTCGGCGTTCCTCATGACAAGCGGAAACCACATTCCCAGCCGCAGTGGAGTGAGCAACGGCAAAGAGAGGAACTGGAGGCGATTTTGACTCCCGAACAACGAAGACGTTGGCAGGAAATGACGGGAGAACCTTTCTACGACACACGAGATTCCTTTCCGCCCCCTCCCCCCGAACGAAAAGGAAAACGGCAGGCCAAAACGGAGAAAAACCACGCTGCCAGGGAGCAGAAAAGTTTCCCAGCAACTGGGACTAGATCAAATGCCGGGATTCTTTATCAAGATATTGACATAATGATTTTGTTCTGGTGAGTTGATGGGGGAGATCCTCGTCAACGGGGTGTTCTTTTCTGCCTGAAATTTGGGAAAGAGTGGAAATCGTCCGTGTTTGTGTATCCTGCCTTGTTGTGGGGACTCCTGCTTTTGGGGGTGCCGCTGCTGATTCATTTGATTCATTGGCTGCGGTACCGTCGTGTCGAGTGGGGGGCGATGGAATTTCTTCTCGCGGCGTATCGAAAACATCGGTCGCGCGTACGGATGAAGGAATTTCTGCTGTTGCTCATGCGGATGGCGGCAGTGGCGTTGATCGTGCTGATGGTGGCGCAGCCAATCCTGCAAGACCGATTGGGTTCACTGGTGGGTGGTCTGAAAGTCCATCACGTCGTGATTCTCGACGACAGTTTTTCCATGTCGGATCGTTGGGGAGAACGGAGTGTCTGGGAAAATGCCAGGGAACGATTGACGCATTTGGCATCGGAGCTGGAACACCAGACCGCAACGCAAAATTTCACCCTCCTGCGGACGTCCCAATCGGATCGGGAACATCCCAAGCCGGATTTTCACGCTCAGCGAATCGATACCTCTTTTTCCACGACGCTTTCGCAGGTTCTGGAAAATCTTTCTCCCAGTTCGCGTGCCACCCCACTGTCGGAGGCATTGGAGAGAGCCGAGGAGTTGGTTCCCCAACAGCCGGGCGAAAAGCGAATCGTGTATCTGGTTTCCGATTTTCGGCGAAAGGATTGGGACGAGAATCCTCCGTTGAAGAAAAAACTGGAAGAATGGTCGGAGTCGGAAACGGAGGTTCATCTCCTGGATACCGTTTCGGCAGAACATCCGAATTTGACGATTTCGCATTTGGTCGCTGAGTCGGGTACCCGTGCGGCAGGGGTGCCGGTGCGGATGAAGTTTCGTGTGACGAATTACGGAACGGCAACGGTGCAGAATGTCGTCGTTCACCCGGAAATCCAGTCGGAAACGGGGAGTGAAATGCTTCCTGCCGTCACCCTTGCGGAGATTCCGGCCGGGAAATCGGTGGAAGGTTCGTTTGCCGTGCGGTTCCCCATCGCCGGGTCGTACGGCGTGACCGCTTCGCTCGATGTGGACGCGGTGCTGCGGGATAATCAGGCGTTTTGTGCCCTGGAAATACCACCATTTGAGTCGGTTCTGGTGATTGACGACCGGACGGACGCGGAGGCTTCGCGGCCATTTCTGACCGCGCTGGCACCGGGAGGAAACGTCGCGACGGGAATCGTGACGCGGTTGGAAACGTCGCGGTTTTTGGCGACGCATTCGTTGGATGCCTTTCAGACAATTTACCTTCTCAACGTGCGGGATTGGGAGCCTTTGGCCGTGACGGCGCTCGAAACGTTTCTGCAAAAAGGGGGTGGTGTGGCCTTTTTTGTTGGCGACGAAACGGATCCGATCCTCCTCCAGAAAGCGTACCGCCAGGGAGAGGGTTTTTTCCCCGTTTTGCTGAAACAACCGACGGAGCTTCCCGCCGACTATTTGCAAAAACTCCCCGATTTGCGAGTTTCCCACCATCCCCTGTTCCGCGTTTTTCAGGAAAGTGGCGAAACGTTGCTCTCCACCGTGCATATCCATCGCTATTATACGCTGGAGGATGAGTCGCTGGAAAAAATCATCCCGATTGATTCGGGTGGAAAAAACGACGAAAACATGGCGGAAAATGTTCCTGCGGTACGGACGATTGCGGCACTGCGAAACAACGCTCCGCTGATTCTCGAATCGACGTATGGCAAAGGGCGTTTTCTCCTCTTCCTGACGACAGCCGACGCTTCCTGGAACAACTGGCCGCAGGGAAACCCGTCGTATGTCGTCGTTTTGTTGCAATTACAGGCATATTTGTCCGGCCTGCACCAAAATACCACGTTCTGGAATGTCGGGGAAAGGATTTCGCTCCAACTTTCCGCCGAAACGTATTTTTCCGAGGTGATTTTCCACACGCCGAAAAAAGAACTTTGGGAAACGCTCCCCGGAACTGCGACGACGGAGGAGACGTTTTCCGTGCAGACTTCCCCCGCCCAGGAACCTGGCTTTTTTACCGTAACGCTTAAAAATCGGCAAAATACGGAAGAAAAACGCTTCCTCCCTGTCAACGTCGATTTTCGGGAAGGGGAAATGGCGAAAATATCCCCTGAAGAGCTTGCCCAGTCGCTTCCTGAGGGGACTTACTCCTACCATCCTGCCGGAGAATTTCACCATCTGGAAACCGACCACCACGGCTTTCCACTGGCAAATTACCTCCTTTACCTCCTCCTTTTGTGGCTTTTCGCCGAAATGCTCCTGGCCCAAAACGCCAGCTATCACACGAGATGAATTGATAATTGATAGTTGATAATTAAAAGCCTTTGCCTTTTTGGGGGGGAACACCTCGTATCCCTCTGAAAGAAGGGAATGGCACCATTCCACATTATGAACGCAGCAAGTCCAGAAACGATTGTTTTTCAATGGGGTCGTATCCAGTCCTCAGGCGATTGGGTATTGCCGTTGGTTTTTCTGGCGGTGGGGATTTGGATCGTTTGGCGGATTTATCGAAGTGATACGCGGGAATTGGCACCCCTCTGGCAGTGGGTTTTGCCCGGTTTGCGGACGGGTGTGCTGGTAGGGCTGTGGGTTCTTTGGCTCCAACCGCAATGGCGAACGGAGCAGGAAGTGCAGCAAAATTCCCAAGTCGCGATTTTTCTCGATACCAGTTTGAGCATGACATTGGCTGCCGACGATTCTCCTCATGCGGAACAGACGCGAACGGAAGCGATGACGCGGTGGTTGTCGCAAACGCCATTGTTGGAGGACTTACGGCAACGGCACGATCTGATCCTGGTCGGATTGGATGTGGAAGCGCGTCGGATGGGGATATTGGAGAAAAAAAAGACGGACGAAAAAACGCCCCCCTCCATTTCATGGGAGGAACTCCTCACGCCACAGGGAACGCAGACCCGTATTGCCGACAGTTTGCGGGAATGGCTCCAGTCGCATTCGCAAATGCCGTTGGCCGCGATTTTGCTCTTGAGCGACGGAACGCAGAATGCCGGCGGGGAAATGGCACCGGCGGTGGAGGTTGCCCGCACACTTTCTGTCCCGATTCATACCGTCGGGTTTGGCTCGACGAAGCCGGTGGAAAATCTGCGGATTTACGAAGTGGAAGCTCCCGTTCGTGTCCAGCCGCAAGACCCGTTTACGCTCACCGCGTGGATTCAGTCGCATGGCGGAGAGATTTCCGAGTCGCCGCAAGTGGAAAAAGTGGAACTCTGGCAACGGCAGGGAGAAGGGGCGGAGGAACTTGTCCAGACGCAAGAAGGGGTACTGGGGAAAGATGGAAAACCGGTGCCAGTGACGTTTGAAGTGGTGCCGCCAGGGTTGGGGAAATATACCTACGTGCTGAAAATCCCGGTGGGAGAGCGGGAATGGCTGGCGGAGGATAACGTTCGGGAAATCGACGTGGAGGTGGTGGATAAAAAGACGCGTATTTTGATTCTGGCAGGAGGTCCCACGCGGGAATATCAGTTTTTGCTCACCACGCTGTTTCGGGATAAGACGATGGAAACCGATGTCTGGCTCCAGAGTGCCCGCCCCGGCATTTCGCAGGAAGCGACGAAAATTCTGGAGGCTTTCCCGGAATCACGCGAAGCGATGTTGGCGTATGACGTGGTGATTGCGATTGACCCGGACTGGAAACAACTGACGCCGCCGCAAATCGAGTGGCTCGACGAATGGCTTTCGCGGCATGGCGGGGGATTGTTGCTGGTGGCCGGGCCGGTTTATATGGGGGAATCGGTGGGTGGATGGCTGGAAGACCCGAATTTTCAGACGATTCGCGCCTTTTACCCGGTGGAATTTCCCAAGCGTTTTTCCACCGCCCGGCAAAGTACCTACGCGGCGGAGCAACCCTGGCCGCTCGATTTCACGCGAGAGGGGATGGAGGCGAATTTCCTGCGACTGGGGAACAGTCTGGCTGAAAGTACCGCCATTTGGGATGAATTCCCCGGCGTTTTCGGCTATTTTCCGACGCAAAAGCGGAAAGCCGGAGCGACTTCCCTGGCCTACTTCTCCAATCCGCAAACGGGGGAGGGGGAAAAACGGCCCATTCTCCTGGCGACGCAATTTTATGGCTCCGGGCGTGTGCTGTACCTCGGAACGGGGGAATTCTGGCGGCTGCGGAGTTTTGACCCCAACTATTTTACCCAGTTTTACACACAAACGCTCCGCTATCTTTCCCAGGGGCGGATGTCGCAGCAATCTTCCCGTGGTCGCTGGCTGTTGGCAAAAGAGCGTTATTTTCCTGGTGAGGTGGTCAACGTGCGTGCCATGTTGCTCGATGCGCAGTTGCAACCCCTTGATGTGCCGGAACTTACCGCCGACCTCTTTTTGCCGGATGGAAAAGTCCGCGGTCTGAAACTCTCCGCGGAACCCCAGGAAAAAGGCTATTTCAAAGGCACCTTCACCTCCCTGACAGAAGGTACCGTCCGAATTGAAATCACGCTGCCTGAAAGTGAGGAGAAAATTTCGCGGAAAGTGGAAATCGTCCTCTCCGACCGCGAACGGGAAAATCCTCAAAGAAATCAGACGTTCCTGAACCAACTGGCTCACGAAACAGGTGGGCAGGCATTTTTGGATGTTTCCGACCCGCAAATTTCCCGCCTTCCCGACACCATTCGTGACCGCACCCGCACCACCACCCTTTCCGCGTCGGCGGATCCGACCATTCAGCGTGATTTTCTGCTGAAAATGATGGGACTGTTGGTGGGATTACTCGCGGTGGAATGGATTTTAAGACGGTTGTTGCGTTTGGCATAAAACGATTTCCCGAAAAAGTTTGGAAAAGAAAAAGCTGGAGCGTTTCTAAAAAACAGTCTCGCCTCTTCTCCATCTTCAAACTTCTCCGCGACTATCCCAGTATCCGTCGAGAAGATCGTGTCATCAGAAAGAAGTGGTATTTCTGGATTTATCTAAAATGCTCACCTTGAATGATTCTTAAAAATCACCTCCGTTCCAACATCTCTATCCCTTGCGGAAGAGGTTCGTCGGAAAAACAGATGTCGTAATCTCCGAATTTTCGTGGTGGAAGACCCTCTGCCTTGTGTTTGTCATTTATTTTAACGCTAATCCGATCGAATAACTGTTGCGACGATACATTTCCCAATGCGCTGGCATGTTTGAAAACGAGAAGTTTGCGGGTGGTCATTCTTCCACGAGCGGCACGGTGTTCATGTTCAAACATATTTTGAAGGCTTCCCGGAAAATCTCCAAATCCACCTCATCAAATCCGGTCTGCGCGGCCAGATTCGGCGACACGAAACCGTAACCTGCATACAGACCGTAGGAAATCGTCTTTTTTCGTCCCATCGTCTTTTTCCACTTCCGATCTCTGTCCAGTTCCCGGTTTATTTCGCTTCTTCCCATCTTTTTCATCTTGCGGTGGTTACGCCAGGTTGATTCCCAGTGCGTCATACGCGGTGAGAATCTGGTCATTGAGAATTGCCTTTTCTTTTACAAAAATATCGAATCCCGGTTCGTTCGGTCGTGTGATTCGCGGATAGTTGCGGACTTTCCGTTTCAGACAGACGTCCATCACCAGTCCTTCCATTTCACGGATAGTGGAGACGATCCCAAAAACGAATCGCCAGCCGTGGAGCATTCGGGGGAATGTCCCAAAACATAAAATCGCCGGGTACCGTCATCCTTCCGATAGTGCCCGATTTCGGGGACTTTGAAGAACGCGTGAACCGCTTCCACGCCATGATTGGGATCATCAGGGTGTTCAACGCCGTTGTGTAGGCAAACATCGCAGGTTCACCCACCGGAGCATTGTCTCTCTGCTTTTTTCCGAATCGCCGGAGACTGGCAAATCAGCGTCCCTTTCCCACAAAGCCGAAACGTGATGTTCGGTTTTGCTTGCGTGGATTGAAACATATTTTATTCATGCAATATCGTTACCAATAAGAGACGGGGTAAATCCCTCCCTTTTCGTTTAGAACTGTAAATCAGGCAAGCTTCGGAGGGATTGATGACGCGGGGGAATTTTTTCCCTGGAAAATTGGCGGCTTTTCCCAAATCATGCAAATAAGCAAGGCATTCTCCATATATTTGAGATTTCAAAACCTCCCGGATACAGGAAAATCCCAAAATGCGTTGAGCCACCTGAGACAAATGATCCTCTTGGTGAAAGTAGAGATCGTCGGAAAAAAGATAGAAAACGGCCTCTCTTTGAAAAAAGACCGTTTCCGGGGATGAAAAAATCAGTCCTGAATCCGAATCACGAACGAACGGCGAAATTTGGGAAGGACGATGGAACCATCTTCCAAAGAAAGGGTGATTTCTTGATCCGTCCAGGGATCGTAGCCAAGAATCTTTTTGCCTTGCAGGGAAATATTCCGGGGAAGGATTATTTTCAGATTCTCACGAGTGGTGGCAGGGCGATTTTCCTCTAGTTCCTTTTTCCAGTCGAATTCCGTGTCACGAATCCAAATCAGCGTCGTTTTCTTTCCTCGCAGGCCATACATGCGGACTTGCGGTGTCTCCTGAAAGAAAGGTTCAAACGCTTCCTGAATCGGATTCAGCCCAGCAATTGCCTTGGAAAATCGACCGATGTGCCACCAGAGGTTCTGTTTTTCGAGGTAAACGTTCCAGTGCCAGCAATGTCCCGGCCCGGCAGCACCTGCGAAAAAGGGGGCAAAAAGGATGTCGTGGAACAAAATTCCTTCCCGGTCTTTCGCGTAGAGTTCGGATGGGCCAGCATGGTTCGGCTGAACCGCTCCCAATTCCGTGGCCAGAATCGGCTTTTGGACCCCGGTTTGCCGCATGGCTCGCACACAGTCTGCGGCCAGAATGTCCATCGGGCCATGGCAGACTTCCAGTTTGGCCCCCATGTCGAGATACCGGTGTACCTGAAGAATCTCGTTTCCCTCCATTTCCGCGAATTTCTGATACATTGCGGCAGAACCAGGAGAATCGTAACTCCCCAACGACTGGATAACCATCTGGTGCGGAAACATCGCGTGGACTTGGGGAAGCATGGTTTCCGTCCAGACCACGGAATTGGGGATACAGTTCACCTCATTCCACAATTCCCACGCAAAAACAGCCGTTTCGTTCTGGAAATGTTGAGCCAGAAAAGCACAACGATTCAGATAGTACTCCTTTCCCACCTCCCCCAGGGTAAATTCCTGCATATTGGCTGGCGGGGATGTTTTGTAAATCGGCTTGCCAAAAGAAACAACACCGAAGGCATAAGGTACTCGTGGTTCCAGCGTTCGGAAATATTCCAGGCATAACTTCAATTGAATTCCATATTTTTTCGCCAACGCAAACATTTTTTTCATGTTTTCCAACCGTCCAGCGTCGAATTCTCCCGCTTTTTCCTTTTCCACCTCAAACGGAGGTATTCCCAACCAGATTCGGGCATAATTTCCACCATTTTCGGAAAGTTTCTGGAAGTAAAACTCCAATTTTTGCAGGGCGGCTTCATCATCCAGGAGAAAAACCTTCCCGGAAGCGTCCCTGTCCCTTAAAATGCAGAGGTTTACGCCAACAGGAATATAGGGCGTTCCATCCGTCCATTCCAAATATTGCGGATTGGCTGGACTCACACGCACATATTCTTCTCCGCAGCACCAGGAAAATAGTCCACCTGCCAGTAGTAACCCATATCCTAAGATTTTTTGCATGTTGCGTTCCTTTTCGCCTTCCACAAAATGACACATAAAAAAAGGGTGGCGTGGTGTCACCCTGGGTTCGTTTTTTTCGTTTTCGATAATCCGTAAAATCACGAATGACTGGCGGTGGTTCGTCGCTGTTGCTCTTCCACCAGTTCGTAGGCAATCGCCTCCATTTCTGCCCGGACTCCTGCCAGGGTGATTTCCCGTTGTTTCAACTGTTCCTGCCGCTCTTTCAGTTGCCGTGCCAGGGCATTGAGTTGCTGTTCACGTTCCAGAATACTCTGATCCGTGGGGTGGGAGGGGAATCCTGCGGCTTGGGAGTGCGCTTCCTGAAGGATTCTTTCCGCCTGCTCTTTGGCAATGCGTAAAATATCGGCAGCCTCCGATTTGACTTTCCGAATATCTTGCGAATAGCTGTTTTCCAAAGGGGCGGGTTGGAGGTGGCATTTTTCCTGCAACAGGTTCTGATATTCCCGGTCGAGGTTGGCTCGACGCATCTCCATTTCCTTTTGAAAGCGGGCTTTTTCGGAATCAAGGGACTTCTTTTCCAGCGTGATTTGAGCTATCTGCGAAGCGGCCTGAGCTTTGGTATCCTCCATAATGGACGAGGCACGTTTCTGGACTTCACTCAAAATTCCCGCCGCCTCCTGATGAGCGTCGTGCAAAATTTTATCCGCTTCGGAACGGGAATTTCGCAGTTTTTCATCCAGAAGTTTACGTCGCTGTTCCATTTCCACTTTCAACGTTTGGATTTGCCGTTCGTCGGTTTCCATTCTCTGTTTCTGGAGCTGGATTTCCTTGCGAGTCTCCGCCAGCATTTTTTCCGATTCATCCAACGCGGCTTGCTTTTGCTGTTCCAATTCCGCCCGCATCGTTTCGAGGTCTTTGGCTGCCCGTGCGATTTTTTCAGCTTTCTGGCGGATGTCCTCTTCCGCTTCCAGCTTGATTTTTTCCACCGTCGCTTCCGCTTCACGATATTTTTGCAGCACCTGCATTTCCGCGCGTGCTTCCGCGTCCCGAATGATTTGCGCTGCCTTCTGTTCCGCAGGTTGAATCAGAAGAGACTCTGTCTCCTGTTTCCGTCGGGCAATTTGCAGTTCCGCGTCCGCATATTTCTGCGTGATATTTTCTTCTGCGGCCTGTATCATTTGACGGATTTTCTCTTCGGTCGCCTGGATTTTGTCGTTCGCTTTTTCTTCTGCCGTGTGGAGGATTTCGGCTGCGTCAATCCTGGCTTCGGCTACCGATTGACGTGCTTCGGCAATCAGTTTTTCCACTTCCTGCCGCGACATCTGGATTTCCTCTTTTTGCTGGCGGATTTCCTTTTGCGCTTCGATACGGATTCGTTCTGTCGATTCCAGGGTTGCCTTTCGCTGAGCCAGGAACTCATTTCGCTGGGCTTCCAATTCGCGATTTGCCTGCGTCAGTTTTTCATTTCGCAGACGAAGGTCGCTCTCCGCCTCCTGCTTGATTTTTTCCACCTGGGCTTCCGCTTCGTGATACTTCTGCATCACCTGCATTTCTGCCTGCGTCTTCGCATCCTGGAGGATTTGATTTGCCTTCAGTTCGGCTGCCTGTTGGGTTTCCGTCTCGGTTTTTTGCTTCTTTTGAGCAATCCATTGATCCGCTTCGTGATATTTTCGCAAAACATCTTCTTCGGCATTTTCAAGCATCTGCCGAATTTTTTCTTTCGTTTCGAGGAGTTTCTTTTCCGCCTTTTCTTCCGCGGAATGAACAATTTCAAAAGCTTTCTGTTTCGCGGCGGTCATCGATTGTTTTGCCTCCGCAATCAACTCTTCCACTTCCCGTCGAGAGGCAGCGGACTGCTGTTCCCATTCCGCTTCCTGGGCGGCGACTCGCTGTTGCATCCGCTGTTTGAACTTTTCGTTCAGTTCCTGTTTGGCTGCCGCAAATTCTTCCAGATTCTCCTGCCGTTCCCGTTCCACCTCCATTTTCAACGCGGTCAATTTTTCTTCCCGGTTGTTGAGAGCCGCTTCCCGCTTATTCAGTTCTTCCGTTTTCGTCCGAATCTGGAGCGTCGCGTCTTCAACCGTTTGCTGAGCCAGATCACGTTGTTGTTTCAGATACTTTTTCGCCTCTTCCAGTTGTTTCCGGGACTCCAACTCAAATTCTTCCTGATCGACAGACAGTTTTTGTCGGAGAGACTCCACTTCCCCCATTTTTTTCTGAAATTCCAGCCGCTTTTTTCGCAATTCTTCGTAAAGTCGCTGTTCCCCTTCTTCCAGCGAATGAGCACGAATTTCCAGATGACGTTGTACTTCCTCCAGAGCTTTGCAGCGTTGCACGTACTCCTGCTCCGCGTCAGCCATTTTTTGCGTTCGCTTTTCCAACGACTTGGTGTCCTGAGCCAGTTTCCGCTTCATCTCTTTCAAAACCGCGTCTTTCGCTTCCAACGCCTGCTGGGCAGAACGCTGTTCCGCTTCGAAATGAGTCTGGCGAAGATTCAAATCCGCTTCCCGACGTTCCAGTTCTTCTTCCCGTAAACGCAGGTGCGACACAATTTGTGCCGTATGTTGCTGCAATTCTTTGCCAATGAGCTTGGTGGTATCGTTGGTTTCGGCCATCCGTCCGTTCCTTAAGCAATATCCTTATTTGAAAAATCGTTTCTTTTGTTACTATCGGCATAATCGATACATCTTCTTTAATCGGAACAGACAAGAAACGATTTTTTCAGGAAAGAGGAAATATTATCAGGGATGGCGTGGGAAATTTTCGCCAAATTTCAAGAGGAACGATGTTTATCCGCCCATTCCGCCAACCACTTTTCCGCCAGAATCCGGCCTGTCGAACTGAGTGGATAGTTGGGTAAATCCTGCGTCGAAACCCAGCGAATCGACTCTCCGTGAGGTGTGCTGGCGGACAACTCTTCGGGATTCAACGCGACTGCCAGATAGGCTTCCAGAAAAATCCGGTACCGCGTGACGCCGTGACGTAGCGAGTGTAGCTGTTTTCCCAACCGAATCTTCAAACCGGTCGTTTCCCGGATAAATTTTTTCAGAACCGTGTTTCGGGAAGTCTCTTCGGGAAGCGACGTTCGCGGAAAATCCCACAGACCTGCCCAGCGCTTTCCCGGTGCGTAACGCAGCAGGCAGATTTCCTCCGAATGTGCCGATTTTCGCAAAATGATCGCAATTTCATGACGGGATTCATACGAAATTTTCTGTTTGGGAACAGGAATCTGTGCCGTTTTCCCTTGTTGAAAGGCAAGGCATTCCTGTATCAGGGGACAGACTGCACACCGAGGTTTCGGAGTACAGACCAAATTCCCCAAGTCCATCAAGGCCAGATTCACCTCTCCCGGCAAAATGGTTTGACCGACCCACTCTTCCGCAAACTTCCAGAGCGTCCGCGTCGCTTCCGTATTGTCGAGAGGAAGCTGCAAGGCCAGGAGCCGTGCAAAGAGACGTTGCGTATTCGCCTCCAAAATAGGGTACGGCTGTCCCAGTGCAAAGGAGGCAATGGCCCCCGCGGTATAACGTCCAATTCCTGGCAACGCGAGGATTTGCGCAAAGTCGGTGGGGAAAGTGCCGCGAAACTCCTCTTGCAGAATCCTGGCGGCGGCATGGAGTTGTCGGGCACGTCGATAGTAACCCAGCCCTTCCCAATAGCGTAAGACCTCCTCCTCCGAAGCGGCAGCCAGTGTGGCAATGTCGGGAAATGCCTGTAAAAAACGGGCGTAATAATCCTTGACCGTGGTCACCTGCGTCTGTTGCAGCATGATTTCGCTGATCCAGACGTGATACGGGGTCGGATTTTGCCGCCAGGGTAAATCGTGACGACCCTGTTCGGAGTACCAGTGAAGAAGACGCGATACGTCCATAAAAATAGGAGTTCCACTTTCGCTTTCGGAAAAAGGGAAAGTGGAAACTATCAATAAGGAGTCCAAAATTTATTTTGCCAATGCACCGATATAATCGAGCGTGATGTTGATTACCTCATCGAGATAAAAATCCCGCTCTATTTCATTGGCACCCTGCAATTCCTGCTTCTCCAGATTTTCCTCTTCCTCGTCCAGCATGTCCGCACGCTCCGAGAGAAAACGTTCGGCATGGAGCGTCACACTCTTTCGATCTTTTTGCTGTCGGTAGAAGTTGATTTTCTTGATCAATTTCTGGAAATCTTCCGATTGCGCGATTCGCTGCTGCGACTTTTCCCGCAATTGCGTCACGATGGCATCGTTGACCAGATTCGTGGACTGAATCGGCTGCGGGGCAATCTTGTCAAACGGCATGGCAAAATCCAAATCCGCTTCGCCAATATCCATGTACGTCGTGATGGCAGGAATTTCAATATCCGACTCGACACCACGATTTTGCGTGCTGTCGCCCAGAGGACGGTAAAATTGCTGCATCGTCACTTTCAACGCCCCCAGTTTCAGAGAACTGTTGGCCTGAAGAAGGACATTTCCAATATCAATGAGCGTCTGGACGGTTCCTTTTCCGTGCGTGGTAGCGTCGCCGACAATCAGACCACGTTTGTAGTCCTGAATGGCTCCGGCCAGAATTTCGCTGGCACTGGCGCTCAATTTGTTGATCACCACGACCAACGGCCCTTTCCAGAGTGCCCCCGCTTCGGTATCGTCATAGGGCGAAACTTTGCCGTACGCATCCTTGACCTGAACCACCACTCCCGAATCAATGAAAAGTCCGGTCAGGTTGATCGATTCCGGCAACGAACCGCCGCCATTGGTGCGCAAGTCCAGAATCACCGCGTCCACACCATTCTGGAGGAAGTTTTCCAGAATCCTGCGAACGTCTCGTGTGGTACTCTTGTATTCGCCAAAGCCAATTCGCGCGGCCTGCATGTCCATGTAGAAACTGGGGAGGTTGATCACGCCAATTTTATAAGGTGTTCCGTCCGCTTTTTTCCCCGCCTCAAAAATTTCGCCTTTCGCTTCGCTGTCTTTCAACTCGATTTTGGATCGGGTAATCTGGACAATCTTTTTTGGTCCGCCGTCGTTGGGAATCACCTCCAGACGAACCACCGTTCCCCGTTTTCCACGGATTTTTTTCACCACATCGTCCAGCTTCATGTCGACCACATCTTCCATCGGCCCTTCGGTATCCTGTCCCACGCCGCTGATTTTGTCGTCCACTTTCAGAGACCCTTCTTTTTCCGCCGCACCGCCGGGAACGAGCCGTTTCACGACGACGTACCCATCTTCGGATGTCAGCGACGCGCCAATCCCCTCCAACTCCAACCGCATGGCAATGTCAAAATTTTCCAGCGTTCGCGGAGCCATATACGACGTATGCGGATCGAAACCGGTCGTCATGGCGGTCAGATACATTTCCAGCAGGTCGTCGTTGTCCATCTGGTGCATTCGTTTGGCAAAACCGCTATACCGTTTAGCCAGTTTCTCGATTCCTTCCTGATGTTTTTCTTCCGGCGTCTTTTCCGGCTCTTCCTTGGCGTTTGGTGTCACTTCCGTCGTGGTGGTGGCATTGGAATCGGTGGCCGCTTCCGGGGAAGTCTTCTTTTCCGCCGCTTTTTCATCCCGCATCTCATCCATCTGGAGGAGCAACAACTCGTATTTCACCCGTTTTCGGAGCCGTTCGCGAGCTTCCGCGGAATTTTTGGGATACGTCAGCAAATCCCGGTCCGTCACAAGCTCCTCTTCCACCGTAAAATCGACCGGCATGTGCAGCAATTCCTGAATCGTGGCGACACGTTCATCCACCCGTGCCAAAAAAGTCTTGAAAATCACGTAGGCAATTTTGATTTCTCCACTGCGGAACATTTCGCCCAACCGTGACTGTTGAGCACGCAGCGCATCGACGTCGCTCTGGTAAAAGTAAACTTTTTGCGGGTCGAGCATTTTCAGCATGTTATCCAACGTTCGTTGGGACATTTCCTCATCGATAGAACGTTTGGAAATATGTTCCCGTTTCATCAACGCGGTGACGGTCATGGTGATATATTTGTCTCGCGCGACCGGTTCGGTCACTTCCGCGTAAGACCCGCCACTACCCCCAACCACTCCCGCCAAAACGAGAGCAAGGAACGAAAAAAGGTTACGTTTCATAAGTATGCAATTCTACAAAATACAGGTTCCCAACACTTCATTTCTCTTTCTCCGGCTGAATGTTTCCATTCCCTCTCACCAGAGAACAAAGAAATACTCTTTATCTATACCTATATCCTACCCATTCTGGCAAATAAAGCAAGGGCATTTTCCCCATTCTTATCAAAATTTCCCCAAATTTCCCTTTTCGTGCTGGTGAGCGGGAAGAGATTTTGGAATTTTTTTACGGAAATAAGCCGGAAACTCTGGACGTTTAAGGGGAAATCGGCTATACTATATTGGTTCCATTTTAATTTTCAAGGGAGCAAATCCGAAAAACTCCCAGGGAACCTGTAAACATTTGGAAAGAAAACAGGAATCCACCTTCCCTCTTTGGGATTCCTTCCTCGGATAAGGGTATAGTTATGTTACGTTGGCGATTGTTTTTGGGAATCACCATCTCGGTCATGGTGGTGGGACTTTGTTATGGGGATATTTACCTGGAAAAAACGCTCCAGATTCCCGGATTGGCACTTTTTCCGCTTCTGGTCGTCCTCACCATGCTGGCCTGTCGGGAAATGCTCCATCTGGCCAATCGAAACCATGTCTACCCCGTTCCCTACATTGCGTATCTCGGTTGTTTTATCATTATATTGAGCGGTTGGGGAACGTTTGCCCTTCAGCATTATGAAAATACGCAGGAACGGGACGTCGTTTCCACCGAAGTCGAGCAGGCCAATTACCATCTCTGGGAGCAACTGGAGCATTTGACGCCTGGAAACTGGGCACTTTCCGCTTTTGCTCTGGCGACGATTTCGGTTTTTTTGCAGGAAATGTACTCGTTTGCCCGTCCGGGAGCGGTCAATATTCGGATGGCCTACACCGTCTTCACGATGGTCTATGTGGGGCTGCTCCCGACGTTTATCTCCCTGATTCGACTCAGCTTTGGCCTTTTTGCACTCCTGGCATTTGTCGCGATTGTTAAGTGTGGCGATGTCGGCGCTTATACGATCGGAAGACTCTGTGGCCGAAACAAAATGGCTCCCCGCCTGAGTCCCGGCAAAACCATCGAGGGAGCTTTTGGGGCAATCCTCTTTTCCAGCCTCACCGCCTGGTTCTTCTATGCCGTTCTCGCTCCTTTTATTTACGACGCGCCTTTTCCGGCACCGTTCAATCCGTGGTGGATTCTCTACGGAATGATCCTGGGACTGATTGGAATGATTGGCGACCTGGCAGAATCTCTGATGAAACGCGACGCGGAAGTGAAGGATGCCAGTACTCTCATGCCTGGATTTGGCGGGGTACTCGATATTCTCGACTCACTGCTTCTCTCCGCACCCATTGCGTACGCTTTTTTAACGTTGCACCTGTTAAGATAGAAACAGATAAGAGAAAAAAGCCATCACATCCGGGGAAGGCATAGCGGAGACGCTGGAATAGTGGAGATACATCTTCGTTAGATGGAAAAAAATCGGGGCGGCAAAACAGATTGTGTCGATACGATCCAAAATCCCGCCATGCCCCACAACAAGCGTTCCGTAATCCTTGACGCCGCGATCCCGCTTGATGGCGGAGAGCGTCAATGCTCCGCCAAAGCTCATAAAAGCAATCACGAAAGACATTATCCCCGCCAGCCAAAACGGAAAAGGGGTCGCCCAATACAACAACGTTCCCACCAGCATTGCCGCCAGACTACTGGCCAGAAGGCCTTCCCACGTGCGAGAGGCATTGATGGCGGGTGCCACACAGTGCTGCACAGGCAAAAAATGGAGCGAAACATACTGAAAAATCTCCGACAACTGCGTCATCAACAGGAAAAAACAGAGCAAGCCCGCCCCACTTCCTCCCTGTTCGGAAAGATCCAGCGTCAAAAGTGCCGGCGCGTAACTCAGGCAATAAACGCAAATCAGCAGAGACGCGGAAATCTGTGCCACCCGTTCCAGATAACGTTTTGTATCTCCGAAAATGGCAATGAAAATCGGAATTAACAGAAAAACGTACGTCGGAATCAGGACGGAGTAAATGTCGTATAAATTCAGCCAGACCAGGATGAATTGCAGAGGAATGCAAATGAAAAAGACCAGAAAAAGGGGACGATGATCGGCAGGGCGGGTAGGCGTGAGGGTGATGAATTCCCGCATGGCCCAAAACGACATGGCACCGAAAAGAAAGACGACCACGCCGTCTCCCAACAGTGCCGCCGCCGCGACGAGCGAAAGCAGCAGCCACCAACCTCGCAACCGGGAGCAGAATTTATCCAGAATCACCGGTTCCATTCCTGTCGCCTGGCGTTGCAGCAACGAAGCCACGACCGAAGCGCTTCCCAAAAGCGCCAGCACAATCAACACCAGTCCCAAGGTCGGAAGATCCACGTTATTTCCCTTTCAAATCCAACACAGCCTGTCTTGCCCTGGCGAGAAAATCGTTTTTTTTCTCATTTTCCTCCAGCCACAGAGGAGGGCCAAACACCACTCGGCTGAGCATCGGTACTGGCAGATACGTTCCCCGTGGCAAAATCCGATTCATGTTATCGATATAAATAGGAATCAATTCCAGTTCCGGGCGATGTTTGCACATATAATACAAACCGCTTTTAAATTCTGCCACTTCGCCGGAAGACTGCCGCCCGCCCTCTGGGAAAATGATGATCGAATACCGTTCTCCCATCTCTTCGAGCATGGTATTGACGGGATTCTGGTGGACTTTCACATTCTGGCGTTCCAGAAGCAGCGCATTGAAAAGCCGTGTGGCAATATAACGTCGAATCGGGCCTGCCGACCAATAATCTTTGGCAGCCACCGGACGAACCACCTTTCGCACATACGCCGGCAACGACGCCCAGATGACCAGAATGTCCAAATGGCTCGTGTGGTTGGCAAAATAAACCCTCTGGCAGGTGTCGGGCTGAGAGAGGTACCAGCGCGACGAGGCACCGCTTAAAAACTGTGCCAACAGCGCCAATATCGCTCTTCCAATCACTATGTCCATGGCGTTCTTTCCATCGTTATTGCGGAAAAACCAATTTCCATTTTACCGGTTTCCTGAAATTTTCACGGGATGGTGGGGAACCTTGTTCCTTTGGTTGCCACAAAAGAAAAACTTTCAGGAGAGGCTTCATTACAAAGTTCATTTTACCGATTTTACAGACATTATCAAGTAGCCCTTTCGCAAGATTCCGGCAAGAAATGGTAAAAAATATCACTTTTTAGCTCAAAAAAAACTTGATTTTGGAGAAGTGGAGGCGTTATAATCTTTCCATTTTGAACAATCGAAACGTTTTCAGCAGATATTTTCAAGAAATCGCCCCCTACCACTTGCGTTTTTGAGCTTTCCGTAGTAAAAAGAGAGAGACGTATGTTTTCCGACAGACGGGTTTCGGTTGAGTTTTTCCTGAAAAAAGGGTTCAGAATGTAGTTGGCATTCGTTCTGACGCGGACAATCGGGAAAAACATCCGGCAAACCGTCATCAATTTGGTTTTGGAGAAAAGATAATGAAATTGGTTCCCTTGGGAGAAAAAGTCATTGTTCGTCAACAGGATGCCCAGACCGTTACGGCAGGTGGTATTGCGCTGCCGGAAGGTGCGCGGGAAAAACCTGCTCAGGGCAAAGTACTGGCGGTGGGGGATGGACGCCTTCTGGAAAATGGAACGTACGCTCCTTTGCAAGTCTGTGAGGGGGATCGTGTCTTGTTCGAGAAATATTTCGGATGTAAAATTACCCTGGACAATGTGGAATACATTATTTTGAACGAGTCGGAAATTTTGGCGGTGATCGGCTGATGAATCGAAGCACCTGGGTTCTTTTATACGCGATGTTGGCGATTACCCTTTGGAATTATATTCCTGAAGCGCCCCGTTTGTTAAAAATGGAATCGGGGCGGTCTTTCATTTCTTCTCCGACAGAAAACGCGGCGGAAATGACGGAATGTGAAAAAGGGATTGCTCTTTTGCGAAATTCCCAACGATTTTGGGGAACGTTTCTCCTTTTCGGGTTGATTCCGATGGGGATTGTCCGATTTGGATTTCGGGAAAAGCTCTCCGACTATGGAGTTTGTTGGGGGAACCGATACACACTGCGTTCCTTTTTGATCATGGCACCCGTCATGATTGCCATTGGCTGGTTTTCGGGGCACACGACCGAATTCTACGCTGTTTACCCGTACAATCCATGGTTTCTCGGCGGGGCAACTTCGTTGGCGGAAGGGTGGATGTTCAGTATTTTTTACAATTTACTCTATTTCTTCCTTTATTACTTCAGCTGGGAATTCTTTTTTCGCGGTTTTCTCCAACGTGCCATGGAACCATCGTTGGGAGTGGTCAATACGATTCTGCTCCAGACGACACTTTCCGTGTTTGCTCATTTTACGCATCCTTCCCATGAAGCACTGGGAGCGATTGCGGGAGGGTTGATCTGGGGTTTTCTCGTCTATCGAACTCGTTCGATTCTCTCTGGTTGGGGGCAGCACGCCGCTATCGGAATGGCGTTGGACTATGGCCTGATTTATTATGCTCAGTAAAAAACCTGCCGAATCGTGGGAATTCCTCGAAACGGCAGGAATTTTCCCACTTCATTTCAGGAAAGAGCCTTTTCGCAAGGTTTCGTGGAGTGGTTTTCCTAAAATCTGAATGTTCTCCAGGCGGATATTTTCGGTCTGGTGTTGTTCATCTTTTCCTTCCAGCAAAATTCCATACCATCCGGGCACTCCGGTCAGGGTGATGTTCTGGAAAAGGCAGTCGCGGATATGGCCGGGGGACTGCGTTCGCATGTACTGATTCACCGTGGGACGAACGATGGCAATCCAGTTTTCCGGCTTCTGATTTTCGCCATGAATCCGAATATTCTCGACGCGAATTTCCTCCAGCCGCATTTCCTCTCCCGGTTCCAGCAGGAAAATCGGCATTTGAAAATGAATCACATCGCAATTGCGGAAGGTAATGCGACGCATGAAATCGGCTCGACTTTCGTGTCCCAGAAGCGTGATTCTGGCCCGGTCGCACCAGAAAATGCAGTTTTCGACCAAAATATCTTCGCAATTCCCCCATTCCCGACGCAGACCTTTGATGGCAATGCAGTCGTCGTCGCTACGGATGAAACAGTTCCGAATTGTGACGTGACGGGAGTTGCAGGGATTGATTCCGTCGTCATTCTGTACTCGCCCTCCGCAAATTTTCACGTTTTCAATGAGAATCTGGTCGCAGTTTTTCGGAACGATCGTCCAGTGCGACGCTCCACGCACAATAATACCGTCGATCTGGACATTTTCGCAACCCAGCAAATCAATGACGTGCGGAGTTGGCCCCATTCGCCATTCCCACGGATTTCCGTCCAGAATCCCACGTCCCGTAATGCGGATGTTTTTGCCGCGAACTTCGAGACCTCCCCGTAACACCGCTCCCGCTTCAAGGTAGAGCGTCTGGTTGTCGGTCAACGTGATTTTCCCACTCTCAGGAGCCGTCACGCCCTGCGGAATCCAGATGACATTCGGGTCTTGCGGGTTCGGTTTCGCACTTTCTGGAGCATTGGCAAAAATCAGCAGAGGATGCTTCCGACCGTTCGGTTCCACAGAAAACTGGCACGGTTTCTCCACCACGATTTCCAGCGAATTTCCCTCCTTTTTCACGATTTTCACCGGAGCGTTTTCCGGCTGAATGCGGACGTTCTCCACCGAAATGCCACCGCACGCATCCAATTTCAGCGAAACCGGCTCCTCCATGTCGAACGAGAGGAATGCGTATTCTCCACCAAAATCGTAATTTTTATCAAACGGCGGGTCGCACGTCCGAGCGGTGTACAAATCGACAACATTTCCATCGGACGTGACTTTCCAAAGCGTCGATTTCGCCTCCCCTTCCGGCACGGGCGAAAACTGGACTTTTCCCGAAGATTCGCCAGTCATCACTCCCAAACATCCCAAAACGGCAAGCATAATCCCTATTTTTCGCATACATTTCTCCTGTCAAGCTAAATTTTGGTTTTTCCCGTAAAAACCTCCCACCTATTGAACCAGAGAAGGGAGAAAAAGTCAAGGAGTGGACGGGCATTAAAATGGGAAGGCTGCAAAAACTTTAACTTCTTTACGGATTATTCTTTTTTTATGGATTCTAATGGTCGATAGTGGTAGAGAATCCAGTGAAAAGAAATCGGGTGGAAATGATGACAGATACTTCCCAAAAATCCGTGATACCGATAACCGTGTTGAAAATCCTCCTGGCAGGCTTTCTGGGAATGGTCGGGGCAGGTTTTTCGTCGCTTCAGGCGGGGGAAGTTTCGCCGGAAATGGTGGAACGTCTGGAGCAGATGGAGCGGCAAACGGCAGCACTGCGGGAAGAATTGGCGGTCTTGAAGGCGTCGAAAGGTTTCGAGGAGGGAACGCCTGTTCCTGAGGCTCAAAATCCAACAAAATTGGAAAAAACGATTCCCGCGGAGGAGATTTCCGCCACGATCGAGCAGGAAATTCAAAAGGCGGCGTGGCGGAAAGGGGAGACCTGGATTCGGCCTTACGGGATGGTTTGGGCAGCGGTGACGGCAGGCGATTCGCGGTTCCTGCCCAACGACGCGGTGATTCGGGCATTGCCGGACGATGCTTACGGTCAGAGTGTTTGTACCGTTTCCGTGCGACGTTCCCGTTTGGGTGTCGATTTTTCCGGGCCGGAAATGCCATTTTGGGGGAATCCGACGATGGGGGGAAAGGTGGAGATCGATTTCATGGGGGAATTGGGGACGGCAGAGAATAAACCGAGTGTTTTGCTGCGTCATGCCTATTGGGAGATGAAAAACGACTGTTATCGGGTTTTGGTGGGGCAGACGGAGGATGTGATTTCGCCGTTGACACCGGGGATGTTGAATTACTACAACGGCTGGTTTGCGGGAAACATCGGCTATCGCAATCCGCAGATTCAATTGGCACGTTATTTTTATCCGAGCAACCACGTTCGGATGGAGTTGCAGACGGCGATTTGCCAGATTTACGGTTCGGACTTTTCCAGTTACGACCATCCTGGGAGTTATCCGACGGTACAGGCACGACTGGGTTGGACGATTGCGCGGAATGATACCGATTTGTATCCGATTCGGTTCGGTATTTCGGGACATATCGGACAACAGGATTACACCATGCCGATCGGTGGCATTTCCCGCGACCTCACGATTACCAGTTGGTCGGTGAATGTGGACGGTCAGGTTCCGATAACGAATCGTTTCGGGATTCAGGGCGAATTTTTCCACGGTCAGGGACTTTCCGGTTTGGGAGGTGGTGTGGATCAGAGTCTGGATTATTCCTTCACACGCGGCGGGACGCTCAAAAGTATCCACAGTACCGGAGGTTGGGTGGAAGTTTGGTGGGACTGGACGGAAAAACTGCGTTGGACGGTCGGTTACGGAAAAGACGACCCGCTCGACAGCGACATGGAAGGAGCGTCGATTCGGGAAAATTCGGTGATTTATGCCAACTGCGTCTATCAGTTTACCCCTTTTTTACGGACAGGTTTGGAGTACAGCTACTGGAAAACGCTCTACGCGGCCGGGAATCCGGGAGGAGAGCAGGGGAAGGCGTCGGTGGTGGAGTGGATGTGGCAGTTTGAGTTTTAGGAGGGAGAGATGGGAAAAAGAAGGTTTTTAAGACTGTTTTTACTTCTTTTGGCATTGGTTATTGGGGAAGAGGGCTTTGCCCAGAAGAGACCGGAGGGGAAAACGTCGATTCAGAAAAAAACGTCGAAAAAAAAGGAAAAAGAGACGGTTTTCTGGCTGGACGGGGGGGATAACTGGCCGATTCTTTCGGAGGAAAAGGATCGGGAAGTGGTCGAAGGGCAGAAACAAAAAATGGAGCTGATTCGGCAGACATTTTCGCGGAATGGTCTGGTTTTGTACGAATCGGAGCATTTTCTCTATTTGACGGATGCTCCCCCTCGGATTGCGAAGGAGTGCGTGGAGTATCTGGAACGGATGCACGTTCGGTTGCGGGAGATTTTCGGACTGCCGGAAACGTGCCGTGTCTGGTACGGGAAGGGGATGGTGGTTGCCTTTCTCCAACAGTCGCATTTTCAACAGTTTGAGGCTCATTTCTTCCAAACGCAAAACACGTTTTCCGAAGCGTTGGGACTGGCACACCTGATGGGGGACGGGAATGTGCTGATCAGCCTTTATTACGGTGACATTTCGCAAGTCCGCCTGCGGTGGCGGTTTATCGCGACGCTGGTGCATGAAATGACGCACGGGTTTGTCCATCGTTATCAGTCTCCGAAATCGTTGCCGTTGTGGTTGGATGAGGGGATGGCGGATTACATTGCGGGGCAGATTGTTCCTGCGTGCCCGGAAGTGAAGAATAAGCAGCGGGAAGCGCTTTCGGTCATGCGTCGGAGCTATTCGGTAGGCGGGATGATGGGAGCGACGACACGTCTGGAACCGTGGCAGTATGGTGTGGCAAGTGGGCTGGTCGATTTTCTACTTCGGAAAGATGCCAGGGCGTTCCCTGTTTTTTTGCAGAAAATCAAGGCGGGCTTGCCGTGGCCGCAGGCGTTGGCGGAGACGTATCGGGGCACACCGGAACAATTGTTGCGAGCTTTTGGTCAGGAAAATCGTTTGCCGAGACTCGATTTTTGAAATTTTGGCGTTGTCCAGGCAAAAATCGAAAAAATTTTATAAAAATGGGAAAAAATCTTTCTAAAAGGTGGGAAAGAACTGGATTTTTTCTTCGAGGGAGGGTATAATAAGAGGAGAAGATGTTTTCGGGGAGAAACGTTTCCGCAGGAATTTCCAGGGAAACGGGTGAAACATCCTTTTTCGCAGTTTTCCAGAAACTTAAGAATGTTGGCTTTGGTGAACAGGAGACTTGTCATGTCTGGTAGTGTGCGCGAAAAAGAGTCTGTTGCGGTGGAATTTCAGGAAGAACGTCTCGGTTGGATGGAAATTCCCGGTTGGTTTGTCAGTATGATGGTTCATACGGCATTGCTGTTGGTTATGGCGTTGGTGACGATGGAAACGCCATCGACGACACCGTTGCACGATTTGGTCTCTTTGCCGGAGGAATACGCGGTTTTGGAGGAGGAGCCGATGGAAGAGTTCCTGGAACCGGTGGAATGGAATGTGGAGGTGGCGGATCTGGAAGTTTCGGAAGTTTCTCAGGAAGTGACGGTGGAAGTCGCCTCTGCCAGCGTGACGGAAGAGGAACCCGCCGCACCGATGATCGTTCCTGTAGGCGACCTTTTGGCCAAACGGCAAACTCTTTCCCAACAACGGGTGGGAGCGATGGAAAGTGGTTATGCCTTGCGTCATAATGCTTCCGCCCGGATGCGAATGGGGACGACGACGGAGAGCGAACGGGCGGTCGCTTTGGGGTTGCGGTGGCTGGCGCGGCACCAGTACCCCGACGGGAGTTGGAATTACAATCATACGATGGCTCCTGGTTGCAAGGGAAAATGCACCCGCCCAGGGACGATGATGAAAGCGACGAACGCCGCGACGGCGATGGGAATTTTGCCATTTTTGGGTTGTGGTCAAACGCACAGGAATGGGAAATATAAGGACTCTGTTTATCGGGGTCTGGATTATCTTTGCAGGAACATGAAGGCGGACCGAAAGGTGGGGGGAGGGAGTTTTCACCAGGCGGAAGGGACGATGTATGCGCACGGTCTGGCGACGATTTGCCTGACGGAAGCGTATGGCATGACGAAAGATAAGAAATTGATGCGACCCAGCCAGTTGGCGTTGGACTTTATCATGAATGCTCAGGACCCGGCGGGTGGCGGATGGCGTTATCAGCCACGCCAAACAGGGGACACATCGGTCGTCGGCTGGCAGTTGATGGCACTGAAGAGTGGTTATATGGGTTATTTGCGAGTATCTCCGTTGGCAGCCCAGAACGCGATGCGTTTTCTCGATTCCGTTCAGTCGGAAAGTGGTGCTTATTATGGCTACGTCACCCCCGGCAAAGGCCCGGCATGTACCGCCATTGGTCTGTTGTGTCGGATGTATTACGGCTGGAAACAGGAACATCCGGCCTTGAAAAAGGGAGTGGAATACCTTTCTTCGATGGGGCCGTCGCAGGATATGTACTACAATTATTACGCGACCCAGGTTCTGCGTCATTTTGGCGGGGAATCGTGGCGGAAATGGAATCAGAAAATGCGGGAACAACTGGTGGCAACGCAATGTCAGGAGGGTTGTGAGCAGGGGAGCTGGGATCCGGCGGGCGGACATTCGGAGAGCGGGGGAAGATTGTACATGACCTCTCTTTCCGTGATGACGCTGGAGGTTTACTACCGTCATTCACCGATCTATCAGTCCCAAAGTGTGGAGGGTGGACTTCCGTTGGAATGATTGAAGGAGGATTGGAAATGATCCGTAGTATGCCTGAAAAAAAGAATTTGCGTGTGGGAAAGCTCCCGAAAAGAGCATTTTTTCCGTTCCTTTCGGTTCTGCTTTTGGCAATCGGCGGTGGGGGAGTGGGGAATCCTGCCGTTTCGGTTGGGTGGGGGGAAGAGGTCGGCCAAACTGTCGTTTCGGAAGAGAGTCTTCCGGTACCTTCTCGAGTGAAGGTTCTCGCTGGAGGCTATCTGTCTTCCGATAGAACCACTGAGTATGGGTTGAAATGGCTGGTACGTCATCAGTACGCGGATGGGAGTTGGAGTTTTGACCACACGCAGGCTCCCGGTTGTCGGGGCTGTTCTGGGGCGGGAACGTGGAAAGAAGCGACGAATATGGCAACGGCGATGGGGTTGTTGTCGTTGCTGGGATATGGGCAGACGCACAAGAATGGAAAATATAAGGAATCTATCGCACGCGGATTGCAGTATCTTTGTGATTCGATGGAACGGAGTCAAGAGGCGGAAGGAAGTTTCTATCAGGCAGAAGGAGGAATGTTCGCCCATGCTCTGGCCACCCTCTGTTTGACAGAAGCCTACGCCATGACGCGAGATAAAAAACTGGCTCGTCCGGCGCAGTTGGCACTGGATTTTATCGAACATTCGCAAAATCGAAAAACAGGGGGTTGGAGAGAGAACCCTGATTTTCGGGAAGATACCCTGACGACGGGCTGGCAATTGCTGGCGTTGAAGAGCGGTTATATTGGCTATCTCAATATTTCTGAGGAATCGGTTTCGCTTGGAATGCAATTCCTGGAAACAATGCAGCAGGAAGATGGTTCGTATCGTCTTTCCCAAGCTGCTCTTCCAGGAGAATATCCTTCAGCCACGGCCATGGCGTTGATTTGTCGAATCCGTCATGCCGAGGCATATGACGACCCGAATTGGCAAAAGTGGATGAAAATCTTTGTGGAAAGAGAGATTGGCAAGAATGTTGATGAGAACTTTTTGACGACGTGGGCGATACGACAATATGGAGGGGAAGAATGGTGTATTTGGAGAGACAGACGTTGGGAGGATCTCAGGGAGAGGCAATGTCGGGATGAGAGTAGCTGCGAATACGGAAGCTGGAACCCGACGGGAGACGGTTCCGAACGATGGGGCCGTATGGGAACAACGGTTTGGTGTCTCATGACGATAGAGACCTATTTTCGCCATCTTCCCCTCTATCAGGGAGTGAATTGGAGAAAACCGTAACCAAAGAAAAAATTTCAGAGAAAATATTAAAAAATATTCGTAAAAAGAGGAGGGGGGAAACTTGCATATTTATAAAAAGGTTTTACAATGGGTAGTGTGCGAGAATATTAAAAACGAGCTTTTTAAAAGATGGGCGAAGGAGAGGTGCTATGTCTACGGAAAATGAATCTCATGAAGTCGAGTATATCGAAGCTAACGAAAGTTTTTTGACACGTGTTCCGGGCTGGCTTGTCAGTATGGTGGTACACACGTGCCTTTTGTTGGTGATGGCCCTGGTGACGATGGATACCAAAGTCAACCGGCAGGTGGCTGATTTGGTTTCCACGCCGGATGACAATACGGTCATTGAGGACGAAATTGAGGAAGAAGATTTCGAGATGGAAGAAATCAACGTCGATGTGACCGACTTTGAAGTGACGGAAGTGACGACCGATATTACCACGGAAGTGGCGGTGGAAGCGAGCGAGGATGAACCTGCTCCGGCGATGGTTCAGATCGATCCGCTTTCGTCGCTGATGACGAAGAAGAGCAATGCCAATGCCGCCTTGGGAAGTTATTCCGGCAGCGGCGTGGGACTGCGAAGTAACGCGACACAGGTGGCTCTGGCAGGGGGCGGGACGACTGCCAGCGAACGTGCCGTGGCACTGGGATTGCAGTGGATTGCCCGTCACCAGTATCCTGATGGGAGTTGGAATTACAATCATACCATGGCACCGAATTGCAAGGGACGTTGTTCGCAGCCGGGGACGATGATGAAAGCGACGAACGCCGCGACGGCGATGGGAATTTTGCCGTTTCTGGGATGTGGTCAGACGCACAAGACGGGGAAATATAAGGATTCAGTGTATCGTGGCCTGAACTATCTTTGCATGAACATGAAACCGGATCGCAAAATTGGCGGCGGCAGTTTCCATCAGGGGGAAGGAACGATGTATGCTCATGGACTGGCGACGATTTGTTTGACAGAAGCGTATGCCATGACGAAAGACAAGAAATTGGCACGTCCGGCACAGTTGGCGTTGGACTTCATTGCGGGTGCCCAGGATCCGCGTGGAGGTGGCTGGCGTTATTCTCCGCGACAGGCCGGGGATACTTCGGTGGTGGGCTGGCAGATGATGGCGATCAAGAGCGGTTACATGGGCTATTTGCGAGTTTCGCCCGCCACGGCTCAAAACGCAATGCGATTTTTGGATTCGGTTCAGTCGGAGAGCGGTGCGTATTATGGCTACGTGACGCCTGGTAATGCTCCTGCCTGTACCGCCATTGGTCTGTTGTGTCGGATGTATTACGGCTGGAAACATGAGCATCCCGCCTTGAAGAAGGGGGTGCAACACCTTTCCGGTAGAGGTCCCTCGGCGGATATGTACTACAATTATTACGCCACGCAGGTTATGCGTCACTATGGTGGCGAAATGTGGCGGAAGTGGAATGAAAAAATGCGAGACCAACTGGTCAATTCCCAGATTCAGGATCAGAACTCCCACGAATTGGGGAGTTGGAATCGGGCTGGTGGGCACTCGGATAGCGGCGGACGTTTGTACATGACCGCATTGTCGGTGATGACGCTGGAAGTCTACTATCGCCACTCCCCCATTTATCAGACGCAGAGTACGGAAGGTGGCTTGCCGTTGGAATAGGGTAGTTTCCACGACAAAAAGGAATCGTTCCGAAAACCGGTACCGTAGAAATTGTGAACTGTACCGGTTTTTGCGGGATGAGAGAGTTTGAGTCAACCGACTCAAGTATACATTTCCTGGAATTGGGCGACCATTTCCAGCGTGGCAGCTTCGACCGCCTTTTCCCAATCAGCATCGGCAAATTTTCCGGCAAAATCTTTCCGCGCGTGCGCGAAAATGATACCTCGGGAACTGTTGATAATGGCACCCAGCCCGTTGGCATCGAACGCGGCCATCACATCGTCCGCCGTTCCTCCCTGGGCACCGAAACCGGGGACGAGAAACCATGTATGCGGCATTCTTTCGCGTAATTGAGCCAGTTGTTCGGGATAAGTAGCTCCGACGACCGCTCCGACACATCCATAATTTTCGTTGTGAATCGCTGCGTGGGAAGCGGATTTTTCTTCCACCCAATCCGCCACACGTTGGTAAATTGTCTTTCCATCGACCGACAAATCCTGCAACATTCCACCGCCGGGATTGGAAGTTTTCACCAGGACAAAGATTCCAGCCTCCCTTTTTTCCGCCGCGTCGACAAAAGGCTGAAGACTGTCTTCGCCGAGATAGGGACTGACGGTCAAGGCATCCCCACCCCAGGGAGAATCTTTTCCGAGGTAGGCGGTTGCGTAACCGGCTGCGGTAGAACCAATATCGTTCCGTTTTCCATCAAGAATCACGAGGAGTCCTTTTTTTCGGGCGTACTGGATAACCTCCGCCAGAACGAGCGTCCCTGCCGGGCCAATCGCCTCAAAAAAAGCGAGTTGTGGCTTGACGCAAGCGACGTGGGGAGCGACGACATCGAGAATCCGGCAGGAGAACGTCCGAAAGACTTCCGCCACGGCAGGGAGGTCGGTTTCATCCACATTCCGCCGCAAGATTTCCGGGAGAGAATTCCAACGTGGGTCCAATCCGACCAAAACCGGCGACTTTTTTCGCAGGATTTCCTGAGCCATTCGAGCGGAAAATGTCATGTTACTCCCTTTCTTGTTGTTTTTTGAGCGGAAATTTCCATTTTGCTGTCTGAAAAGTGGAGGGGTCTCTTTTTCAAACCTATCTTTTGGGAAATATACCGAATTTTACGGGAATGTAAAGGAGACCCGGGGAATCTTTTCACGCCACTTGACCAAATCGAAAAATCTGTTATAATTTGCGAATCTGTCAATGGACGGCTCATGGGCAGATTTTTTGGAAGCCGATGAATTTAACGCCGGACAACGATGGGTCGCGTGAAAAAGACCTGTCTGGTGTGACTCAATTTTGAGAGGAGCTTACTATGTCATCCATTCTCGTGCAGGATTTGATCGAAGCGGGCGTCCATTACGGACACCGTGCCAGTCGTTGGAACCCCAAAATGCGACCTTATATTTATGGTCGTCACAATCAGATTCACGTGATCAACGTCCGTGAAACGATTCGTGGTTTGCTGCGTGCCCGTAAATATTTGCAGCAGGTCGTCGCGTCGGGAAGTCTGGTTCTGTTTGTGGGAACCAAACGCCAGGCGACGGAAATTATCGAACGTCAGGCTACCCGATGTGGAATGCCGTTTGTCAGCGAACGTTGGCTGGGGGGAACGTTGACCAATGCCCGCACGATTCGGAATCGTCTGGGGCGTCTGGAAGAGTTGGAAGCGCTGCGTGAGAGTGACGAATTTTCGCTTTATTCCAAGAAGATGCAGTCGTCTTTGAACCGGGAATATCGCAAGATGTACCGCAACTTGAACGGTTTGCGAACCTTGAACCGCGACCCGGAAGTGCTGGTCATTGTGGACCCGAAAAAAGAAAAAAATGCGGTTTTGGAAGCCCAGAAGAAAAATATCACGACGATTGCCCTGATTGACACGAACTGCGACCCCGATCAGATCGACCTCCCCATTCCTGGGAATGACGACAGTATCCGTTCGATCGAACTGATTATCAGCTATCTGGCCGACTCGGTATTGTTGGGCAAGAAGGCTGTTGAAGCGAAAGCTGCCGAATAAAAATGGTTCCTCATGCCTTTGCAGGGAGAGTCCCCCATACCTCCTGAAAGGATTGCTCCTTTCATCCCTCTTCCTGCGAAGGCACTCCCTTATTTCCGACGGCTATCCCGATGAATGGCGTCGGAATTTTTTTCAAAAAACAACTCATATCAGTAAGGAGATTCAATATGGCAGAAATTACAGCGGCTGCGGTAAAAGCATTTCGTGAAAAGACGGGACTTCCGATGATGGATTGCAAACGTGCTCTGACCGAGGCGGAAGGGGACGAGGCGTTGGCCATGGAAATCCTTCGGAAGAAGGGTTTGGCTAAAATGTCGGAAAAGAGTGCCGAACGAAGCACGGAAGAAGGGGTGATTGCCATTGCCCGCCAGGATGGAAGTATCGGCATGGTGGAATTGCTCTGCGAAAGCGCCCCCGTGGCTTCAAACCCCGATTTTTTGCAGTTGGCGGATGACATTGCCGCCGTCGTGGCAGCGAATCCCCTCTTTGATTCGGTGGAAACGTTGATGGCTCAGAAATCCCCCAGCCGGGAAGGTACGTTGCAGAGCCAGTTGGAAGAACTTTTCAACCGCATTCGGGAAGTCTTTCGTGTCAATCGTTATGTGAAAGTGGATGGCAAAGCCTCCCAGTATCTGCACCATGACCGGAAATCGGCCGTGTTGCTCCTTTTGGAGGAGGGTTGCGAGGAAGTGGGACGTGACATTTGTATGCACATTGCCGCGATGCGTCCCGAAGGTCTGGACAAAGACGATATTGACCCGGCCATCATCGAAAATGAACGTCGGATTCAGACGGAACTGATGGAAGCCGACCCGGCCAACGCGAAGAAGCCGGAAAATATCAAACAGAAGATTCTGGATGGTAAAATGGGAGCTTTCCTGGCACAGAAATGCCTGCTGAGCCAGCCGTTTGTGAAAGAAGCGGAGTTGACCGTGGGCCAGTTTGCGGAAAAATCCGGTTTGAAAATCCAGAAATTCATCCACTGGATGTTGGGCAAGAAATAGTCGTTCTCCTTTCTCCGAATCTGCCGTGGGAAAGTTCTTCCGAGCTTTTTCACGGCAGAGGGGGCGAATTTCATGAATCCTTTCAGGAATGACTGAAAATTCTTCGTCGTCGTTTGGGAAGTCGTTTTTAATCGTCATTTTTCAGGATGAAATCAGGGAATCGTATCATGACCTCGGCATATAAACGTGTTCTGTTGAAAATTTCAGGAGAAGCTCTGGCACCTGAAGGAGGCCGGGGAATTGCGATGGATTCCGTGGTCTCCGTAGCCAACCAGGTTCATCAGGCCATGCAGTCAGGGCTTCAGTTGGCATTGGTTCTGGGCGGCGGTAACATCCTACGTGGTGCCCAATTTACTTCCCAGGCCTCCCATATCCATGAAGCAACGGCACACTACATGGGAATGTTGGCCACGGTGATGAATGCGTTGGCGTTGCAGGATGCGTTGGAATCCCAAGGTTGTTCGACGCGTGTCATGACCGCCATCAAGATGGATGGTGTGGCGGAACCATATATCCGGCGTCGCGCGATGCGTCACCTGGAAAAAGGACGTGTCATCATTCTGGCTGCGGGAACAGGAAGCCCTTTTGTGACTACCGATACCGCTGCGGCACAGCGTTCTTTGGAACTTGATGCCAATATTCTTCTCAAGGCCACCCGTGTGGAAGGTGTCTATTCCAGCGACCCGGAAAAAGATGCCAACGCACTGTTTTATCCACGGCTCTCCTACGAGGAATTTCTGTCGCAGCACCTGCGAATCATGGATCAGGGCGCAGTCACCAAATGTATGGAGTACGACATGCCGATTCGTGTGTTCAATTACCGAGTTCCCGGCAACATCGAAGCGGCTGTTTTGGGAAAGGATGTGGGAACGCTGATTTCCAGCCATTCCTGAGACGGTGGAATTTCATAACATTCCGAAAAAAATAGAGTAAAAATCAACGTAAGGAGAAGGATGGATGACCGACGAGATTTTATTGGATGTGGAAGAGCGAATGGAAAAAGCCGTGGCACGTCTGAAACAGAACCTGGCAGGTATCCGTACCGGTCGTGCCAACCCCGGCCTGGTCGATTCGTTGAAGATTCAGGCTTACGGTTCTCAAGTTCCGTTGAAACAATTAGCCAGTGTGGGTTGCCCCGAACCGACGCAGATTGTGATTCGTCCCTACGACCCATCGACCATGAAAGATATTGAAAAAGCTATCATCAACAGCGATTTAGGTTTTACACCACAAAATGACGGCAAAGTCATCCGACTGAACGTCCCCGCCCTCTCCACGGAAACGCGACGTAAATTGGTAGCCCGTATCGGCGAACTTTCGGAAGAGACCAAAGTGGCCTTGCGAAATATCCGCCGAGATGGAATCAAAGCGGTTGAGAAGGGTGAGAAAGAAAAACTGTTCTCCGAAAATGACCGCGATGCTGCCAAAGAAGAGATACAGGATTTGATTAAGAAATACGAAAAAGAGGTCGAAACCATGTCCTCCGCTCGCGAAAAGGATGTTTTGGAATCCTGATTTTCTCCATCCCCCTCCTTGTTAAAATTTCGTAATCTGATAAACTATCTTCACCTTTGGAGGATACGCGAATGGCTAGCAGGCTGACTCGAAATCAGTTGCCGGGATAACCGGTTGTGGGTTCGAATCCCATGTCCTCCGTAAACCCGGTTTGCAAAGAAACGCAAACCGGGTTTTTTATGCGCACAAGTTCCCCATTTTCAAGCACTTGCGAAGATTCGTTCTTTTCCTTGCAATTCTTTGCAACGCATTGCGCACCCCTATTTATACCCCCGTCATACCCCCGTTTATGCCCCCGTTGTTTTTGGGCGAGTTCGGAAGGGGTGGAAAAAGTGATGTTGGAGAAAAGGGTCGTGGCTTCTTCAATCCCCTTGAGGTTGCGGCCTTTGGTCATTATCTGGTAGTGTTTCATGGCGACGGTGTAAGAGTGGTCGGTACGGGACTGGAAGCACTACGGGAAACCTCTTGTTTTTACGGCTTTTCTGAAAGTCTAACCCCATCGGGGGGTAGGAATGGGGGCAGGTTGAATATTGAGCAGGAAATATGGGGTCTGTTGCGGTCGTTGGATTCGGAAAGAAGGGCTGCGGTTCTGGATGTTTTGGGAGAGATGGTTCAGATGGAAGAAAAAGGGGTTGAACGGAAGATAGGGGAGGAAGGAGGAAAGGGAAATGTTTGAACGGGAGTTTTTGAAGCGGATGGGGGGTGGCGTTCCCCCTCCCGTCGCCGTTGATCGCCGCTCGCTCTAG